>NZ_JARVRO010000012.1:0-183116 GCF_030209645.1 Curtobacterium sp. ME-Dv--P-122a
GCCCCGGCTGCCCCCGCGGCCGCCGCGGCTCGGGCAGCCCCGGCGGCCCGGCCCGCGCAGGCACCCGCACCCGCTCGTGTGTCCGTCGACGTGGAGCTCGCCGTCGCGGACTCCGACATCGGCATCCACCGCACCTTCGACCCCTACTTCGCCGTCCTCCGCGTGACGTTCCCCGACCTCGACGTCGCGGTCCGCCCTTCCGCCCTCGCACTAAGGTTCTCCTATGACCAGCACTGACCCGAACAGGCTCTCGGAGGGGTCGCCGTCCCTCCCGAACCCGGGAGCACGACGTGTGCGGCTGGCCATCCTCGACGACCACGAGGTGCTGCTGGACAGCCTGTCGAGCTGGATCGCGGTGAACGCGTTCGACTTCGACCTGGCCCTGACCGCGCACACCTGGCTCGAGATGGTCCACAGCGACAGCTTCCCGACCGACCTGGTGTTCCTGGACTTCCAGCTCAAGGAACCGGTCTCGATCGAGGCCCGCGTCCGCACCTGCCGTGCCGCGGGGGCGAAGGTCATCGTGCTCTCGAGCGTCGACAGCCGTGAGTCCCGAGACCGCGCCCTGGCCGCCGGCGCCGCGGCGTTCCTGTCGAAGTCGCTCCCGATGCGCGAGGTCATGGACGTCGCCCGCGAGATCATGGGCGTCGCCCGCGAGACCCCGCAGCCCCGCGAGTGGCGTCCGCTGCCGACGGGTGCCGCCGCGCACCAGCGGCCGAAGCTCAGCGCCGGTGAGGAAGAGGCGCTGCGGCTCTACGTGTCCGGCTACTCGACGAACGAGGTCGCCGCGCAGATGAACGTGCAGTACGAGACCGCCAAGACCTACCTGCGTCGCGTGCGCGAGAAGTACAGCAAGGTGGGCCGCCCCGCCTCGAAGAAGTCCGACCTCATCCGTCGGGCCGCCGAGGACGGGTTCCTCGCGTAGTGGCGAAGCTCTACTTCCGCTACGGCGCGATGAACAGCGGCAAGAGCACGGGCTTGCTGCAGGCCGCCTACAACTACGAGGAGCGCGGGCACCGGGTGCTGCTCGCCAAGCCCGCGGTGGACACCAAGGGCGACCGTGAGATCGTCTCCCGCCTCGGCGTCACCCGGACCGTCGACATCGTGTTCTCGCCGGACGCCGACGTGCGCCAGGCCGTCTCCGCCGCCGGCGCCGTCGACCCCGAGTCGGACCGCCTGGACGGCATGGTGCGGCCCGTCAGCTGCGTGCTCGTCGACGAGGCGCAGTTCCTCACCCCGCGGCAGGTCGACGACCTGCTGCGCATCGCGGTGCTCGACGAGATCCCGGTCATCACCTACGGCATCCGCACGGACTTCCGCACCGAGGCGTTCCCCGGCAGCGCCCGCCTGCTCGAGGTCGCGCACTCCCTCGAAGAGCTGAAGACCATCTGCCGCTGCGGCCGCAAGGCGGTCTTCAACGCCCGCACGGTCGACGGCCGGTTCGTCTTCGACGGCTCCCAGGTCGCGATCGACGGCGTCGACGTCGCCTACGAGTCGCTCTGCGCCAACTGCTACCTGACGGAGTCCGGCGGCCGCCTCGACGGCGCCTGACCGCTCGTGCCGGCGTGCGTCCGGTCCGCACCCAGCTGACGGACTGGAGGCCCGTGGCGGCGCCGCCACGGGCCTCCAGTCCGTCGCGTGCACAGGAATGCACGTGCGCCGGTGCGCGTTGGTGACCACATGACCGACGACACCCTGCACCTGTCCGTCCTCGACCTGGCCACCCGCGAGTACGGCCAGTCCAACACCGAGGCCCTGCAGGGGTCCATCGACATGGCCGTGCACGCCGAGCAGCTCGGGTACGAGCGGTTCTGGGTCGCCGAGCACCACGGGATGCCGGGCATCACGTCCTCGGCCCCGGCGGTGTTGCTGAGCGCCGTGGGCGCGGCCACCTCGACCATCCGCATTGGGTCCGGTGGCGTCATGCTGCCCAACCACGCGCCGCTCGTCGTCGCCGAGCAGTTCGGAACGCTCCGTGCGCTGTACGGCGACCGGGTCGACCTCGGGCTCGGGCGCGCTCCCGGCACCGACGGCGCGACGGCGATGGCCCTCCGCCGCACGGACCGACTCGACGTCGACGACTTCCCGGACCGCCTGGCCGACCTGATCGGGTTCTTCACCGGCATGGGCGCGGAGAACCCGCTCGCCGGCATCCGCGCCGTACCGGGCTACGGCGACGTGCCGGAGTTCTGGCTGCTCGGGTCCTCCGGCTACAGCGCCCAGGTCGCCGGTGCGCTCGGCATCTCGTTCGCCTTCGCCCACCACTTCGCGTCGGACAACACCGAGGCGGCACTCGCCCTGTACCGCGACTCGTTCCGTCCGTCGCGCTTCCGGCAGACGCCGAACGCGCTGATCGGTGTGCAGGTCGTCACCGACGAGGACCCCGCCGTCATCGACGAGCAGAGCGCCCCGGGCATGATCTCCTTCATCCGGATGCGCTCGGGCCGGAAGCCCGAGCCGGTCTCGATGGACGAGGCGCGTGCGTACGAGTTCAACGACCTCGAGCGTCGGTTCATCGCGGCCCGCACCGAGCGTCAGGCCTACGGCAACGCCGAGCAGGTCGCGGAGAAGATCAACGCACTCGTTGCCTCGACCGGGGCGAACGGCGTGATCGTCTCGCCCGGTGCCGCGCAGGCACGGTACCGGCACCAGGCGCTCGACGTCGTGGCCGGGCTGCACGCGGCCGGCACGCTCGTGCCCGCGGGTGCTGCTGCTGGCGCCGGGGCGTCGTCCGTCGGCTAGTCCGGGTCGCTTCGTCGAGTTCGTTCGCTTCGTGAGCAGGAATGGTCGGGTGTCCGCTGGGCACCCGACCATTCCTGCTCACGAAGTTCCGTGGTGCCTCAGGTGAGCAGGCCCAGGCGCGTGGCTGCGGCCACCGCCCCGACGCGGGAACCGACGTCGAGCTTGCGGAAGACGTTGTAGACGTGCCGCTTGACGGTGCCGATCGCGAGCTGCAGGTCGGCGGCGATCTCGGCGTTGGTGCGCGCGGCGGCGAGGAGTCGCAGGACCTCGAGCTCGCGGTCGCTCAACGGTGAGCCGGCTCGGGCCTCGGTCACGAGGTCGACCGGGAACGTGACCGGTGCCGCATCGGCGTGGGCTGCGCGGGCGATCCGGTCGACGAGTTCGCGGCTCGGGGTGTCCTTCGTGACGAAGTCGACCGCGCCGGCATCGAGCAGGGTGCGGCGGAGGACGGCGTCCCGGTGCATCGTGAGCACCACCACCCGGATGTCCGGGCGGGTGCGGCGGACCGTGGCGATCGTCGTCCGTGCCGGCGGGCCGTCCAGCTCGACGTCGAGCAGCAGGACGTCGATCGCGGCGGCCTCGGGGGAGTCGAGCACCTCTGACGGTCGTTCGCCGTGTGCGACGACGCGGATCGTGGGGACCGCGGCCAGGATCGTGGCGAGTCCTTCGCGGAAGAGCCGGTGGTCGTCGACGATGGCGACGTGGGTGACGGTCACAGGGTGCCCCTCGGGATGGTCAGTCGGACGGTGGTGCCGTGGTCTCGGCTGCCGCGGACGCTCTCGACGTCGAGCCGGGCGCCGATCACCGCCGCACGCTCGCGCATGGTCTGCTGGCCGAGGCGGCCGTCGGCGTCGCGCTCCACGTCGAAGCCCGGGCCGTCATCGGCGACCGTCACCACCAGCGCTGCGGGTGACCAGAGGAAGCGCACCGAAGCCGTCGATCCACGCGCGTGCTTGCTGCGGTTCGTGAGCGCCTCGAGCAGGATCGTCAGCGCTTCCTCGGCCTGCCAGTTCGGCAGGGGACCGGCGACACCGGTCGACTCGATGGACAGGAGGTCGTCGTCGGGGAACAGGTCGCGCACGTGCCGTCGGAGCGCGTCGTCGAGCAGGGCATCCCCGACCCGGGCGTGCAGGCTCACTGCGAGGTCCTGGACGTCGCCGAGTGCGCTCCGGAGCAACCGCGCTGCGTCGTCGAGCTGATCGGCTCGTTCGTCCGCCGGCGGATCCGTCAGCAGGACGAGGTCGAGGCGCTGCAGCCCGGCGAGGATGCCGTGGGCGACGCGGTCGTGCAGGTCCCGGGCGATCTGCGTCCGGGAGTCCAGGTGCGCCGTGGTGAGGCGTTGGCGCAGTGCCTCCGTGTACGCGACCGCCCCGGCCGGGAACCGGCTCCAGATGCCGGCGTGCAGGGCCCTGGTGGCGCGCAGGACCTCGGCGGTGGACGCCGCGCCGACCTCGTCGACGAAGACCGGCAGGTAGGCGTCGAACAGCATCTCCGCCGCGAGCATGGCGCCGGCCGGGTGCTGGGCGTGCTCGGCGTGCAGACTGCCGGTCGCCAGGTGCTCGGGGTCGAGGAACGCGTGGCTCACGACGCTGCCGTCGGTTCCCGCGGCGTAGCGCTCGTGGGCCTCGGCGATCATCGACGAGACGTTCTCGGTCAGGCTCTGCGCCAGGGCCGGGTCGTCCGCGATGTCGGGGAACTCGGCGGCGATCGCGACGAGCACGGCGGCGAGGGGATGGTCGTTCTGCATGGCGCTTGCGAGCGTAGCGGGAGGGCTGCTCGCGATGGGTCGGGGAACGGCTGACTGGGTCGTGCGACCCATCGGGCAGCCGAGATGCACCCGGGGAAAGCAGAAGGCCCTGGTTCCGGAGAACCAGGGCCTTCTTCGTACTGTCTCAACACAGTGTCGGGGTGACAGGATTTGAACCTGCGACCTCCTCGTCCCGAACGAGGCGCGCTACCAAGCTGCGCCACACCCCGCGGTGTGATCACTCCGTACCGGAGCAACCAGACAATACTATCCGATGATCGGGGATGCTCACGACCATCCGGCGAACTCCCGGGCGCGTCGGCTCAGGAAGCCCGTGCCGTCAGGGTGACCACGACGGCCTCGGGCCGGCAGGCGAACCGGACGGGCGCGTAGATCGAGGTGCCGAGGCCCGCGGAGACCTCGAGCCACGACCAGTGGTTGCGGTGCTCCCACTTGTGCAATCCGCTGGCGTAGCGGCGGGGGAGGTCGCTGTTCGTGACGAGCGCGCCGACCCCGGGGACCGCCACCTGACCGCCGTGGGTGTGCCCGGCGAAGATGATGTCGGCACCCTGCGTCACGAAGGCATCGAGCACGCGACGGTACGGCGCGTGCGTGACACCGATCGCGACCGGTGCGGGGCCGTCCTCGTCCTCGGACCACGGCACGTCGCTGCGCATCTCGTCGACGTTGGTGGGGAGCAGGTCGAGGCGGTCCCAGTCGCGGTGCGCGTCCGAGGTGCCGAACAGCTCGAACCGGGAGCCGCGGAGTTCGATCGCGTGCGCCTGGTCGTTCAGGTCGAGCCAGCCGAGCGACTCGAAGAACGCCGTCTGCCGATCGATGTCGAGACCGACGGGCTCCGCAGCCTTGTGCATCCGGCTCGGCCCCGAGAAGTACTTGAGCGGGTTGCGCGGGGAGGGCCCGAAGAAGTCGTTCGACCCGTAGGCGAAGACACCGGGCACCCCGCGGAACGGCTCGAGCGCGTACTCCACGGCGGCGTTCGCGGTCGCGTGGCCGAGGTTGTCCCCGGTGTTCACGATGAAGTCCGGTTCAACCAGGCTCAGGTCGCGCAGCCACTGCTGCTTGTCGGCCTGCCACGGGGCCATGTGGATGTCGGAGAGGTGCAGGACGGTGACGTCACGGGATCCCGGCGGGAGCACCGGGACGGTCTCCCACCGGATCCCGAAGCGACGCCGCTCGACGAGCGAGCCCCACGCCGCCGAAGCAGCTCCGACGGCCGCGCCGGCAGCGAGGACGCCGAGTGCGGTGCGACCGCGGGTCACTTGCAGTCCTTGGGCGCCTTGCCGTTCTTGTCGCCGTAGAGCTGGATCGTCACGTTGTCGTTCTTGTTCGCCGTGGCGTTGATCGCCGGCTCGACCGCGGCGACCTTGCAGGTCTTGCCACCGCCGCCCTTGGCGTAGCTGTCGGCGAGGTTGACGCTCGTGAACCCGGCATCGTTCAGGGCCGAGCGGGCGTCCCCGAGGGAGTCGCCGCCGATCTCCGGAACGGTCGCCTGGGTGCCGTCGGACGTGTAGACGGTGACGCTCGAGCCCGAGGACAGGAGCGCACCCGCCGCCGGGGACGTCGAGGTCACGGAACCGGGGTTCCCCGTGCCGGGACGCGCGCCGCCGTCGACGTACGTGAACCCGGCGCCCGAGATGGCCGCGCGGGCCTCGTCCGCCGTCTTGCCCTGCAGGTTCGGCAGTGCCTTGGCGTTGCCGCGGAGCGCCGAGGTGTTCGGGTCGGTGAACGGACCCGCTGGGTAGATCGCGTTGACCGGCGTCTGCGCCTGCCGCCACACGTCCGCACGGCTGGCGGCGTAGGTGCCGCTCACCCCGTTGCTGAAGTTGCGGAGGTTCGTGAGCTTGCCGTCGGTGTTGCCCTGCCAGTAGGCGGTGGCGACACGCGAGCTCGAGCCGACCAGCCAGATCTGGTTGCCGTCGTCAGTCGTACCCGTCTTGCCGAACAGCTGCATGCCGTCCGGGGTCTGTGCGCCGCGAGCGGTGCCGTTGGCGATCGTGCCCTTCATGGCGTAGATGGCGGCGTGAGCGACCTCGGGGTCGATCGCCTGCTTGCAGTCCTTGGTCTGTCCGCCGAGCTTCTTGCCGGACGGCGAGGTGATCTGGTCGATGGCGATCGGCTTGCAGTAGATGCCGTTGTTCGCGACAGCGGCGTACGCGGCGGCCATCGTCATGGGCGCGATCTCGTTGATGCCGAGGACCGACGATGGGTTGGAGAGGAGCTCTCCGCCGTCCGCACGGTGGACGCCGAGGGATTCGGCGACCTTCTTGATGTCGCAGAGGTCGAGCTTCTGCGCCATGTTGAGGAACGCCAGGTTGATGGACTGCGCCGTCGCCGCGGCGACGGTGTAGTTGCCGCTCTCGCCGGGACTGTCGTTCTTCGGCCGGTATCCGCCTCCGACGTAGTACGGCTGGCCGCACTGGGTCCACCCCGTTGACATGTCACGCGGCGCGCCACTGACGACCTCGTTCAGCCCGTGCCCGGCCTGCAGCCACGCGAGCAGGGTGAAGAGCTTGTAGGTCGAGCCCGTCTGGAAGCCCTTGGCGCTGCCGTACTTCTCGTCGACGCTGTAGTTCAGGGACGTCGATGTCGGCGCGGACTTCAACGACTCGTCGAAGTCCTTGTTCTGTGCCATCGTGACGATGCGGCCGGAGCCTGCCTCGATCGAGTTCAGCGTGGCGCCCAGGGCCAGGTTCGTCTCGGCCTTGTTGTCGTACGTGTTGACGAGACGCTTCTGCTCGGCGTTCAGGTCGATGTTCAGCGTCGTCTGGATCTTGTACCCGCCGTTGCGCCAGGCGGTGTCGCGAGCCTTCTGCGACGAGCCGAGCTGCGACATCTCGAGCACGACCTTCTTGGCGTAGTCGCAGAAGAACTGCGACCCGTCGCCGACCGAGGCACGGCAGCCCTGCGACGGCTGCGTCAGGTGCACGTAGTCCGCCGGCTTCGACTGGCGGGCCTTGCGGTACTCGGCCTCGGTGAGGTTCTTCTGGTCGTACATCGAACGGAGCACGACGTTGCGCCGGGCGACGTTGGCGTCGTACTTCTTCGGGCTCGACAGGTTGCGCGCCTCGGGGTACTGCACGATCGCGATGAGCGACGCGGCCTCGGCCGGGGTCAGGTCGGTCGCGCTCTTGTTGTAGTAGTGCTGCGCCGCGGCCTGCACGCCGTAGGTCTGGTCGCCGAAGTAGGCGATGTTCAGGTAAGCGGTGAGGATCTCCTTCTTGGAGTACTTCTTTGCCAGCCCGATCGCGAGCTTCATCTCCTCCAGCTTGCGGGGGATGGTCTGCTCGACGGCCTCGTTGTAGGCCTTCTCCTGCTCCTTCTTGGTGGGGAGGTTCAGGGCTTCGTTCATCTTGATGTTGCGGACGAGCTGCATGGTCAGCGTCGACCCTCCACCCGAGTCGCCGAGTCCGCCCGCGATGCTGCCCACACCGGCGCGGATGAGCGACGTCATGTCGACGCCGCCGTGGTCGTAGAAGCGCTTGTCCTCGCCGTCGATCGCCGCGTTCTTCAGCTGATCGCTGATCTGGTCGAACTTCAGCTCTTGGCGGTTCTGGTCGTACAGGGTGGCGAAGTGCACGGACTTGCCGCCCGAGTACGCGTACAGCTCGTTGCGCTGCGGCAGGTCACCGATCTCGATGTACTCCGGGAGGGACTCGAACACACCGATCGTGGACGTCGTCGTGACACCGGCGACGGCGATGGCCGGGGTGACCCCGATCGTGACGAGCAGGCCGGCGAGGGCACTGAACCCGACGAATCCGATGAAGGCGCCGACTGCTGAGACGGGCTTGGTCCGCGATGCAGACGTCTTCTGGGCAGACATAGGATGCAGCCTAAACGACACCCCCGACTGAAAGGCTGGCAAGGAACCGCATGACTCGCTGGGAGTACTTCACCACGCCGCTGATGATCCACAACACCACCGCGATCCTCAACAACTACGGGGACGAGGGCTGGGAGCTGGTCCAGATCGTCACCGGGCCCGAGGGCGGTCTCGTCGCCTACCTGAAGCGCCCCAAGGCCGACGCATGAGCGTCTCCGACCGGCTCACTGAACTGGGCCTGACGATCCCCGCGGTCGCCGCGCCCGTCGCCGCCTACGTGCCCGCCGTCGTGACGGGCCAGTACGTCTACACGGCGGGCCAGCTGCCGTTCGTCGACGGCGCCCTGCCCGTGACCGGCAAGGTCGGCACCGACGTCGACGCCGAGACCGCTGCCGCGCAGGCTCGTGTGGCCGCACTGAACGCCCTGGCCGCCGTGCAGTCGGTCGCCGGTTCGCTCGACCGCGTGGCCCGAGTCGTCAAGGTCACGGTCTTCGTCGCGTCGGACCCGTCGTTCACCGGCCAGCCCGGTGTCGCGAACGGCGCGTCGACGCTGGTCGGCGAGGTCTTCGGCGACGCCGGCGTCCACGCGCGCAGCGCGGTGGGCGTCGCCGTGCTCCCGCTGGACGCGCCGGTCGAGGTGGAGCTGGTGGTGGAACTCACCGCCTGACGGCAGCGACCGACGGAACGAACGTGAGCAGGGCCTCCAGTCTGTATCTGACTGGAGGCCCTGCTTCCGTCTGGCGGGACTACATCAGTTCCGCGATGGTCGCCATGATCGTCGGGTCGGCGAGCGTCGTCGTGTCGCCGATGCGGCGGCCCTCGGCCGCGTCGCGGAGGAGTCGCCGCATGATCTTGCCGGAGCGTGTCTTCGGCAGCTCCGGCACGATGACGACCTGGCGCGGCTTCGCGATCGCGCCGATCCGCTTGCCGACCCAGTTGCGGAGCTCCGCGGAGGCGGTCTCGCGGTCGACGTCTGCGGCGGCCTCGGCCGTCAGGATGACGAAGGCGACGACGGCCTGCCCGGTGGTCTCGTCGGCGGCCCCGACCACGGCAGCCTCGGCGACGCCCTCGTGGCCGACCAGGGCGGACTCGATCTCAGCCGTCGACAGGCGGTGTCCCGAGACGTTCATGACGTCGTCGACGCGCCCCTGTACCCAGATGTCGCCCTGCCCGTCGAGCCGCGCGCCGTCGCCGGCGAAGTAGCGGCCGGGGAACCGCGACCAGTACGTCTCGACGAACCGGTCCGGGTCGTTCCAGATCCCGCGCGCCATCGACGGCCACGGCTCGGTGATCGTGAGGTAGCCGCTCTCGCCGGGTTCGGCACGGTTGCCGTCGTCGTCGACGATCTCGGCGACGATGCCCGGCAGGGGCGTCTGCGCGGCGCCGGGCTTGAGCTTCGTGACGCCGGGCAGCGCGGAGATCATGATGGCGCCGGTCTCGGTCTGCCACCACGTGTCGACGATCGGCGTGCGGTCGTGGCCGATGACCTGGCGGTACCACTGCCACGCCTCGGGGTTGATCGGTTCGCCGACGCTGCCGAGCAGGCGGAGGGTCTCGAGGCTGCGCGCCTCCGGGATCTCGCGGCCGGCCTTCATCGCCGCACGGACCGCCGTGGGTGCGGTGTACAGGACGGTGACGCCGTACGCGTCGACGAGGTCCCACCAGCGGCCGGGCTTCGGCTCGTCGGGGGTGCCCTCGTAGAGCACCTGGGTGACGCCGTTGGCGAGCGGGCCGTAGACGACGTAGGAGTGGCCGGTGATCCAGCCGATGTCGGCGGTGCACCAGTAGACGTCCTTCTCCGGGTGCATGTCGAAGACGTTCTTGTGCGTGTACGCCGCCTGGGTCAGGTAGCCGCCGGAGGTGTGCACGATGCCCTTCGGCTTCCCGGTCGTGCCCGAGGTGTACAGGATGAACAGCGGGGTCTCGGCGGGGAACGCCTGGGCCTCGTGGGTCGGCGCCGCCTTCGCCAGCTCGTCGTGCCACCAGACGTCGCGGTCGTTCCAGGCGATGTCGTTGCCGCCGCGCTTGACGACCAGGACGTGCTCGACCGTGTCGGTGCCCTCGCCGGTCAGCGCCTCGTCGACGGCGGGCTTGAGCGGTGAGACGGCACCGCGCCGCCACCCGCCGTCCGCGGTGACGACGAGCTTCGCGCCGGCGTCCTCGATGCGGGCACGGAGGCTCTCCGCGCTGAACCCGCCGAAGACGACCGAGTGCACGGCACCGATGCGGGCGACGGCGAGCATCGTCACGACGGCTTCGGGGATGAGTGGGAGATAGACGACCACCCGGTCGCCCTGGCCCACGCCGAGGTCGGTGAGCATGTTCGCGGCGCGCTGCACCTCGGCGGTCAGCTCGGCGTAGGTGATCCGGCGCGTGTCGCCGGGAGCGCCCTCGAAGTGGATCGCGACCCGGTCGCCGTTGCCCGCGCGGACGTGCCGGTCGAGGCAGTTCTCGGCGACGTTGAGCGTGCCGTCGGCGAACCACTTCGCGAACGGGGCGCCCGACCAGTCCAGGGTCTGCGTGAACGGGGTGCGCCAGTCGAGCAGGGAGCGGGACTGCTCGGCCCAGAACGCCTCGCGGTCGGCTGCTGCTGCGCGGTGGAGGTCCTCGCCGGCGACCGCGTCGGCCACGAACTCGGGCGGCGGTGCGAAGGTCGCTCCGTCGTCGCCTCGGGGGTCGGTCTGGGTCGGAGTGGACATCGATGTCCTTTCGCGTCGTTGCGGCCTCTGGTGGCATCCGTCGTGGATGCATGCGTGCGTCCGCCGTGGATGCGTGCGTGCATCCGCGGCGGGTGCGTGCGAGCATCCGTCGCCGGTGCCTGCGTGCATCCGGAGACTACCCCTCGGCCGGGTCGGGGCGCGGCACGCCCGGAGGTCGTGTCCGGGGTTGCCCTGGAGGGCCGATCGTGGGGTACAGTAGATCCCGCTGGACTCGTTTCCGGCGGCATCGAATCGGATTCCCCCCAATCCCTCGATGTCAAGGCGGCACCTGTTCCCCCCAACCGGTGCCGCCTCTTCTGTTTCCCGGGGTCCGACTCGAGCGATGGCGGCTCGTCGGGCTCCGCCGTGTGCCCCGATCCGCGCAGGGACGCCGGTCGCGTGGACAGACCGGTCCATGCTCGTGCATGCATTCTGCATGTTCTTGCGTAGCAGGTGCTACGCACAGTCCGGCAGCGGGAAGCGGGGGTGGTGGGCGACCCCGAGCACGTCGGTGTCGCATCATCGACCGGGGTACGGCTTTCCGTTTCGGGGGACAAACCGGTCCGTTGGTGGGGCGCTCCGATGTTGTCCACAGAAGTGGGGACCGTCCCGGCTGAGGGCTGACGTGCTCCCTACCGTCGGCGGCATGCCCCTGCACCGTGCTCCACTGCTTCCCCGCGCGTCGGCGCCGTCCGCGTCGACATCCTCTGCGTTCTCGGCACCGGCACCGGCACCGGCACCGGCACCGGCGCGGGCGCATGCTCCGTCGGCTCCGTTCCTGCCCGGAGCAGCGCCTCCGGCTCGTCGCCGGGCGTCCGTGGTCGTCGAGTTCGAGGAACTCGCCGCCCTGGTGGCCGATGCCACCGTGACGGACGTCCTGGTGGTCGGTGGCGTGGGGACGTGGGTCGACCGCGGCACCGGCCTCGAAGCCGTGCAGCCGCGACTGACCGAAGCACGTACCCGCGAACTCGCGACGCGGCTCGTCGCGCTCGGCGGCCGCCACGTCGACGAGACCACCCCGTGCGCGGACGTCCGGCACGGCGACGGCGTCCGGGTCCACGTCGTCCTCGCTCCGGTGTCCGTCGGTGGCACCGCGGTGTCGATCCGACTGCCACAGGTCCATCGACCCACCCTCGCCACCCTCGAGCGCGGCGGGACCTTCGCGTTCGTCCCGCGGTCGGTCGTCGAGGATGCCGTCGCCGCACGCCGGAACGTCCTGGTCACCGGCGCGACCGGCAGCGGCAAGACCACCCTGCTCGCGGCGATGCTCGGGAACGTCCCCGTCGACGAGCGCATCGTGACGGTGGAGGACGTCGCCGAGCTCCGGATCGCCCATCCGCACGTCGTCGCGCTCGAGGCGCGGCAGGCGAACGCCGAGGGGGTCGGCGCGCTCGGCCTCGACCGGCTCGTGCGCGAGGCGCTGCGGATGCGCCCCGACCGGATCGTCGTGGGGGAGTGCCGCGGCGCCGAGGTCCGCGAACTCCTCTCCGCCCTGAACACCGGGCACGACGGGGGAGCCGGCACCGTGCACGCCAACGGCATCGCCGACGTGGCCGCGCGCCTCGAAGCGCTCGGGGCACTCGCCGGCCTCGGTGCCGAGGCGCTCGCCCGGCAGGCCGTCAGCGCCTTCGACCTGGTCCTGCACGTGGAGCGACGCGCAGGCCAGCGACGGCTCGGTGGTGTGGGCACGTTGTGCGTCGGCCCGGACGGGAGGCTCGAGGTGCGCCCGGTGGACGGGCTGCGGTGAGACGACCCACACCCGACGGCCCGGCGCGGGTGGCCGGGGTGCTCGACCGGGTGGCGACGCTGGTCGCGGCAGGCGTCCCGCCGCCGCGGGCCTGGCGGCTCGTCGGCGGGCTGCCCGGGGTCGGAGGACCCGCCCAGCAGGACATCGTCGTCGTCCTCCGCGTGGCGGACCGGACGGGAGCGCCCGTCGCGGAGACCCTCCGCGGGCTCGCCGGCGCGCTCCGGCGCGCCGCAGCGTCGGACCGGGCGATCCGGGTCGCCCTGGCGGGCCCGCGGACGAGCGCCCGGGTCGTGCTCGCGCTGCCGCTCTTCGGGTTGGGGCTCGGTGCGACCTGGGGTGCCGGTGCCGTCGAGGTCCTGGTCGGCTCACCGGCCGGTTGGGCGTGCTCGTGCACCGCGGCGGCCCTCGTGCTGGTCGGGCGACGGTGGACCGCCCGGCTGGTCCGTTCCGCGACCCCCGACGGCCGGGTCCCCGGGGTGCTCCTCGACGCCTGGGCCGTGGCGGTCGCCGGAGGCGGGTCGTGGAGCACCGCCGGGCAGGCAGTCGCCGAGGCGTCCGCGGGAGCCGCCCCGCCCGCCGGGGACGTGCACCGGCTGCGGGAGGTCCTCGACCTCGCCCGGCGCGCCGGGGTGCCCGCCGCGGGCTTGCTCCGCCGCGCCGCCGAGGACGTGCGCGACGAGGCCGCTGCCGACGGGCTCGTGGCGGCGGAACGACTGGCGGTCCGACTGGTGCTGCCGCTCGGGGTCTGCGTCCTGCCGGCGTTCGTGCTCGTGGGGGTGGTGCCCGTGGTGGTCGGGGTCCTCTCCTCCACGGTGGGCGGGGCCGCGTGACCTCTCCACAGATGGCGCCGAGGCCGCTTCGTCGACACCCCGGCCAGGACACGCTGGTCCCACCCAACAGAAAGGACGGACTCCATGAGCACCACGTCATCCCCCGACCGCCGCACCCGTCGGGCCATCCGCCACCACCGTCGCCCGCGTCGCCTCGTCGCCCGGTGGTCGTCCCGGCTGCGGGACGACCGGGGATCAGCCACCGCCGAGTACGCGGTCGTCATCCTCGCCGCCGTGGCCTTCGCGGGTGTGCTCGTCGCGGTCATGCGCTCCGGCGAGGTCCAGACCATCCTCACCGACCTCGTCCGTGGCGCGCTCTCGCTGTGAGCGCGGCTCCGTGACCGTCGAGTTCGCGGTGGCGCTCCCCGTGGTGGCGATCGTGTTGACCGCCCTCGTCGCGGCCGTCCTCGTCGTCGACGCGCAGGGCCGTCTGCAACTCGCCGCAGCCACCGCCGCCCGGGCGATCGGGCGTGACGACGAGCACGAGGGCCGGTCCGCGGCCGACCGGATCGCTCCGGGGGTCTCGGTCGTCGTCCGGTCGGACGGTGACATGGTCTGCGTCGACGCCACGCGCGGCGGGACCGGTCCCTTCGCGGCGCTCCCGCTGACCGCGACGGCGTGCGCCGCGGCCCGAGGGGGGTGACGTGACGATCCCCGACGGCCAACGCGGCTCGGCGACCGTGCTGCTCGTGGCGGTCCTCGGCGTGGGGGTCCTCGTCGGGTCGACGGCGCTCGCCGCCGCCGGTCACCGCACGCAGGCCCTCCGCGCCCAGGGCGCCGCCGACGCCGCCGCCGTGGGCACCGCGGCGGCCGCCACCGGGCTGGTACCGGGGGAGCCGTGTGCGGTCGCGACCCGGATCGCCACGGCGAACGGGGCCGCCCTCGACGCCTGCGAACTCGTCGCCACCACGGCCCGCGTCCGCGTGGTCGTGGGCACCGGACCGTTCGTCGTCGGCGCACTCGCGGTGGCCGGTCCGGCAGGCGACCCGCCCGAACACTATGTGTATGGTGTGCCTGTCGGCCCGCGGTCACCGATGTCCCGGTCGACCCGGACACGCTCGTGGCCAGGGCCGATCAGCACCATCGATCAAGGAGACACGTGCCAGGCACGAAGAAGCTCGTGATCGTCGAGAGCCCTGCGAAGGCGAAGACGATCGCGCAATACCTCGGTGACGGATACGAAGTCCAGGCCTCGGTCGGACACATCCGCGACCTCGTCGAGCCGAAGAACCTGCCGCCCGAACTCAAGAAGGGCTCCCTCGGCAAGTTCTCGGTGGACGTCGACAACGGCTTCGAGCCGTACTACGTCGTGTCCGACGCCAAGAAGAAGACCGTCTCCGAGCTGAAACGCGCCCTCAAGGACGCCGACGAGCTCTACCTCGCAACAGATGAAGACCGCGAGGGTGAAGCGATCGCGTGGCACCTGCTGCAGGTCCTGAAGCCGAAGGTCCCCGTCAAGCGGATGGTCTTCCACGAGATCACGAAGGAGGCGATCCAGCGCGCGCAGGAAGCCACCCGTGAGCTCGACACCGCCCTCGTCGACGCGCAGGAGACCCGCCGCATCCTCGACCGGCTGTACGGGTACGAGGTCTCCCCGGTCCTGTGGCGCAAGGTCGCCCCTGGTCTGTCCGCCGGCCGCGTGCAGTCCGCCGCCACCCGTCTCGTCGTCGACCGCGAGCGCGAGCGCCTGGCCTTCGTGTCCGCCAACTACTGGGACCTCTCCGCCCGGTTCGAGAAGGCCGGCGAGTCCTCCTTCTCGGCGCGACTCGCCCGGATCCACGGCACCCGCGTCGCCTCCGGCCGTGACTTCGACGACCGCGGCACGCTCAGCGGTGACGTCGTCCGGCTCGACGAGGCCGCTGCCGCGTCGCTGACCACGGTCCTCGAGCGCGCCGGCGACGCCACCGTCCGCAGCGTCGACTCGAAGCCGTACACGCGACGCCCGGCCGCGCCGTTCACCACGTCGACGCTCCAGCAGGAAGCCGCGCGCAAGCTCCGTCTGTCCCCGCGACAGACCGCTCGCGCTGCGCAGACCCTGTACGAGAACGGCTACATCACCTACATCCGTACCGACTCGGTCTCGCTCTCGAAGCAGGCCATCGACGCGGCCCGCAAGCAGGCAGCGGACCTGTACGGCTCGGCCACCGTGCCCGACAAGCCCCGCCTGTACGCGAGCAAGAGCAAGAACGCGCAAGAGGCGCACGAGGCGATCCGTCCCGCCGGCGACTCCTTCCGTACCCCGCAGGACCTGCAGGGCACCCTCACCGGTGTCGAGTGGCGCCTCTACGACCTCATCTGGAAGCGCACCATCGCGTCCCAGATGGCGGACGCGAAGGGTTCGACCGCGTCGATCGTGCTCGGTATCTCCTCGACCGAGTCGGTCGAGGGCATCGCCTCGACCGCGAACGGCACGGACGCCGAGTTCACCGCCTCCGGCACCGTCATCACGTTCCGCGGCTTCCTCAGCGCCTACGAAGAAGGCCGTGACGAGGACCGCCACGAGTCCTCCGAGCGTGCCGGTCAGGACGTCGCCCTGCCGAACGTGGCCCAGGGCGAGCACCTCTCGGTCACCGACGTCGAGGCGAAGGGGCACGACACCACCCCGCCGCCGCGCTTCACCGAGGCGAGCCTCATCAAGACGCTGGAAGAGCTGGGGATCGGGCGTCCGTCGACCTACCCCACGATCAGCCCGACGATCATCGACCGCGGCTACGTCTCGCTCCGCGGCACGCAGCTGGTGCCGAACTGGATCGCGTTCAGCGTCGTGCGCCTGCTCGAGGAGTACTTCGGCGAGCTCGTGGAGTACGACTTCACCGCCGAGATGGAAGAAGACCTCGACCGCATCGCTCGCGGCGACGCGGACCGGGTGGACTGGCTCAAGGGCTTCTACTTCGGGGGCGGCGACGACGACCAGCGCGGCCTGCGGACGGTCATCGACAACCTCGGTGAGATCGACGCCCGCGAGATCAACTCGGTCGAGCTCGCTCCGGGCCTCACGCTCCGGATCGGTCGGTACGGCCCCTACATCGAGGTGCCGAGCGACGACCCCGAGAAGCCGCGGCGCGTGAACGTGCCCGAGGACCTCGCTCCCGACGAACTGACCGTCGAGAAGGCGAAGGAACTCGTCGACGCCCCGGTGATCGGCGACCGTGTCGTCGGGATCAACCCGGAGACCGGAAAAGAGGTCCTGGCGAAGGACGGCCGCTTCGGCCCCTACGTCACGGAGCGCACCCCGGAGCCCGAACCCACCGTGGACCCGAAGACCGGCGAGGTCGTCGAAGCGCCAGCGGCGGCAGAGGCCCCCGTGGCCGACGCGGCTGCTGCGACCGCGACGAGCGAGACGGCCTCGGCGACGGCGACGGCGAAGAAGGCCCCCGCCAAGAAGGCGCCTGCGAAGAAGACGACGAAGAAGGCCGCGGCGCCGAAGGAACGCACCGCTTCGCTCTTCAAGTCGATGGACCCGCAGACCGTCGACCTCGAGACCGCGCTGAAGCTCCTCGACCTGCCCCGCGTCGTCGGCCAGGACCCGGAGACGGGCAACGACATCACGGCGCAGAACGGCAGGTACGGACCGTACCTGAAGAAGGGGACCGACACCCGGACCCTGCCCGGCGAGGACGCGATCTTCGACATCGACCTGCCCGGTGCACTCGAGCTGTTCGCGCAGCCGAAGTACGGCGGCAACCGCACCGCGAGCGCCGCGCTCAAGGAGTTCGACGCCGACCCGGTGTCCGGCAAGCCGATCAAGATGAAGGACGGCCGGTTCGGCCCGTACGTCACCGACGGCGAGACGAACGCGACCATCCCGAAGGGCGAGGACGTCGAAGCCGTCGACCACGCCCGCGCGGTCCAGCTCATCGCCGACAAGCGTGCCAAGGGGCCGGTCAAGAAGAAGACCCCGGCTCGTCGGACGGCGGCCAAGAAGAAGTGACCGGTCGCTTCATCACGCTCGAGGGCGGCGACGGCGCGGGCAAGACGACCCAGGCGGAGCTGCTCTCGGCGTGGCTCGGTGCGCACGGTCGGACCGTGGTCCGCACCCGCGAGCCCGGCGGCACCGACCTCGGCGTCCAGATCCGGCAGATGGTCCTGCACGAGCGGGGCCACGTCGCGCCCCGGGCCGAGGCGCTGCTGTACGCGGCCGACCGAGCCCAGCACGTCGAGACGGTCGTCCGTCCGGCGATCGCACGCGGCGAGGTCGTCCTGCAGGACCGCTACATCGACTCGTCCGTCGCCTACCAGGGCGTCGCGCGCGGGCTCGGCGCCGAGCAGGTCCGGTCCGTCTCGGAGTGGGCAGCGGACGGTCTCGCACCGGACCTCACGATCCTGCTCGACCTCGACGTCACCGTCGGACGCGCCCGGGTGGCCGCGGCGCGGGGCGACACCTTCGACCGTCTCGAGTCCGAGGCTGCCGCGTTCCACGAGTCCGTCCGTCAGGCCTTCCTCGCGATGGCCGAGGCCGAGCCGGCGCGCTTCCTGGTGGTCGACGCCTCGGCCCCGACCGACACCGTGCAGGACGCGGTCCGTCGAGCGGTCGCCCCGCTCGTCGGGATCGACCCGGCATGACGGTGGTCACTGACAGGATGGTCCCGTGAGCGTGTGGGACGGCCTGACCGGGCAGGAAGAAGCGGTCGCGTCGCTGCGCAACGCGGCCGAGTCCACCGACGGCACCGGCGGCATGACGCACTCGTGGCTCATCACCGGCCCGCCCGGGTCGGGTCGGTCGAACGTGGCGACCGCCTTCGCCGCGGCGCTCGTGGGCAACGGCCCCGACGACGACCACACCCTGCGGCAGATCACCGCGAAGACCCACCCCGACGTCTCGGTGCTCACGACCCAGCGCGTGATCATCACCATCGACGAGATCCGGCAGCTCGTCACCTCGTCGTACTACTCGCCGTCGGTCGGCCGCTACCGGGTCGTCATCATCGAGGATGCCGACCGCATGACCGAGCGCACCTCGAACCTGCTGCTCAAGGCGCTCGAGGAACCCCCGGAGCGCACGGTGTGGATCCTCTGCGCCCCCAGTGAGGCCGACCTGTTGCCGACGATCCGGTCACGCGTCCGCTCGGTCCGCCTGCGCGTGCCCGGCATCGAGTCCGTCGCCGACCTGCTCGTCGCCCGGACCGGTGTCGACCGTGCCCTCGCGATGGATGCTGCTCGTCAGGCGCAGAGCCACATCGGCATGGCACAGCGCCTGGCCACGAGCGAGCCGGCCCGAGACCGTCGCCGCCGCACCCTGACGACCGTGCTCGGTGTGCGGAGCGTGGGTGACGCGGTCATGGCGGCCGCCGAACTCCTCGCCGTCGCCGACGAGGACGCCAAGTCCATCACCGAGCAGCGCGACTCCGAAGAGCGCGACGCAGCCCTGCGCTCGCTCGGGGTCGAACCCGGCGGGACGATCCCGCCGGCGCTCCGGTCGCAGCTCCGTGCTCTCGAGGACGACCAGAAACGCCGGGCGACCCGCAGCCTGCGTGACGGCCTCGACCGGATCCTGGTCGACGTCTCGTCCCTGTACCGCGACCTGCTCCTGCTGGGGCTCGGAGCCCCGGCGGAACCGGTCAACCTGGCCATGCAGGACCAGCTCGAACACGCGTTGCCGACGACACCGCCCGCTGCCGCGCTCGAGGTCCTCGATGCCGTCGCCCTGGCGCGCCAGCGCATCGCGGCGAACGTGGCGGCACTCCTGGCGCTCGAAGCACTGCTCGTCACCATCGCCCGCGCCCGCCGCTGAGGCCCGGCGTGCGACAATCACGGCATGCCCGACGCTGAACCCGGCCTGCGCGAACGGAAGCGCCGCGCCACCCGGCGCGCCATCCAGCAGGCTGCGCTCCGGATCGCCATCGAGGACGGCCTCGGCGCGGTGACAGTGGACGAGATCTCCCGGCGGGCCGACGTCTCGCCCCGGACGTTCTTCAACTACTTCCCGAGCAAGGAGCAGGCGATCCTCGGGGACGACCCGCAGCTGCCCGACGACGCCGTGTTGCAGGCGTTCGTCGACGGTGGTCCGAGCGGAGACCTGCTCGCCGACATCGGCACGCTGCTCGTGCACTCCACGCGGGAACTGATCGAGGAGCGCGGGCTCATCGAGGAGCGGCAGCAGGTGCTCCGCGCGAACCCGGAGCTGTTCAGCCGTCGCATGGCGTCCATGAAGGAGTTCCAGGCGGAGCTGCAGACGGCCGTCGCGCGCCGGCTCGAACACGCCGACCCGGAGCTCGCCGCCGACGCCGAGGCACTCCGCCGCCGCGCGGGTCTCGCGGCCATCGTCGCCCTCGCCGCCCTGCGCCACGCGTGGTGGGAGTGGTCGGGTTCCGAGGCCGGAACACACCTGGTCGACGAGCTCGAACGGTCCTTCTCCGAGCTCGGCGTGCTGGTTTCGCGTTCACTCGTCTGAACCTGTATAGTCATTGCTCGTGCCACTCCGGATATGGAGTGTGCGCCGCCTTAGCTCAGTCGGTAGAGCGATTCACTCGTAATGAATAGGTCGTCGGTTCGATTCCGACAGGCGGCTCCGTGAACACCCCGGTCAGGCCCACTCGAAGTGGCTCTGACCGGGGTTTTCGTATTCCGGACGAAACCCGTGTCCCTCGCCCGAGGGACAGACGTCGGGCGCGTTCGCGGGCTAACCTTGTCCGCGAAACGGGGGACACGATGACCGACCACCAGCCCAGCGCTCCACCGGCGGTGCCGCCGTGCTGAAGCGTGTCCTGGTCATCGTCGTGGTCGCTGCCACCGCCGGAGCCCTCGCGGTCACCGCGGCAGCCGTGCCCGAGTCCCGTGCCACGTCCGCATCGACCTCGTCGCCGAGCACCGGTCCGTCCGCGACCCCGACGGCGTCCGCGACCGGCCCCGCGTACCTCGCGGACCGCGAGCCGACCTTCTCCGAGGACTTCGACACCCCCGCCGCAGCTGGCGGCCCCTTCGCCGAGACGTACCGGAACTCGTGGCAGCCGTACCCCGACGGCACGGGCGGCAAGTACTACTCGGACAAGCTCATCAGCGCCCACGACGGCTACCTGGACGTCGCGATGGACGGGGAGCACGGCGCTGCCGGAACGTTCGGCACGCCCACCGGCGCCTGGTCACACGTCGGCGGCACCTTCAGCATCCGTGCGCGGGCGACCGGTGGTGACGGCAACGGGATCGCGGTCATGCTCTGGCCGACGTCGAACGCCTGGGCGGACGGCGAGCTGAACTACCCGGAGGGCCAGTTCAACGGCTCACCGCGCGTCTTCCACCACTCGATGCTCCAGGGGCTCGAGAAGCGGACCGAGCACTACAACACCCGGGTGTCCTGGAACGACTGGCACACCTACACGACCGAGTGGGTGCCGGGGAAGATCATCCGGTACTACCTCGACGGCAAGCTCGTGTTCACGGTGCCGCGCAACGTGCCCACCACGCCGCACCGCTACATGTTCCAGATCGGCAACTGGGGCGACCCGGGGCACGTGCAGATCGACTGGGTCCGCACCTACGACACGGAGTGACCAAACCCCCCGGACGGGGGCTCCGAATCAGTCCGGTCGTACGACCCGACACCCGTGTGCTCGCGTCGATGACCCGAACCTCGACGCGGGTGCGCGGGCGGGAACGATCCCCGTTCTGGGGATTCCCCTGCCGGGCCACTCGGACAACGATGGGACACGAACCCGTTCCGTCGTCACCGAGAGGTCGTCATGCTGCTGTCCCTGGTCTACATGAGCGCAGCGAACGAGGTGTTCGACCAGGAGCGGCTCGACGCACTGCTCGAGCACGCACGGGTCCGCAACACCGCGTCCGGCCTGTCCGGTCTGCTCGTCTACAAGGACGGCCGGTTCATGCAGCTGCTCGAGGGCCCCGAGGCAGCCGTGCTCGAGACGTACCAGCGCATCATCGACGACCCGCGGCACACCGACGTCGGCCTGCTCGTCGAGGAGCGCATCCACACCCGGCGTTTCGGCGAGTGGAAGATGGCGTTCCACCGGGAGGCCGAAGCCGACCTGCCCGACGGCTTCGACTCGTTCCTCGCCGAGGGCGATGCGAGCGCCGACACGAGCCGTGCCCGTGAGCTCCTGCGCTGGTTCCGGAACCACCCGATGGCCGCCCCGGACGCCGCGCTCGGCAAGCACCGCCGCTGACGACCCGAAGCGGGCACCGCCGCTGACCGCCCGACGCGGACCCCGCTGACGACCGCCGCGAGCCGCGCCACACCCCGCGCTGGTAGACAGGACCCATGACGGTTCGCTGGGGAGTCATCGGCACAGGAGGCATCGCACGGTCCTTCGTGGGTGACTGCACCGCGGCCGGCATCGTGTTCACGGCCGTGGGCAGCCGCACCCGCGAACACGCCGAGGCCTTCGCCGCCGAGTTCGGCATCGAGCGGGCCCACGGTTCCTACGAGGACCTGGTGGCGGACGACGACGTCGACGCGGTCTACGTCGCGACCCCGCACGTCCGGCACGCCGAGGACGCCCTGCTCGCGATCCGCGCGGGCAAGCACGTCCTGGTCGAGAAGGCCTTCACGATGACCGCGGCCGAGGCCAGGACGGTCGTCGACGCGGCTCGGCAGGCGGGCGTCGCGGTGATGGAGGCGATGTGGACCCGGTTCCTGCCCCAGATGGCGATGATCCGCGAGATCGTCGCCGAGGGCCGGATCGGCCGCCCGATGGCGGTCGAGGCGACCCACCACCAGGCGCTCCCGACGGACCCCGGCCACCGGTTGCGCGACCCGGCACTCGGCGGGGGAGCGATGCTCGACCTCGGGATCTACCCGGTGTCCTTCGCCGTGGACGTGCTCGGGGTGCCGACCGCGTTGGTCGCAGCCGGGACGCTGAGCGAGCAGGGCGTCGACGAGCAGATGGGCCTGGTCATGACGCACGAGGGAGGTGCGCAGTCGATGATCCACTTCGGGATGGACCTGCGGAGCCCGAACACCGCGTCGATCATCGGCGAGACCGGCCGCATCGACCTCGACGCCACCTGGTACACGCCGACCACTTGGCGGATCCGTGACCGCGACGGTGCCGTCGTCGAGGAGTTCGACGGCCGCGAGGAGCTCGCCGGCTACGAGCACGAGGCCCGCGCCTTCGAGGCGATGATCACGTCGGGCCGCCACGACGGCGGCCCGATGGACCCGGACGAGACCGTCGCGATCATGGCGGTGCTGGACGAGGCACGACGCCAGGTCGGGGTCCGGTACCCGGCCGACGGTCCCGTCACGGCTCCCTGATCCGGCGCCCGTCCGCCACGGATCCCGGATCCGGCCTGGAGGCTCCTGCCGCAGTTCCGTAGGATCGGTCGCGATGTCCGAGCAGCAGCCCACCCCGCGTTCCGTCCCGGAGCGGTTCCGCGCCGCCGTCACCGCGGTGCGCGCCTCCGCCGCGCGACGCCCGGTCCCGTGGATCGCCGGTGGTCTCGCGGCGCTGCTCGTGGTCGGTTCCGGTGGGGCCGTCGCCGTCGCTGCGGCCACGACCCCGGACTCCCGGGCCGCTGCGGCGCCCAGCCCGACCCGGACCGCGTCCTCGGCTCCGGACCGGACGACGACCACGAAGCGCCCGACCACGAAGCCGTCCCCCACCCCGACCGCCGATGCCCGCGCGGTGCCGGACGACCTCGCCGGTCCGTCCGCGCTCCGGACCTGCTCGATCGCGACGGCTGCGTCGGCGAGCGGCCTCGGCGACTTCGAGGGGTACGTGATGGACGCGAAGACGGGCAAGGTCCTGTTCTCCAAGCACGGCGAGCGGGCCGCCCAGACCGGCAGCGTCATGAAGACCCTGACCTCGGCGACCGCGCTGTCCGTGCTCGGGGGCGACCACCGCATCCCGACGACCGTCGCACGGGAGTCCGCGAACACCGTCGCCCTGGTCGGCCACGGCGACGCGACGCTGTCCGCCGGCGGCGGCACGGTGTACCCGGGCGCCCCGACCCTCGCCCAGCTCGCGCAGCAGGTGAAGGCGAAGGTCGGCGACACCCCGGTCACCACGATCGTCACCGACGACTCGTACTGGAGCGACGCCGACGCCTGGGACCCCACGTGGCCGGTGTCCGAGCGCACCATCGGGTACCAGCCGAAGGTCACGGCGCTCATGGTCGACGGTGACCGGGCGAACCCCGCAGCGGCGACCTCGCCCCGGTCGGAGGACCCGGTCGGACGCGCCGGCATCGCCTTCCGGACGGCACTGGCGAACGCTGGCGTCGCCGGCGCCTCGTCCGCGCAGATCGTCAAGCGGGCGACCACCGGCACCGAGACGATCGCCACGGTGTCGTCGCAGCCGGTGTCGACGCTCATCGGGCAGATGATCCCGAACTCGGACAACACCCTGGCCGAGATGCTCGCCCGGGTGTCCTCGAAGGAGTCCGGGTCGAACGGCTCGGCGGCGTCGCTGTCGTCCGTGTACCAGTCGGCACTGCGCTCCTACGGCCTCGACCCGGCCGGCATCGTGATCAAGGACGGCTCGGGCGAGAGTGCCTCGAACGCCGTGTCGCCGGAGTTCGTCGCACACCTCATGGTGCAGGTCGCCTCCGGCGCGAAGGGCCTCGGCACGCTCGCGAACGCCCTGCCGGTGTCCGGCCAGTCCGGCACCCTGGCCAGCCGGTTCACCGGCGCGAACGCGGTCGCTCGCGGCAAGGTGCACGCCAAGACGGGCTGGATCGACAGCGCGAACACCCTCGGCGGCTACATCGACGCCGCCGACGGGTCGCGGCTGACCTTCGCCTTCTACGCCATCGGATCGCCGCGTGCAGCAGCACTGCCGGCACTCGATGCGGTGACCGCCGCGACGTACTCGTGCGGGAGCAAGCTCACCGGCTCCTGAGCCGACGGGTGTTGGATGGACCCATGGCAAGAGCACTGCTCGTCGTGGACGTTCAGAACGACTTCACCGAGGGCGGTGCGCTCGCGGTCACCGGGGGAGCGGCGCTCGCGAAGCGCATCACCGCGTTCCTCGGTCGGCACGGGGACGAGTACGACCTGATCGTGGCGTCCCGCGACTGGCACCACGGCGACGACGACAACGGCGGACACTTCGCCGGGCCCGACGGACCCGACTTCGTCGACACGTGGCCGGTGCACTGCGTCGCCGGCACGCCCGGTGCCGAGTACCACCCCGATCTCGACACCGCACTGATCGACGTCGACGTCCGCAAGGGGCAGGGGACGCCGGACTACTCGGCGTTCCAGGCCAGGACCGAGGCGGGCGTCCCGCTGGCCGAGGTGCTCGCCGAGCGCCGCGTGCACACGGTCGACGTCGTCGGCATCGCGACCGACCACTGCGTCCGTGCCTCGGCGCTCGACGCCCGTGCCGCGGGCCTCGACGTCGCCGTGTACGAGGACCTGGTGGCCGGCGTCGACGTCGAGCGCAGCGCCCGGGCGCTCGACGAGATCCGGGCGGTCGGCGGACACGTCGACCGCAGCGACATGGACGAGGGCCTCGCGAACCCAGGAGGAGCACGACTGTGACCGACACCATCACGAACGAAACCACCACCACCGTCGCCGACGAGCACGTCCGCGTCGAGGGCGTCCCCACCGGACTCTTCATCGGCGGCACCTGGCGCGCCTCGTCGAGCGGGTCCACCTTCGCCGTGCACGACCCGTCGACCGGTGCCGTCCTGGCCGAGGTCGCCGACGCCTCCCCCGAGGACGGCCTCGCGGCCCTCGACGCAGCCGCCGCGGTGCAGGAGTCGTGGGCGGCGACGGCCCCACGCACGCGCTCGGACATCCTGCGCCGGGCCTTCGACCTGGTGCACGAGCACGCCGACGACCTCGCGGCCCTGATGTCGCTCGAGATGGGCAAGCCCCTGGCCGAGGCCCGCGGTGAGGTCGTCTACGGCGGCGAGTTCCTGCGGTGGTTCTCGGAGGAAGCGGTCCGCATCACCGGCGACTACCGCACGAACCCCGAGGGCACCGGCCGCGCGATCGTGCTGAAGCGTCCGGTCGGCCCCGTGTACGCGATCACCCCGTGGAACTTCCCGCTCGCCATGGCGACGCGGAAGATCGGCCCGGCCCTGGCCGCCGGCTGCACGGTGGTCGCGAAGCCGGCCGACCTCACCCCGCTGACGACCCTGTTCCTGGTCGAGCTGTTCCGCCGTGCCGGGCTGCCGGACGGCGTGCTCAACGTGATCCCGTCGAGTGACGCCAAGGGACTGTCGGAGCCGATCATCGCCGACCCGCGCCTGCGCAAGCTGACGTTCACCGGTTCGACCCCGGTCGGTTCGGCGCTCCTCAAGCAGGCGGCGGACAACGTGCTCAAGACGAGCATGGAGCTCGGCGGCAACGCTCCGCTGCTCGTGTTCGACGACGCCGATCTCGACGAGGCGGTGGACGCGGCGATGCTCGCGAAGTTCCGCAACACGGGCGAGGCCTGCACCGCCGCGAACCGGTTCTTCGTGCAGGACGGCATCGCCGACGCGTTCGTCGCGGCCCTCACCGCGAAGGTGGACGCCCTGCGCGTCGGCCGGGGCACCGAGGACGGCACGACGCTCGGACCGCTCATCGACGACCGTGCCGTGGACAAGGCCGCCTCGCTCGTCGACGACGCCCTCGGTCGCGGTGCCCGGCTCGTCACCGGCGGCAACCGGATCGACCGTCCGGGCACCTTCTACGAGGCGACGGTGATCGACGACGTGCAGCCCGGCTCGGAGATCATGACGACGGAGATCTTCGGACCGGTCGCCTCGGTCACGCGCTTCAGCACCGAGGACGAGGGGATCCGGCTCGCCAACGACACCGAGTACGGGCTGATCGCCTACGCCTTCACGACCGACTTCCGGCGCGGTCAGCGGCTCGCCGAGCGTCTGGAGACGGGGATGCTCGGGCTGAACACGGGCGTCGTCTCGAATGCGGCGTTCCCGTTCGGCGGCGTGAAGTCCTCCGGCCTCGGCCGCGAGGGGTCGCACGAGGGCATCGAGGAGTACCTCGAGACCGTCTACGTGCTGACGCCGGACCCCTTCGCCGCCTGAGCCAGAGCCCGAGTCCGAGCCCGAGCCCGAGCCCGGGCCCGGGCCCGGATCGACGGTACGGCCGCGGTACTCGCGGCCGTACCGGCAATCACACCAGCAGCTGGTGCTTCGCCAGGTCGCGGTAGAGCGGCGTCGACTCGACGAGCTCGGAGTGCGTGCCGCTGCCGACGACGCGGCCGTGCTCGAGCACGACGATCACGTCGGAGTCGACCACCGTCGACAGCCGGTGGGCGATCACGAGCAGGGTGCGGTCCTCGGCGACGGCGTCGATCGCGAGCCGCATCTTCTGCTCGTTGACCCCGTCGAGTGACGACGTCGACTCGTCGAGCAGCAGGATCGGGGGAGCGGCGAGCAGCGCGCGGGCGATGGCCAGGCGCTGTCGTTCGCCACCGGAGAGCATCACGCCGTCCTCACCGACCTGCGCGTCGAGACCGCGGGGATCGCGGTGCAGGACCTCGCCGAGGTTGACCGCCTCGAGCACCCGGACGCAGTCGTCCTCGGTGGCGTTCGGCGACCCGAGCAGCAGGTTGGCGCGGATCGTGCCGGCGAGCACGGGGGCATCCTGCTCGACGTAGCCGATCTGAGCCCGGAGCTCGTCGCGGTCCATGCCGCGGACGTCGATGCCACCCAGGCGGATCACGCCGTCGGTGGGGTCGTAGAACCGCTCGATCAGCGCCAGGGTCGTCGACTTGCCGGCACCGGACGGACCCACGAGTGCAACACGCGAGCCGCGGGGCACCCGGAACGACACGTCGTGGAGCACCACGTCGTCGGCCGGGCGCTCGTCGTCGACGCGATCCGGGCCTCCTGGACGGTCCGCGGGGTCGGACGCGACCGCGCCGTCCGCACCCGAGGCGTCCGCCTGGGCGCGGTACCGGAACGAGACGTGCTCGAACGCGATGGCGTCGTCGGTGGCGACCGCTGCGGCGGGCCGGACCGACTCGTCGTCCTGGGACTCGGTCGGCAGGTGCAGGATCTCCTCGATCCGGCCGAGCGCGCCGAGCGCCTGGGCGACGGCCACGGCCGCGCCCATCGCCTGGCCGAGCGGCATGATCATCATGAAGAGCAGCAGGATGAACGTGATGAGCGTCGCGATGGTGATGGTGCCGGCGGCGACCTGTGCCCCGCCGACGCCCAGGACGGCGATGAACGCGACCTGCATGACGATGCTCGCGACGGGGACGACGAACGCGGACATCTTGGCGATGTCGAGGCCCCGCTTGTAGGCCTCGGTCGCGTGGCCGTCGACCTCGCGCACCTCGCGTTCGGTGGCGCCGGCTGCTCGGATGGTGCGGACCGCGCCGATCCCGCGTTCGACGGCCGCGGTGAGGTCGCCGACCTTCTCCTGTGCACGCTTCGAAGCGACCCGGATGCGGCGGCTCAGCCCGCCGACGACGACGATGGCGATCAGGACGATCACGATCACGATGCCGAGCAGCAGCGGGTCGATGATCGCCATCGCGATGATGGCGCCGATGAACGTGAGCGCGCCGCCGATCGACTCGATCAGCCCCTGGGTCAGGACGGCGCGCAGGAGCGTGGTGTCGCTGCCGACGCGGGACACCAGGTCACCGGTGCGCCGCGTGTCGAACTCCGAGATCGGCAGGTTGAGGATGCGGGCGATGAGCTTGCGGCGGGTGGAGAGTACGACGCCCTCGCCCGCACGCTGCAGCAGGAAGTGCTGCACGCCGTTCAGCACCCCCGCGACGATGACGAGCCCGACCAGCAGCCACACGAGCGTGCTGAGGGTGTTGCCCTGCTGCACCGCGGTGATGACCTGGTTGACCAGGAGCGGCTGCGCGAGCGAGGCTCCCGCACCGAGGACGCTCAGCACGATGATCACGACCATCGCGGGCTTGTTCTCGAACAGGTAGGACAGCAGGCGACCGAACGTGGCGCGGGGGCCGTCGGAGGTCTTCGGGCGTGCGAAGGGGAAGCTCATCGTGTTCCTAGTTTCTGCCGTACTTCTTGTGCACTGCCTGTCGGCTGACACCGAGCAGCGTCGCGATCTCCTGCCACGAGGCGCCGGCGGTGCGGGCACGTCGCGCGGCGAGCTCTTCGGTCCGGTCGAGCTCACGGCGCAGCTCCCGCACGTTGGCGAGGGCGGAGAACGGGTCGTCCCCTGATGCTCCGGCCGCGAGGCTCGTGATGGTCGGTCGATCCATGCCTGTCAACCTACATTGACGCACCGACATCCGTCAACCTGCGTTGACGGCGCGAGCCGCGCAGTGGGGTCGCGCACACGACGGACGGGAGGCCCGGTGCCAGCTGGCACCGGGCCTCCCGTCGATCAAGTGGTCGCCGATCAGGCGTCGGCGATGTCCTTCGACTTCGTCTCGCGCACGAAGAGCAGCGCGACCAGCGTCACGACCGCGGCGATCGTCAGGTACAGGCCGACCAGGAAGATGTCGCCGTCCGGCTTCCAGAGCGCCAGCGCGATGGTCGGGGCGAGCGACGCACCGAGGATCGACGCGACGTTGTACGCGATGGCCGAGCCGGTGTACCGGACGTTCGTCGGGAACAGCTCGGGCAGCAGCGCACCCATCGGACCGAAGGTCAGCCCCATCAGCGAGAGCCCGACGATGAGGAACGTCACCACGGTGATCGGGCCGCTCGACGCCGCGAACCAGAACTGGAACGTCAGGCCGAACAGCGCGATGCCGATCGTGGTCGGGATGAGGGTCTTGCGGCGGCCGAACTTGTCGGCGAGCAGCCCCGCGATCGGGGTGAAGATGCCGAAGAACACGACGCCGATCATGAGCAGGGTCAGGAACTCGCCACGGGTGTACCCGAGACCGATCTTCGGCACGAGCGCGCTGTTCTCGGTGCCGGTCGTGCCGTACTGCAGGGTGAACGTCGTCAGGAAGTAGAAGAGCACGTACGTGGCGACCATGCCGAAGGTGCCGACGATGACGGCCTTCCACGAGGTGCGGAACACCCGGCCGAGCGGGACCTTCGCGACCGTGCCGGATTCCTGCACGCCGCGGAACACCGGCGACTCGACGAGCTTGAAGCGCACGTAGAGACCGACGATGACGAGCACGGCGGAGAGCAGGAACGGGATCCGCCAGCCCCACGCCTGGAAGTCGGCGTTCGGGGTGCCGTCGGCGCCGGCGGGCATCGCCGCGTTGATCGCGATGAACAGGCCGTTGGCGAGCAGGAAGCCGATCGGGGCACCGAGCTGCGGCATCGATCCGAACACGCCGCGCTTGCCCTTCGGCGCGTTCTCGGTCGCGAGCAGGGCCGCACCGGACCACTCGCCGCCGAGTCCGACACCCTGGGCGAAGCGCATCACGGCGAGCAGGACCGGGGCCCAGACACCGATGGTGTCGAACGTCGGCAGGCAGCCGATGAGGAACGTGGCGGTGCCCATCACGAGCAGCGACGCGACGAGGGTGGTCTTGCGGCCGATCCGGTCACCGAAGTGCCCGAAGATGATCGACCCGACCGGCCGGGCGAAGAACGCCAGGGCGAAGGTGACGAAGGACGACAGCTGCGAGGCCGTCGGGTCCTCGTTCGGGAAGAACAGCGTCGGGAAGACGAGCACCGCAGCGGTCGCGTAGACGTAGAAGTCGTAGAACTCGATCGACGTTCCGACGAGGCTCGCGATGACGACGCGGGAGCGTGGATTGCCGGCGGGTGCCGGAGCGGAGGTGGGGGTTGCGGGTGCCGGGGCGGCGGTCATGACAGTGCGGGGTCTTCCGTGCTGCGTGCTCCCGACGGGGAGCACGAGGATCCGAAACGGCGGACACCGATCGGTTCGCGCGGGGTGGCGCGGGCACCGATCGGGTGCGTTCGGCTGAGGGGGGACCGCTTGTGACGGAAGCCCGATCATACGACAGATGTCGTCTGCCTGCGAATCAGCCCAGAGTCAGCTGGCCGCAGCGTCTGCCGCCTGCGCGCGCTCAGGCGCCCGCGCCGGCGCCCGCTTCGAGGTGCTCGGGCAGCTGGTGGCCCATCCGGTCGCGCTTGGTGTCGAGGTACCCGGCGTTCTGCGCCGAGATGCCGACGACGAGCGGCACGAGGGAGTCGACGGTGATGCCGTGCTCCTCGAGCTGGCGGCGCTTCTCGGGGTTGTTCGACAGCAGCCGGACGCGGGTGATGCCGAGGTCGGCGAGGATGCCCGCGGCGCCGCCGTAGGCGCGGGAGTCCGCGGGCAGGCCGAGCGCGAGGTTGGCGTCGAGGGTGTCGAGACCGTCCTCCTGCAGGCGGTAGGCCTTGAGCTTGTTGATGAGGCCGATGCCGCGGCCCTCCTGCCCGCGCAGGTAGATGACCACGCCGCCCTCGGCCGCGATCGTGTCGAGCGCGGCGTCGAGCTGCGGGCCGCACTCGCACTTCAGCGACCCGAAGGCCTCACCGGTCAGGCACTCGGAGTGCACCCGGACGAGCGCGCCGTCGGCAGGCATCGAGCCGTCGGGCAGGGTGCCGATGATCGCGACGTGCTCCGCGCTCGTCACGAGGTCGCGGTAGGCGCGCATCTGGAAGGTGCCGTGGGTGGTCGGCACGTTCGTCGACACCTCGAACTTGACCGGGCTCCCCGGCGTGGGGGAGGTCAGCGCATCGGTCATGGGGTGCTCCGGTCGTTCGTGGGCCCGTCGTTCCCGAGCCCGGGTGTCGCGTCGTGCTGCTGCTGGCGGTCGTGCTGGTGCTGGTTCTGGTGATGCGGATGCTGCGGTCGGGCCCGGACCAGCAGGTCGGGGCCGAGGCTGGTGGTCGATAGTACGTCCAACCGCCGACGGTCGGAGATGCTTCCCACGCCCAGGTCGTCGAGGGCGACACGGGGGCCGCCGAGCAGGAGCGGGGCGATGTACACCAGGTACTCGTCGACGAGTCCGGCGGCGATGAGCGCCGAGGCGACCGTGGGGCCACCCTCGACGAACACCGAGTGCACCCCGTGCCCGCGCAGTGCGCCGAGCGAGGTGGCCAGGTCGTGTCCGGGCAGGGTGACGAGCCCCCGCGGGTGCCGACGGACCGCGGCGTCGGCCGGCACCGGGCGGTCGCCGAGCACCACGGCGAGGGGCTGGTCGGCGAGCAGTTCGCCGGCATCCCCGCGCGCGGTCAGGCTCGGGTCGTCGGCCAGGACGGTGCCGGTGCCGACGAGGATCGCGTCGTGGGCGGCGCGCTGTTCGTGCACGTGCTGGCGCGCGGCGGCGCCGGTGATCCACTTGCTCGTGCCGTCGGCGGCGGCGGCACGCCCGTCCAGGCTGGACGCCCACTTCACGGTGACCCACGGTCGGCCGAGCCGGACCGAGAGCAGCCACCGTTCGAGGAACGCCTCGGCCTGGTCGGCCAGGACCCCGGAGACGACCTGGACCCCGGCGGCACGGAGTCGGTCGGCGCCGCCGTGCACGTCGGCTCCGGGGTCGTCGATCGCGTACACGACCCGGGCGATCCCGGCGTCGAGCAGGGCCACGGCGCACGGCCCGGTGCGGCCGACGTGGTTGCAGGGTTCGAGGGTGACGACCGCCGTCGCGCCGCGCAGCAGTGCCGGGTCGACCTTGGCCATCGCGTCGACCTCGGCGTGCGGGGTGCCGGCGCCCTTGTGCCATCCCTCGGCGAGGACCTCGCCGGTGGGGGAGAGGATCACGGCGCCCACGCGGGCGTGGTCACCGACGACGGGCCCGAGGGCCGCGAGTTCGAGCCCGCGGCGCATCGCCCGGACCTCGGTGGGTCGTGCCGTGTCGCTCACGGGCCGAGCTTACCGGCGGCGGTTGGGTGACACGTCACCACGGATGTGAGCGCGTTCAGGCGACGGGCCAGGGGAGTTCGGAGGCTGGGGTGCCGTCGGCGCGTCGCAGTGCGGTCCACGCCGCGGTCGGGCCGCCGTCCCGGTCCGGCACCCGTGCTGCGCCGAGTCCCGTGAACGAGAACCCGGCCGCACGGGCGACCGCCGCCGACGCTGCGTTGCCCTCGTAGCACTCCCAGTAGACGTCCGGCGCACCCTGCTCGAACGCCCAGTCGACGACGAGCCGGACGGCGTCGTGCATGAGTCCGGCACCGCGCGCGGACGGTGCGAGCCAGAACCCGAGGTCACGGCCGGCGGTGCGGTAGCTGATGATGCCCGCGAGCCACGTCGAACCGGCCGGTCGGATCGCCCACGTGTACTCGCGGTCCGATGCCCACCCCGGTCCGACCAGGGCGTCGACGAAGGTCCGCGCGTCCTGCTCGCGGTACGGCGTCGGCACCGTCGTCCACCGGACGATCTCCGGGTCCTGGCAGGCCTCGGTGATCGCCGCGGTGTCGGCGCGGGTGGGCAGGTCGAGCCGGACCCGCGCGGACTCGAGCGTGGCGGGCTGCACGGTCAGCCGCGCGACCGCGGGACGAACCCGATGCGGTCGTAGACGCGGGCCAGGGTTTCCTGCGCGATCGACTCGGCGCGGTCGGCGCCGACGGCGAGCAGCCGGTCGAGCTCCGCCGGGTCGTCGAGGAGATCGAGTGTGCGGGCGCGGACCGGTTCGAGCTCGGCCACGACGGCGTCGGCGACCTCGCCCTTCAGATCGCCGTAGCCCTTGCCGGCGAACGACTCCTCGAGCGCGGCGATCGAGGTGCCGGTGAACGCCGACAGGATCGACAGCAGGTTCGTCACACCGGGCTTGGCCTGGCGGTCGGCCCGGATCTCGCGCTCGGCGTCGGTGACGGCCGACTTGATCTTCTTCGCGGTGCGCTTCGGATCGTCGAGCAGGCGGATGAGGCCGTTGTCCGATGCTGCGGACTTGCTCATCTTGCTGGTCGGGTCCTGCAGGTCGTAGATGCGCGCGGTCTCGGTCAGGATGCGTGCCTCGGGCGTGACGAAGGTGTCACCGAACCGCGAGTTGAAGCGTCCGGCCAGGTCACGCGTGAGCTCGACGTGCTGGCGCTGGTCGTCGCCGACCGGCACGACCTTGGTGTCGTAGAGCAGGATGTCCGCGGCCATCAGGACCGGGTAGGTGAAGAGCCCGACCGACGCGGCCTCGGCACCCTGGCGTGCCGACTTGTCCTTGAACTGGGTCATCCGGCTCGCTTCGCCGAAGCCGGTCAGGGTGTTCAGCACCCAGGCGAGTTCGGCGTGCGCGGGCACGTGCGACTGCACGAACAGCGTCGCCTTGGACGGGTCGATGCCCGACGCGATGTACTGCGCAGCGGTGGCCCGGGTGTTCGCGCGGAGCTCGGCCGGGTCCTGCGGCGAGGTGATCGCGTGCATGTCGACGACGCAGTAGATGGCGTCGTAGTCGTCGAGCAGGGTCCTCCACTGCATGAGCGCCCCGACGTAGTTGCCGAGGTGCAGCGATCCGGCGGACGGCTGGATGCCCGAGAAGATGCGGGTCTTGGTCATGGTGGTGCTCCGGTGCGTCAGGTGAAGCGAGAGAAGAGGGGTCAGAGTTCGTAGTCGACGACCACGGGGGCGTGGTCGGACCATCGCTGGTCGTACGCTGCAGCGCGGTCGACCGTGTACTCCGTGACCTTGGCGGCCAGGTCGGGCGTCGCCATCTGGTAGTCGATGCGCCAACCGGTGTCGTTGTCGAACGCCTGACCGCGCCACGACCACCATGTGAACGGGCCGTCGACGTCGCCGGCCTGGGCGCGACCCACGTCGACCCATCCGAGCCCGGGGCCCGTGGAGCCGTCGGCGCCCTCGACCGGTTCGCCGTCGGCGCCGAAGAACCGCGAGAAGTAGGCACGCTCGCGCGGCAGGAAGCCGGCTCGCTTGACGTTGCCCTTCCAGTTCTTGATGTCGCGCTCGTCGTGCCCGACGTTCAGGTCACCGACGACGACCGCGAGCGGGTTGTGCGCCCGGAGTGCCGGCAGCCGCTCGGTCATGGCGTCGAGGAACTTCCACTTCTCGTCCTGCTTGGGGGTGTCGACCTCGCCCGAGTGCACGTAGGTGGAGACGACGGTGACGGTCGTGCCGCCGATCTCGTAGTCGGCCTCGAGCCAGCGGCCGGCCGAGTCGAAGTCGTCCGCGCCGAGCGCGACGCGGTGGATCTGGGCCGAGTGACGCGAGGCGATGGCGACGCCGGCCCGGCCCTTCGCGGTCGCCGGGTCGTGCACGATGTCCCACTCGTCGCCGAGCAGCGCCGCCAGGTCGTCGCTCGACGCGCGCACTTCCTGCAGGGCCAGCACGTCGACGTCGCGGGTGGCGAGCCAGTCGCCCATGCCCTTGCGGAAGGCGGCGCGGACGCCGTTCACGTTGACGGATGCGAGGCGCAGGCGTGTCATGCAGAACACCTTATCGGCGGGTGCCGACAGCCCTCGGTCGTACGATCTGGCCATGACCGTCGTGATGACCGTCGGCGAGCTGCTCGCCGCGTTCCGACCCGTGGCAGCGCAGATGCTCCGTCCGGACGAGTTCCGCTCCGCCCGCTTCTGGGTGAGCCCGCACGGGGACTGGGAACTCGACCACGAGGAGGACGAGTTCATCGACGGCTCGATGAGCGTCGTCTGGGAGATCGGGGGCGAGACCCAGGGGACGAGGAGCCTCGTCGAGGACGTCGACGACCTGCCCGGACTCCTCCACGACCTCGCCGATGACCTGCAGGACTTCATCGCCGAGAGCTCCTTCGCCTGGGGCGAGCTTCGCGCGATCCCGCCCATCGCGCCGTAGCGGCGACCGGACGACGGACGGGAGGCCCGTGGCTGCGCAGCCACGGGCCTCCCGTCCGTCTGGTGGTCGCGTGCAGGACGCGACCTGCGCGATCAGGCCGCGTCGTGGTCCGTCTTCAGGAACTCGACCAGGCTGTCCGCGGTGGTCTCGGCGTCGTCGCCCGAGACGGTGAGGGTGACCTCGTCGCCGTTCTCGATGCCGAGCCCGAGCAGGGCGAGGATGCTGCCGGCGTTCCCGGACTTGTCGCCCTTGGCGATCGTGACCTGGTGCCCCGACGCCGTCACGGTCTGGACGAAGAGGGATGCGGGGCGAGCGTGCAGGCCGGATGCGCTGGCGACGGTCACGGTGCGGGTGGCTTCGGACATCGATGTACTCCTGTCGATGGGTGGTTGGCTCATGCTAGCGAGCACTGGGTGGGCGGGGACGGGGCACGGTCAGGGTCGGCCGGGCCAGAAGACCTCGGTGCCGGCGGCCTCGACCTCGCGGACCAGGTCGAGGTTGACGGCGGGGTCGGTGATGATCGTGTCGATCGCGGCGAGCGGGGCGACGCGACCGAACTCCTCACGGCCGAACTTGGTGTGGTCGGCGAGCAGGATGCTCCGTCGTGCGGACTTGATCATCGCGCTCTTCACGGCGGCCTCGGCCATGTTGTGGGTCGTCAGGCCGCGCTCCGGCGTGATGCCGTTGATGCTGATGAAGGCGACGTCGACGCTGACCATGCCGATGAGCTGGTGCGTCCAGGTGCCGACCCCGGCCAGGGAGTCGCTGCGGATGTTGCCGCCGAGCAGGTGCAGGTCGATGCCCGGGCGGTTCGCGACGGCGGTGGCGACGGGCAGCGAGTGCGTGACGACGGTCAGCCCGCGGTCGGTCGGCAGCAGCTCGGCCAGGCAGATGGTCGAGGTGCCGGCGTCGATCATGATCGAGCCGTTCTCGGGCAGTTCCGCCAGGGCGGCCTCGGCGATGACCATCTTCTCGGTCTGGTTGATGCCGCCGCGGTCCCCGACGCCGGGGTGCAGGGTGATCCGCTCGACGGGGATCGCCCCGCCGTGCGCACGACGGACGAGGCCGCGGCGCTCGAGGCTCGTCAGGTCGCGGCGGATGGTCTCGGGCGTGACGGCGAGCAACTCGGCCAGGTCTTTGACGTCCACCCGGCCCTGCGCGCGCGCCTGCTCGACGATGCGCTGGTGGCGTTCTGGTGCGTACATCGGACCTCGTCGTCTCGGGTCGGAACGGAACGGACATGCTCGGGCACGACATCCGCGATGTCGTCCCGTGCGTTCGATCCGCCAGACGCAAACGGGCATCTGTTTCTGCATTTTTATCCCCGGATGTGTTTGTTTGTCAACGCGAAGCGGGGTAGTGTGCTGATCAGCCGCACGGGCGTGGTCTGTTCCCGTGTCGTGTGCACCGAACGATTTACCCCACCGCAAGCGCGTGTGAGATGAAGGAGTCTCGAATGTCCGAACTGCTCGGCACCGGCGTCGGCCGTGGCGTTGCCCACGGCCCCGTGCTCCGGATGGCTGACCCGCTCGGCGAACCGTCGAAGGACGCCCTGGTGGGCTCGGCGGACGACGCGAAGCAGGCCGTGCACGACGCACTGGCCGCCGTGGCGGACGACCTCAACAAGCGCGGACAGCTCGCCGGTGGCGACGCCCAGGCCGTGCTCGAGGCTCAGGCGCTCATGGCGCAGGACCCGACGCTCCTCGACGACGTGCACACCCGCATCGACGGTGGCACCAACGCCGAGCGCGCCGTGTACGAAGCGTTCGCCCAGTTCCGCGACCTGCTCGTCGGCATGGGCGGCTACATGGGGGAGCGCGCGGCCGACCTCGACGACGTCGCCCAGCGCATCATCGCCAAGCTCCGTGGCGTGCACGCCCCCGGTGTCCCCGAGTCGGACACCCCCTTCGTCCTCGTCGCCCGCGACCTCGCCCCGGCGGACACCGCGCTGCTCGACCTCGAGAAGGTCCTGGCACTCGTCACCCGTGACGGCGGCCCGACCTCGCACACCGCGATCCTCGCCCGTGCCAAAGGCATCACCGCCATCGTCGGCGTGACCGGTGCCGACGACCTGGCCGACGGTCAGTCCGTCGTCGTGGACGCCATCGCCGGCACGGTCGTCACCGACCCCGACGCCGCACTGGTCGCGGACGTCGAGCGCCGCATCGCCGACCGTCTCGCCGCCGCAGCGGCACCGCTCACCGCCGGTGCCCTCGCCGACGGCCACGTCGTGCCCCTGCTCGCGAACCTCGGCAGCCCCGCCGACGCCGCCGGCGCCGTTGCTCTCGGTGCGGAGGGCGTGGGGCTCTTCCGCACCGAGTTCCTCTTCCTCGACTCGCCGAAGGCCCCCACGGTCGACGAGCAGACCGAGTCGTACCGTCAGCTCCTCGCGGCGTTCCCCGGCAAGAAGGTCGTCGTGCGCGCGCTCGACGCCGGCGCCGACAAGCCCCTGCCGTTCCTCACCGACAAGGACGAGGAGAACCCGGCCCTCGGGCGCCGCGGTCTCCGTGCCCTGCGGAACCACCCCGAGGTCCTGCGCGACCAGCTCACCGCGCTCGCCCAGGCCGACGCCGCGACCGAGGCCGATCTGTGGGTCATGGCGCCGATGGTCGCCGACGCCGAGGAGACCGAGTACTTCGTCACCCTGGCCCGTGAACTCGGCATCCGCACCGCGGGTGTCATGGCCGAGGTGCCGTCGCTCGCGCTGATGGCCGAGCAGGTGTTCCAGAACGCCGACTTCGTGTCGATCGGCACGAACGACCTGACCCAGTACACGATGGCTGCCGACCGCATGCTCGGCACCGTCGCGTCGTACCAGGACCCGTGGCACCCCGCCGTCCTGCGCCTCGTCGCGCAGCTCGGCTCCGCGGGCGCCACGGCCGGCAAGGCCGTCGGGATCTGCGGTGAGGCAGCAGCCGACCCGCTGCTCGCCGTCGTCCTGGTCGGTCTCGGCGCCACCACCCTCTCCATGACTCCCGCGGCCCTGGCCGACGTGCGCGCCGAACTCGGTCGCTACACGCTCGAACAGGCCCGCGAGATGGCGACGGCGGCACTCGCCGCGAGCACGGCGGCGGCCGCGAAGTCCGCTGCCGCGTCCGCGGTGCACGCCGCCTGACCCACCACCCCCAGCACCACCCCTCCCAGCACCACGCAGCAGCTCCACCACACAGAAAGTCACCGCACATGACAACGTCGTCCGTTGCAGCGCCCGACGCACCCGCGAAGTCGCGGGGCGGCGGACGCGTCGCCGTTCAGAAGTTCGGCACGTTCCTCTCCGGCATGGTCATGCCCAACATCGCGATCTTCATCGCGTGGGGCATCATCACGGCCTTCTTCATCGAGACCGGCTGGACGCCCGTCGGCGTCCTCGGCGGGTTCGGTGAGACGGCCGGCGTCGCCAACCCCGGCCTCGTCGGCCCGATCCTGACCTACCTGATCCCGCTCGCGATCGCCATCCAGGGCGGCCGGATGGTCTACGACACCCGCGGTGCGGTCGTCGGTTCGATCATGACCATGGGCGTCATCATCGGCGCCAACGGCACGACGATGATCCTCGGCGCGATGATCTGCGGGCCGCTCGGTGCCTACCTGATCAAGCAGATCGACAAGATCTGGGACGGCAAGATCAAGCCCGGCTTCGAGATGCTCGTCAACAACTACGCGGCCGGGATCCTGGGCTTCGCCCTCGCGATGGTCGGGTTCTTCTGGCTCGCGCCGCTGTTCAAGCTCATCGCCGAGGGCCTCGGTGACATGGTGGACTTCCTCGTGCAGCACTCGCTCCTGCCGATCGCCAGTGTCATCATCGAGCCGGCGAAGGTGTTCTTCCTGAACAACGCCATCAACCACGGTGTGCTCGACCAGCTCGGGGCCGACCAGGTGAAGGAGTCGGGCAAGAGCATCCTGTTCCTGCTCGAGGCGAACCCCGGCCCCGGCCTCGGTCTGCTGCTCGCCTTCACCTTCTTCGGTGTCGGCATCGCCCGCTCGACCGCTCCCGGCGCGATCATCATCCAGTTCTTCGGTGGCATCCACGAGATCTACTTCCCGTACGTGCTGCAGAAGCCGGTCCTGTTCATCGCCGTCATCCTCGGTGGTGCTACGGGTGTCGCCACGAACGTCGCGTTCCAGTCCGGTCTCGTCGCCCCGGCGTCGCCCGGCTCGATCTTCGCGGTGCTCGGTGCCACGGAGCGCAACAGCTTCCTCGGCGTGATCCTGTCGGTCATCCTGTCCGCCGCGGTGTCGTTCGCGGTCTCGTCCTTCTTCCTCCTCGCCAGCCGCAAGCGCGACCTGGCGAACGGTGGCGGTGACATGAGCGCCGCGATGGCGAAGCTCCAGGCGAACAAGGGCCGCGACGTCAACTCGGCGACCGCCGGCCTGCTCGGCAACAACTCCCCGGCCAACGAGGGAGAGGCCGAGGCCTCCCTCGGCGGCGTCGGCTCGGCGAGCACGGCGACGGCGACGAAGGTCCAGAACCTGGTCTTCGCCTGCGACGCCGGCATGGGCTCGAGTGCGATGGGCGCCAGCGTCCTGCGCAACAAGATCAAGAAGGCGGGCATCGAAGGGGTCACGGTCTCCAACAAGGCGATCGCGAACCTGTCCGGTGACGAGGACCTGATCATCACGCAGGAAGAACTGACGGACCGCGCGAAGCAGAAGAACCCGAACGCACAGCACGTGTCGGTCGGCAACTTCATGAACGCTCCGCAGTACGACCAGGTCGTCGAGCAGCTGAAGAACCAGTAACGCCACAACCAGTAACGAAGTGCAGTATCGGAGGGGACGGGGCTGACCCGTCCCCTCCATCTCGTCCTCAACACAAGGAGAACCCCCGATGCCCGTCCTGCAGGAGAGCCAGATCCGCATCCACACCGAGGACACCGCGCCGACCAAGTCGGAAGCGATGAAGGAGGCGGCCGAGATCCTCGAGGCTGCGGGCGCGGTCACGGCCGACTACTACCCGGCCATGCTCGAGCGTGAGAAGAGCGTGTCCACCTACATGGGCAACTTCCTCGCCATCCCGCACGGCACCAACGACGCGAAGGATGCCATCAAGTCGTCCGCCCTGTCGTTCATCCGCTACGCCAGCCCGATCGACTGGGACGGCAACCCCGTGCGCTTCGTCGTCGGCATCGCCGGCGTGAACAACGAGCACCTCGACATCCTGTCGAAGATCGCGATCGTGTTCTCCGACGAGGACGAGGTCCAGAAGCTCACCGACGCCGCCGACACCGCCGCGATCCTGTCGATCCTCGGCGAGGTCAACGAGTGAGCACCAGCACCGCCGTCCACTTCGGCGCCGGCAACATCGGCCGTGGCTTCGTCGGGCTCCTGCTCCACGAGGCCGGGTACGAGGTCGTCTTCGCCGACGTCGCCGCCCCGCTCATCGACGCCCTGGCCGCAGCCGACTCGTACACCGTGCACGAGGTCGGGGCCGGGGCCCAGGACCACGAGGTCACGAACTTCCGTGCACTGAACAGCGCACAGGACGAGGACGGTGTGGTCGCCGAGATCGCGAAGGCCGCGATCGTCACGTGCGCCGTCGGCCCGAACGTCCTGAAGTTCATCGCCCCGGTGATCGCCCGCGCGCTCGTCGCCCGCGACGCGGACGCCGCACCGATCGCCGTCATGGCGTGCGAGAACGCCCTCAACGCCACGGACCGCCTGCGCGAGTTCATCGTCGCCGCCCTGCCCGAGGACGGCCGCGACGCCGCCCTGGCCAAGGCCGTCTTCGCGAACACCGCCGTCGACCGCATCGTGCCCGCGCAGCCCGAGGGTGGCGGACTCGACGTGACCGTGGAGACCTACTTCGAGTGGGCCATCGATCGCACGCCGTTCGGTGGGAACGAGCCGGAGATCCCCGGCGCGCACTACGTCGACGGCCTCGCCGCCTCGATCGAGCGCAAGCTCTTCACTGTCAACACCGGGCACGCGACCGTCGCGTACCACGGCTTCGTCGCCGGGGCCGACAAGATCTCGGACGCCATCGCGATCCCCGCCGTGCGCTCCGAGCTCGAGTCCGTGCTCGCCGAGACGAGCGACCTGCTCATCCGCCGGCACGAGCTCGACCCCGAGGTGCACCGCGCGTACGTGCAGGCGATCATCGGCCGGTTCGAGAACCCGCACCTGCCCGACACGGTGACCCGCGTCGGCCGTCAGCCGCTCCGCAAGCTGTCGCGCGACGAGCGGTTCGTCTCGCCCGCCGCCGCACTGGCCGAGGACGGCACCGAGCCGACCGCGCTCCTCGACGCGATGGCCGCGGCGCTCCGCTTCGACGTCGCGGACGACGAGCAGAGCGTCGAGCTGCAGGCGCTGTTGGCATCGGACGCGTCCGACGCGGACGTGGCCACGCAGATCACCGGTCTCGCCGCGGAGCACCCGCTGCACGCCGCGTTCACCGAGCGGATCCGGTCCGCGCGCGCCTGAGGACGTCCGCAAGGACGGCTTGCGACGTCCGCACGGACGGACGGGAGACCCGTCACCAGCTGGTGACGGGTCTCCCGTCCGTTCCGCGGTCGCGACGCGTACCGTCGCCAACATGACGAAGCACTGGGTGGCCCCACGGTTCGGCGGCAGCGAAGTCCTGGAGTCCGTCGACACCGAGGTGCCGGCACCCAGCACCGGCGAGGTCACGATCGCCGTCCGCGCCGCCGGCATGAACCCCGCAGACACCAAGCACACCCGCCAGGGCGACCCCGCTGACCTGCCGATCGCCGTCGGGTACGAGGTCGCGGGCGTGCTGTCCGCAGTCGGCCCCGACACCGAGATCGCGTCCGGTGGGGGAGCGGTCGGCGACGAGGTCCTCGCCTTCCGCGTCAGCGGCGGCTGGGCCGAGTCGGTCACTGTGCCCGCGGCCGACGTCTTCGCGAAGCCCGCTTCGCTCGGCTTCCCGGAGGCCGCCAACCTGCTCCTCGCCGGCTCGACCGCCGCCGACATGCTCCGCGTCACCCGCGCGGAGGGGCGCGACACCGTCCTGGTGCACGGCGCATCGGGCGCGGTCGGCGTCAGCCTGCTCCAGCAGCTGCGGCTGCTCGGCACCCGCGTCATCGGCACCGCGTCGGAGCGTGGTGCGGACGTCGTCCGACGCTTCGGCGGTGAGTGGGTCGCGTACGGCGACGGCCTGGAGGCGCGTGTCCGTGATCTCGCACCCTCCGGCATCGACGTGGCACTGGACTGCGTCGGTACCGACGAGGCCGTCGACGTCTCGCTCGCGTTGGTCGCGGACCGGTCACGGATCGTGACGATCGCCGCGCAGGCGCGGGCCGCATCAGACGGCATCGCCGCGGTGGGCGGCGCGCAGCCGGCCAGCAAGGCGTTCCGTGACTCGGTGCGGCGGCGGCTCATCGACCTCGCGGGTGCCGGACAGCTCGAGGTCCCGGTGGCGCGGACCTTCCCGCTGGCGGAGGCGAAGGCGGCGGCGGAGCTGCTGGAGTCCGGGCACCCCGGGGGCAAGCTCGCGCTCCTGCCCTGACCGCATCGTCGGGCCAGGTCCTCGGTCGGGTCAGGTGTCGTCCGGGCGGATGACGCTCACCGGCTCGGGGGAGTGCCACACTCTGTGTGGACCGACAGCCGCGCCGGAAGGAACCCACCGATGAGCGACCAGTACCCGCCCCGTGACCCGTACGGCCAGCAGCAGGGCCCGCACGGACAGCAGCCGTGGGCACAGCAGCCTCCGGGGCAGTATGGGCAGTACGGGCAGCCCGGTCCGGGGCAGCCGAGCGGTGGGAGGTCCGAGCCGCCGCTCTGGGCACCCTGGTACGGCATCCCCTTCCCCCAGGCCTTCCGGCGGTTCTGGAAGAAGTACGTGCGCTTCGACGGTCGGGCCAGTCAGTCGGAGTACTGGTTCTGGGCGCTCTGGTACCTCATCGGTTCGGCTGCCGCCGGCATCATCGGCAGCGGGTTCGACGTGCTGCCGTTCGTCGACGACGGTTCGGACGGACTCGGCAGTCTCTGGAGCCTGGCCTGCGCACTCGGCTTCATCGCGCTGACCGTGCGACGGCTGCACGACGTCAACCTCAGCGGTCTGTTCGCGCTGTTCTTCATCATCCCGCCGATCGGCATCCTGTTCTCGCTGATCATCGGCCTGATGTCGTCGAACCCGCAGGGGCAGCAGTACGACCGTCCGCTGCAGGGGTGACGCGCGGTACCGGTCCTGACCGCCGCTCGGGAGTTCTGGTTGACTCAGACGCGACCATCAGCCGACACTCGAGGGGGACCACGTGAGCGACCAGTACCCGCAGGATCCGAACAACCAGCCGAACGCCCAGTTCGGTGGCGCGCCGCAGTACGGTGGCGCACCGCAGTACGGCCAGCAGCCGCCGACCGGACCGAACGGTGAACCGCCGCTCTGGGCACCGTGGTACGGGATCTCGTTCGGCAAGGCCGTCGGCCGCTTCTTCAAGAAGTACGCCACGTTCAGCGGTCGTGCCAGCCGGAGCGAGTTCTGGTGGTGGTACCTCGCCAACGCGATCGTGGTCATCGTCCTCAGCATCCTGTACGGCATCGGTATCGGCACCTCGGAGCGCTCGACGGTGTCGATGTCGACCGCGACGTCCACCAGTGTCCAGTCGACCGTCACCGAGCCGTCGGCGCTGTTCGTCATCTCGGGCATCCTGTTCCTGCTCTGGGGCCTCGCGATCATCGTTCCGACGCTCGCCCTCGGCTGGCGCCGCCTGCACGACGCGAACCTGACGGGCGCGCTGTGGATCATCGCGATCTTCGTCGGCATCGTCGGCATCGTCTTCGGCCTGCTGCCCTCGAACCCGCAGGGTGCGCGGTACGACCGCCCCGTCTCGAGCCGATGAGCAACGACGGGACGCCCCAGTGGGGCCAGCCCGGCGGCGACCAGCAGCAGGGACAGCCGGGGGCCGGCGCGCAGCCTGGCTACGGGCAGCAGCCTGGGTACGGGCAGCAGCCTGGGTACGGGCAGCAGCCTGGGTACGGGCAGCAGCCCGGGTACGGGCAGCAGCCCGGCCACGGACAGCAGCCGTACCAGCAGTACGCCCAGCCGTACGTCGGTGGGTACCCGCAGCTGGCGGAGCCGATACCGGTCGGCCCGGACGGCGTTCCGCCGCTGTGGGCCCCCTGGTACGGCATCGGGTTCCTCGACGCGTTCCTCCGGTTCTTCAAGAAGTACGCCCGCTTCGACGGCCGTGCCGGTCGCAGTGAGTACTGGTACTGGTTCCTGGCCAACGCCATCGTCACGATCGTGCTCTACGGGGGCTTCATCGCCCTGCTGATCGCCACCAGCCCGACCACCACCGTCGTGGACGACTACGGGTACTCGCGCGACGTGTCGGGGGCGCCTTCGCCGTTCGCCTTCGTGCTGCTCGGGCTCTTCGGGCTGTGGTGGCTCGCCACCCTCGTGCCGAACCTGGCACTCGCGTGGCGCCGACTCCACGACGCGAACCTGCCGGGCCCGCTCTGGCTCGTGTCGCTCATCGCGAGCCCCGCAGCCATCGTGTTCGGCTGCCTGCCGTCGAACCCGGCCGGTGCGCGGTACGACCGCCCCGACCTGCGGTAGCTCCACGAACGAGAACAGCCCGCCCCACGCATCGAGCGCGGGGCGGGCTGTTCGTGTATAGGTGGGCTCAGACGACCCGGAGGCGGACGAGCGCGCCGTCGACCACCAGGTCACGCACGGTGGCCGACGGGTCGGCGATCTGGAAGCGCAGGGCGCCGCCCGGCTGCTCGAACCACGGCTGGACGAAGCGGACGTTCACCAGGAACGGCCGGTCGACGACGTACCGGTGGGTCTCCGGCGAGGAGGTCACGTGCGGGGGCAGTGACCGGCTGGGCAGTGGGGTGTCGAGCGGGTGCAGCAGGTAGCCGTCCGGGCCACCGATGCGGTCGACGGGGACACCGGCCGGGATCTGGATGGTCAGCCCCTGCTCGCCGGCCTGCGCGACCTGCTGCGCGAGCTGCGGGTAGGTCGACGCCGCGCGGTCGCGGAGCCCCTCGAGCTCGTGGCGGGGGATGTCGCGCGGCTCCGGGAACGGACGGTTCAGGAACCGGCGCAGCATCTCGACCGCGTCGTCCTCGCCCGTGGCCTGCGCGAGACGACGAGCCGTGCCGTAGTCGACGACCTCGAGCGCGTAGCCGGAGGCGTCGGTCTGGACGATGCGGAGCGCCCCCTCGACCGGCGGTTCGTGCAGGGTCTCGCCGGGGAGCTGCACGTACCGGGTCGTGTAGCCGAGCTGGTCGAGGATGGGGCGGGTGTCCGCGAACGTCATGGTCGGGAGCCTATCGGTCGACGTGGTGCTGGGCCTTGGACGGAGCCGGGACTACGCCCGGCCGCGCATGATCGCCTGCTTGACCTCGGAGATCGCCTTCGTCACCTGGATGCCGCGGGGGCACGCGTCGGTGCAGTTGAAGGTCGTGCGGCAGCGCCAGACGCCTTCCTTGTCGTTGAGGATGTCGAGACGGACGTTCGCGGCGTCGTCGCGGGAGTCGAAGATGAACCGGTGTGCGTTCACGATCGCCGCGGGGCCGAAGTACTGCCCGTCGGTCCAGAACACCGGGCAGGACGACGTGCACGCGGCGCAGAGGATGCACTTCGTGGTGTCGTCGAAGCGGGCGCGGTCGGCGACGGACTGCACACGCTCCTTGCCGGGCGTCGGGGCCGACGAGGACTGCAGGAACGGCTGCACCTCGCGGTAGCTCTGGAAGAAGGGCTCCATGTCGACGACGAGGTCCTTCTCGAGCGGCAGGCCCTTGATCGCCTCGACGTAGATCGGCTTCGAGACGTCGAGGTCCTTGATCAGGGTCTTGCACGCCAGGCGGTTGCGACCGTTGATGCGCATCGCGTCGGAACCACACACGCCGTGCGCGCACGAGCGGCGGAAGGTCAGGGACCCGTCCTGCTCCCACTTGATCTTGTGCAGGGCGTCGAGGATGCGGTCGGTCGGCAGCATCATGACGTCGAAGTCCTGCCAGCGCGGCTCGTCGTCGACGTCGGGGTCGAAGCGACGGACGATGACCGTGACGGAGAAGGATCCGGGAGGGGCGTCCTGCACGGTGTCGGTGCGGGGTGCCTCGGAGACCAGGGTGTCGGTCATCTCAGTACTTCCTCTCCATCGGCTGGTACCGCGTGATGACGACGGGCTTCCAGTCGAGCGTGATGTGGTCGTCGGCGAGTGACGAGTGCGGGTCGCCCGTCAGGTACGCCATGGTGTGCTGCATGTAGTTCTCGTCGTCGCGCTTCGGGTAGTCGTCGCGCATGTGGCCGCCGCGGCTCTCCTTGCGGTTGCGCGCCGAGTAGACGACGACCTCGGCCAGGTCGAGCAGGAATCCGAGCTCGACGGCCTCGAGCAGGTCGGTGTTGAACCGCTTGCCCTTGTCCTGCACGGAGACCTGCATGAAGCGGTTGCGGAGCGTGTGCAGGGTCTCGGTGACACGGGCGAGCGACTCGTCCGTGCGGAACACCTGCGCGTTCTTGTCCATCTCCTCCTGCAGTTCCTTGCGGAGGGCGGAGACGCGCTCGGTGCCGGTCGAGGCACGGAGCTGGTCGAGCATGCCGCGGACGCCGGCCGCCGGGTCTTCCGGCAGGGGGAGGAACTCGGCGGTCTGGACCCACTCGGCGGCGTTGTTGCCCGAGCGCTTGCCGAAGACGTTGATGTCGAGCAGCGAGTTGGTGCCGAGGCGGTTGGAGCCGTGCACGGAGACGCAGGCGCACTCGCCGGCGGCGTACAGGCCGGGGACGACGGTGGTGTTGTCGTACAGGACCTCGGCCTTGACGTTCGTCGGGATCCCGCCCATCGCGTAGTGCGCGGTCGGCATGACGGGCACCGGCTCGACGACGGGGTCGACGCCGAGGTACGTGCGGGCGAACTCGGTGATGTCCGGCAGCTTCGTCTCGAGGACCTCGGCCCCCAGGTGCGTGCAGTCGAGCAGCACGTAGTCCTTGTTCGGTCCGGCACCCCGGCCCTCGGCCACTTCCTGCACCATGCAGCGCGCGACGATGTCACGCGGTGCGAGGTCCTTGATGGTGGGGGCGTACCGCTCCATGAAGCGCTCACCCGAGGCGTTCCGGAGGATCGCGCCCTCACCGCGGGCACCCTCGGTCAGCAGGATGCCGAGCCCGGCGAGCCCGGTCGGGTGGAACTGGAAGAACTCCATGTCCTCGAGCGGCAGGCCCTTGCGCCACACGATGCCGACGCCGTCGCCGGTCAGGGTGTGCGCGTTCGAGGTGGTCTTGTACATCTTGCCGAAGCCGCCGGTCGCGAAGATCATCGCCTTGGCGTGGAAGACGTGCAGCTCACCGGTCGCGAGCTCGAACGCGACGACGCCGGCCGGCTGCTGGCGGGTGACACCGTCGTCACCGACGACGTCGACCATGATGAGGTCGAGCGCGTAGAACTCGTTGTAGAACTCGACGCCGAGCTTCACGCAGTTCTGGAACAGCGTCTGCAGGATCATGTGCCCGGTGCGGTCGGCGGCGTAGCAGGCCCGGCGGACCGGGGACTTGCCGTGGTCGCGGGTGTGCCCACCGAAACGGCGCTGGTCGATCTTGCCCTCGGGCGTGCGGTTGAACGGCAGGCCCATGTTCTCGAGGTCGATGACGGCGTCGATCGCCTCTTTCGCGAGGATCTCGGCGGCGTCCTGGTCGACCAGGTAGTCGCCGCCCTTGATCGTGTCGAAGGTGTGCCACTCCCACGAGTCCTCTTCGACGTTCGCGAGGGCCGCGGCCATCCCGCCCTGCGCCGCACCGGTGTGCGACCGGGTGGGGTAGAGCTTCGAGATGACGGCCGTCTTCGCCTTCGGGCCGGCTTCGATCGCGGCTCGCATGCCCGCGCCTCCGGCGCCGATGATGACGATGTCGAACTGGTGGTGGTGGACGGTGGTCTCGGTCACAGGGGTCTTTCCGTAGACGGTGGGAACGCGGGCAGCAACGGTGGTGGTGCTACTGCGCCGGGCAGAAGGACGGCAGGTCGGCGGCAGCGGCGCCGGCGGGGCACGGGTCGAAGGTCCAGCAGACGAGGAGCCCGAGGACGATCAGCACGACGCAGGCGGCCAGGATCGCGACGAGGAGCGTCTTGCGGATGCCGGGCTTCGACACGTAGTCGTTGACGATCGTGCGCATGCCGTTCGAGCCGTGGATGAGGGCGAGGACCAGCATGAGCGAGTCCCAGACCTTCCAGAAGGGGTTGGCCCACTTGCCGGCGACGAAGGCGAAGTCGATCTGCTTGACGCCCTCGCCGGCCACCATGTTGACGAAGAGGTGGCCGAAGATCAGCACGACGAGCAGCACGCCCGAGGCGCGCATGTAGATCCAGCCCCACTTCTCCCAGTTGGTGGTGCTGCGGGCGGCTGCGGCCGAGCGGGGAGGTTCGACGATCTGCGTGGTCATCTTCGTGCCCCTCAGTTGAAGTCCGCGACGAGGTTCATGAGCTGGCGGGGCAGGAAGCCCGCGATCGCCACCGCCCACAGGACCATGACGATCCAGAACATGGCCCGCTGGTACTTCGGGCCCTTCGACCAGAAGTCGATCAGGATGATCCGCAGGCCGTTGAAGGCGTGGAACACGATGGCCATGACCAGCGCGATCTCGCCGAGGTTCATGATCGGGGTCTTGTACGTGCCGATGACCGCGTTGTACGCCTCTGGGGAGAGCCGCACGAGCGCCGTGTCGAGGATGTGCACGAGCAGGAAGAAGTAGATCGCGACCCCGGTGATGCGGTGGAGGACCCACGACCACATCCCGATCGAACCGCGGTAGAGCGTGCCCTGTGGCGTCCGAGAAGCCCGCGGGGCTTCGATCGAGACGTCGGGCACCGCGGTCGCCGTACCCCCGCCGGTGTGCTCAGCCATGAGCTCGTCCTTCCATAGGACGGGCTCGCCCGATCGGCGAGCCCTTGCCGTTCGTGTTCGTGTGGAACACGACCCATCCTATGCGCGGGCGCTGACCTTCTCGTCCCGACCTGCCCGGAGGCCCCGTCCGACGGGCGGCGCGCCGATGGTGCGGGCCGTGTCGTGGTGGTCGAGGAGCTGGTCGCCGACGGCCTCCCAGGTCGTGCCCTCGACCCGGAGCCGACCGGCGGAACCCATCCGCTCCGCCAGCGCGCGGTCGTGGTGCAGCCGCAGGACCGCGTGCCGCATGGCCTGCGGCGCATCGGCGTCGTAGAGCTCGCCGTCGAGCCCCGGGGCGACCAGGTCGAGCGGGCCGCCGGACGCCGGCGCGATCACGGGCAGGCCGGAGGCGTGGGCCTCCTGCAGGGTCTGCCCGAAGGTCTCGGCCGGACCGGTGTGCACGAACAGGTCGAGCGACGCGTACGCGTCGGCGAGTGCGTCGCCGCGCAGGGGGCCGGTGAAGGTGACGTCGAGGTGCCGGAGCCGACGTTCGAGCATCGCCCGCGACGGACCCCCTCCGGCCACGACGACCCGGATGCCGGGGACGCCGCCGAGTTCGGCGAGCCGCTCGACCTCCTTCTCCGGGGCCAGGCGTCCGACGTACCCGACGATGGTCTCGCCGTTCGGGGCCAGGCGGCGGCGGAGTGCCCGCACGTGCCCGGTGGACCGGCGCGCGGGGTGGAACAGCTCGGTGTCGACGCCGCGACCCCAGCGGGCGACGCGGGGCACGCCCTCCTCGGCGAGCATCGTGGCCGTCGCGCTCGACGGGGCGAGCGTCAGCGAGGCGCCGGCGTGGATGCGTCCGAGGATCTTCCGCACCAACGGGACGGTCGCGGTCAGGCCGTTGCGGCGGGCGAACCCGGCCACGTCGGTCTGGAAGACGGCGACGGAGGGGATGCCGAGCCTCCCGGCTGCCGTGATCGCGCGCCCACCCAGCAGGAACGGACTGGCGGCGTGGAGCACGTCGGCGCCGGAGGCGGCGAGGATCGTGTCGAGCACCGGGTGGGGGAGTGCCACCGGGAACTGGCGGTAGGCGACGGCGGGGATGCGGTGGACGTCGAAGGAGCGGTAGCGCTCGACGGCGCTGCGCGACCGGAACTGCGCCAGGCCGGGGGTGTCCGGGGCGATCACGACCGCGCGGTGACCCCGTCGTTCCAGGTGGTCGAGGACCGCCAGGACACTGGTGGTCACGCCGTTGAGGGTGGGCAGGAAGCTCTCGGTCACGACGGCGACGGTCCGGGGGGACGTGCCGCGCTCCACGCTGCGTGCGCTCATGGTGCTGCCCATGCTCCGGGCGTGACGTGACCCGGCGGGGCCGACGACGTGAACGGGACGCGCGCGCCGGGTGAACAACGCGACGCCCTCCGGCGCGGACGCCGGACGGCGCCCTGCGGGAGGCCGCATGCGGGAATCGTGCGGAGACCACCCAGGATCCGCCCGGCGGGGGCGGTACGGTGAGCGCGTGGCTGACGCTCTCGAAGACTTCTACGCGATCATCCCCGCAGGGGGCATCGGATCGCGCCTGTGGCCGTTGTCGCGCGCGGACGCACCCAAGTTCCTGCACGATCTGACGGGTTCCGGCACCTCGCTGCTGCGGCAGACCTGGGACCGCCTGGCGCCGCTCGCCGGCGACCAGCGGATCATGGTCGTCACCGGCCGTGCGCACCGGGTCGCGGTGGAGTCGCAGCTGCCCGGCGTCGAGGACCACAACGTGGTGCTCGAGAGCGAACCGAAGGACTCCACGGCGGCCATCGGCCTGGCCGCGGCGATCCTGGTGCGCCGCGAGCCCGACGTCGTCATCGGCTCGTTCGCCGCCGACCACGTCATCGGTGACGCACGCGGTTTCCGCCGCTCGGTGCGCGAGGCCGTCGCCGTCGCCCGCGCCGGCTACGTCACCACCATCGGCATCACCCCGACGGAACCCGCGATCGGCTTCGGCTACATCAACGCCGACACCGCCGGGCTCGACATCGAGGGTGCCCCGACCGCACACGCGGTGAAGTCGTTCGTCGAGAAGCCGGACCTCGACACCGCCCGCTCGTACGTCGAGCAGGGCAACTACCTCTGGAACGCCGGCATGTTCATCGCGCGCGCCGACGTGCTGCTCGCCGAGATCGGCCGGACGAAGCCCGAGCTGCTCGCGGGCATCAACGAACTCGCCGACGCCTGGGACACCTCGGCCCGCGGCGCCGTCGTCGATGCCGTCTGGCCGATGCTCGAGAAGATCGCGATCGACTACACGGTCGCCGAGCCCGCCGCCGCTGCCGGACGCATGGCGGTCGTCCCCGGTGACTTCGACTGGGACGACGTGGGCGACTTCGCCTCGCTCGCCAAGCTGCAGTCCGGCGGCCGGCCGAACAACCTCGCGGTGCTCGGGGACGGCGCCCGCATCCTGGCGGACTCGTCGAGCGGCATCGTGATCTCGCACAGCCAGCGGCTCATCTCGCTCATCGGCGTCGAGGACATCGTCGTCGTCGACACCCCGGACGCGCTGCTCGTCACCACGAGTGCGAACGCACAGCGGGTCAAGGGCGTCGTGGATGCCCTGAAGATCAGCGGCCGCGGCGACGTCCTGTAGCGCTCCACCGACAAACCCCTCGAACTGGGGGTGCGTGGGTTGCCCCGCGTTACGGGCGCGTTTCGGCGGGGTCGCGATCCCGTAACCGATCCGCAGGAGCCCCGCAACGGGTCCTGTACCGACCCGACGGTCGTGTACTGTCGCCACGATCGCCCGGAACGCACGTGGTCCGGGCACGCTCCCCGGAGGAACCAACCCGTGACATCTCGTACCCGACAGGTCGTCCTCAGCGGCCTCGCGCTCGCCGGCACCGTCGCCGTCCTGGCCGGCTGTGCCTCGGCGCCGTCCACCACCGACACGGCGAAGAAGACCGACTTCCGCCCCTGCATGGTCTCCGACGCCGGTGGGTTCGACGACAAGTCGTTCAACCAGCTCGGCTACGAGGGCATGAAGGACGCCGCCAAGGACCTCGGTGCCACCTACAAGGAGGCCGAGTCGAAGGACGCCACCGTCTACGACTCGAACATCGAGCAGCTCATCGGCCAGAACTGCAACCTCGTCGTGACCGTCGGCTTCAACCTGGCCGACGCCACGAAGAAGCAGGCCGCTGCGAACCCCGACACCGACTTCGCGATCATCGACGACAACTCGATCGACGCGAAGAACGTCAAGCCGATCACGTTCGACACCTCGCAGGCGGCGTTCCTCGCCGGCTACGCGGCTGCGTCCTACTCGAAGACCGGCGTCGTCGGCACCTTCGGTGGCATGCAGATCCCGACCGTCACCATCTTCATGGACGGCTTCGCGGACGGCGTGAAGTACTACAACGAGCAGAAGGACAAGGACGTCAAGGTCGTCGGCTGGAACGTCGACACCGGCAAGGGCTCCTTCACCGGTGGCTTCGAGGCCGGCACGCAGGCCAAGTCGGTCGCGCAGACGCTCCTCGACCAGGACGCCGACGTGATCCTGCCCGTCGGTGGCCCGATCTACCAGTCCGCTGCCGAGGCCATCAAGGACGCCGACAACGGCTCCGTCCTGATCGGTGCGGACAGCGACCTCTACGAGGCCGACCCCCGCTACAAGGACATCGCCTTCACCTCGGTCGAGAAGGGCATGCGCCCGGCCGTGAAGGACGTCGTCGAGCAGGCGGCTGACGACAAGTTCTCGAAGGACCCGTACGTGGGCACCCTCGAGAACGACGGCGTCGGCATCGCGCCGTTCCACGACTTCGAGTCCAAGGTCGACAAGGGCCTGCAGGGCGAGCTCGACGACGTGAAGGCCGGCATCATCGACGGCTCGATCAAGGTCAAGACCCAGTCCTGACCCGATGAACGCGGGCGGGGGAGCATCCCTCGCCCGCGTTCTCGTGCGCCCGGGTGGCGCACACCACATCGTGCGCCCGGCGGCGCACACCACATCGTGCATCCGCGGGCTGCACGCGACACCGTGCGCCCGCGTGGCGCGCGCGAGACAGAAATAGACTCCCGAACATGAAGCTCGAACTCCGCGGCATCACCAAGCGGTTCGGCGCCCTGGTCGCCAACGACCACATCTCGCTCACCGTCGAGCCGGGTGAGGTCCACTGCCTCCTGGGTGAGAACGGCGCCGGCAAGTCCACCCTGATGAACGTCCTGTACGGCCTGTACGACGCCGACGAGGGCGAGATCCTGCTCGACGACGTGGTGCAGGACTTCGACGGCCCCGGTGACGCCATGCGCGCCGGCATCGGCATGGTGCACCAGCACTTCATGCTCGTGCCCGTGTTCACCGTCGCCGAGAACGTGATGCTCGGCCAGGAGCAGACCACCTTCGGCGGGCGGCTCGACCTGGCCGGTGCCCGGAAGCGCGTGCAGGAGATCTCCGATCGCTTCGGGTTCGACGTCGACCCCGACGCCAAGGTCGAGGACCTGCCCGTCGGTGTGCAGCAGCGCGTCGAGATCATCAAGGCGCTGTCCCGCGACGCCTCCGTGCTGGTGTTCGACGAGCCGACGGCCGTCCTCACCCCGCAGGAGACCGACGAGCTGATGGGCATCATGCGCCAGCTCCGCGAGGCCGGCACCGCGATCGTCTTCATCACCCACAAGCTGCGCGAGGTGCGCGAGGTCGCCGACCGCATCACGGTCATCCGTCTCGGCAAGGTCGTCGGCGAGGCATCGCCGACCGCCACGAACAACGAGCTGGCCGCGCTGATGGTCGGCCGTGCTGTCTCGCTCGTGGTCGACAAGGCTCCCGCGACCGGTGGCGCGGACGCCCTGGTCGTCGAGAACCTGACCGTGACCGACCCGTCCGGCATCGTGCTCGTCGACGACGTCTCCTTCACGGTGCGCCGCGGCGAGGTCCTGGCGATCGCCGGGGTGCAGGGCAACGGGCAGACCGAGCTCACCGAGGCGATCATCGGTCTCGAGCCCGCCCATGCTGGCCGCATCACCCTCGACGGCAAGGAACTCACCGGTCGGAGCGTCAAGCAGGTGCTCGACGCCGGCGTCGGCTTCGTCCCCGAGGACCGCAAGGAGGACGGCCTGGTCGGCGAGTTCACGATTGCCGAGAACCTGATGCTCGACCGGGCCGACCACGCCGAGTTCGTCCGCGCCGGCACGATCCGCTCGGCCGAGCGTGACGCCTTCGCCGACGAGAAGATCGCCGAGTTCGACATCCGGACGCCGGGTCGCACCACCGCGGCCGGTCGGCTGTCCGGTGGCAACCAGCAGAAGATCGTCCTGGCGCGCGAACTGAGCCGTGAGCTGCGGCTGTTCGTCGCCGCGCAGCCCACCCGCGGCATCGACGTCGGCTCGATCGAGTTCGTCCACAAGCGCATCGTCGCCACCCGCGACACCGGTGTGCCGGTCATCGTCGTCTCCACCGAGCTCGACGAGGTCGTGGCCCTGGCCGACCGGATCGCCGTGATGTACCGCGGCGGCATCGTCGGCATCGTCCCCGCGACCACCCCCCGTGACGTCCTCGGCCTCATGATGGCCGGGGAGATCCCTGAAGGAACGGAGCTGGCAGCGTGACCACCCCACCGCCAGACAACACGCAGCAGCCAGCCCCCGAGGCGCCGCTCACCGACGACCGTCTGCAGGAGGTCGAGTCGACCCCGCACCTGATGACGGACTCGGCAGAGGACACCGAGCGCCGCAACGGCGCCGGTGGTGACCGCTGGCAGGCCGCCCTGCAGGGGATCCTGAACGGCTCCGTGCTCGTCACGGTGCTCGCCGTCGTCCTCGCGCTGGTCGCGTGCGGCATCCTCATCGCGGTGACGGACGAGAACGTCCGTGCCACCGCCGGCTACTTCTTCGCCCGACCCACGGACATGCTCCAGGCGATCGGCACCGCGGTCGGCGGCGCCTACGCCTCGCTGTTCCAGGGCTCGGTGTTCAACTTCGGCGCGGACTCGTTCCAGCAGGCGATCGGGCCGCTCACGCGCTCCGTCGACTACTCGGTGCCGCTCATCGCCGCCGGACTCGGGATCGCGCTGTCGTTCCGCGCCGGACTGTTCAACATCGGCGGCCAGGGCCAGATCCTGATGGGCGCCGCTGCCGCCGGTTGGGTCGGGTTCTCGTTCGACGGCCCCGCCGCGATCCACATCCCGCTCACGATCATCGCCGGCATCGTCGGCGGCGCGGTCTGGGGCGGCATCGTCGGGGTGCTCAAGGCCCGGACGGGTGCGAACGAGGTGGTCGTCACGATCATGCTCAACTACGTCGCGCTCTACCTGGTCAGCTACCTGCTCCGCACCCCGGGCCTGCTGCAGGCCCCGGGCAGCAGCAACCCGATCTCGCCCGCCACGAAGGACAGCGCGCTCCTGCCGCAGCTCTTCGGTGTGCGGTACGGCGTGGACCTCGGGTTCATCGTCGCGATCATCGCGGTCGTCGTCGTCTGGTGGCTCGTCAACAAGTCCTCGCTCGGCTTCCGCTTCCGCACCATCGGTGAGAACCCCCGTGCCGCCCGTGTGGCCGGCATGAGCGTCCCGTCGCTGACCATCTGGGTCATGGTCATCTCCGGTGCACTGGTCGGCATCGCCGGTGCCTACCAGGTGCAGGGCGCCGTCACCACGGGCTTCACCTCGGGCATCGACGCCGGCATCGGATTCGACGCCATCACCGTGGCCCTGCTCGGCCGTTCGAAGCCGTGGGGCGTGTTCTGGGCGGCGATCCTGTTCGGCGTGCTGAAGAACGGTGGCTACGCCATGCAGGCCGCCAACGGCATCCCGATCGACATCGTCGGCGTCATCCAGGCACTCATCGTCCTCTTCATCGCGGCGCCGCCGCTCGTCCGCGCGATCTTCCGGATCCCGCAGCCGGGTGCACGCAAGCGCACGAAGACGAGCAAGAACAGCAAGAAGGCGGTCGCCGCATGAGCACCCTCAGCCCCACCGCGGCCGCGCCGCGCATGCCCCTGGACGACCGCCCGGTCGAGACGACCCGCAGCTGGAAGCTCCCGATCGGGTACGGCGTGTTCACGCTGCTCGCGCTCGTGCTGTTCGGCTTCGGACACCGTCCCGGAACGGCGACGCTCCGCCTGGCCTCGAAGGGCGACTTCTTCGCGCTGCCGAACCTCCCGCTGCCGGCGACGGCCACCGGGATCGTCGTCACCGTGCTGCTCGCGCTCGCCACGGTGTACGCGATCGTCGAGACCCGTGCCTCCCGTCGTGTGCCGCTCTGGGTGACCTCGGTGTTCGCGATCGTCTTCGTGGTCGGTTTCCTCGCATGGGCGGTCGCCGGCGACTCGATCACCATCCCCGGCATGCTCTTCGGTGCGCTCGGCCTCGCGGTCCCGCTCGTCTTCGGTGCACTCGGCGGCGTCATCTCCGAGCGGGTCGGCGTGGTGAACATCGCGATCGAGGGCCAGTTCCTCGCCGGTGCGTTCACCTCGGCGCTCATCGCCTCGCTCACCGGGTCGCCCTGGGTCGGCCTCGTCGGCGCCCTGGTCGCGGGTGTGCTCGTGTCGTTCGTCCTCGCGGCGTTCAGCATCAAGTACCTTGTCGACCAGGTCATCGTCGGTGTCGTCATCAACGCCTTCATCTCGGGCCTGACCGGCTTCCTCTACTCGCAGGTGCTGTCCCCGAACCAGCAGACGCTCAACATCGGCATCCGGTTCCCGAAGTTCGAGGTCCCGGTGCTCCACCAGATCCCGATCATCGGACCGATCTTCTTCGAGCAGTCGGTCGTCGTCTACCTGGCCTACGTCGCCGTCGCGGTCGTCACCTTCGGCCTGTTCAAGACCCGCTGGGGTCTGCGACTCCGCGCCGTCGGCGAGCACCCGCAGGCCGCCGACACGGTGGGCATCAACGTCACGAGCACCCGGTTCTGGAACGTCTCGCTCGCCGGTGCGATCGCGGGCCTCGGCGGGGCGTACTTCACGCTCGACGCCACCGGCGGGTTCACGAAGGACATGACCGCGGGCGCGGGCTACATCGCCCTGGCCGCCGTGATCTTCGGCCGCTGGGACCCGATCAAGGCCACGCTCGCCGCCCTGCTGTTCGGCTTCGCGTCGAACCTGCAGAACACGCTCAGCGCGGTCGGCTCGCCCGTGCCGAGCGAGTTCCTGCTGATGCTGCCGTACGTGGTGACGATCTTCGCCGTGGCCGGCCTGGTCGGGCAGTCGCGCGGCCCCGCCGCGTCCGGCAAGCCCTACATCAAGAGCTGACGGCCTGGAGGCACGACACATGACCGACACGCAGCAACCAGGTGACCAGGCGGTCACCGCCACCGACCCGACGGACGCCGCCACGGGCCTCCCGGTCGACGACGTGGACTGGGGCGTCCTGCGGGACGCCGCCACGGCCGCGATGCGGCGCGCCTACGCGCCGTACTCGTCGTTCCCGGTGGGCGCCGCGGCGCTCACCGACGACGGCCGGATCGTCTCCGGCTGCAACATCGAGAACGCGAGCTACGGGGTGACGCTCTGCGCGGAGTGCTCGCTCGTGTCGCAGCTGCACATGACCGGCGGCGGCAAGCTCGTCGCGTTCACGTGCGTCGACGGCGACGGGGCGACCCTGATGCCGTGCGGCCGCTGCCGCCAGCTGCTGTTCGAGCACTCGACCGAGGGCATGCTCCTCGAGACGCTCTCCGGCATCCGCACCATCGACGAGGTCCTGCCGGACGCCTTCGGGCCGCGGACCCTCGCCACCTACCAGCAGGAGCACTGATCCACATGGCCGTCGAGCCGTTCGACACCGTCGACCTCATCCGTACGAAGCGCTCCGGCGGGGCCCTCAGCACCGCCGAGGTGGACTGGCTCGTCGACGCGTACACCCGCGGCTACGTCGAGGACCCGCAGATGGCCGCGATGGCGATGGCGATCTTCCTGAACGGGATGGAGCGGCGCGAGATCAAGGACCTCACGCTCGCGATGATCGCGTCGGGGGAGCGGATGTCGTTCTCGTCGCTCGGCAAGACGACCGTGGACAAGCACTCCACCGGTGGCGTCGGCGACAAGATCACGCTGCCGCTCGCACCCCTGGTGGCGTCGTTCGGCGTCGCCGTGCCCCAGCTGTCCGGCCGCGGGCTCGGGCACACCGGCGGCACGCTCGACAAGCTCGAGTCGATCCCCGGGTGGCAGGCGTCCATCTCGAACGACCGCATGATGCAGGTGCTGCAGGACGTCGGCGCGGTCATCTGCGCCGCCGGGTCCGGCCTGGCACCCGCGGACAAGAAGCTCTACGCGCTCCGCGACATCACCGGCACGGTCGAGTGCATCCCGCTCATCGCGTCGAGCATCATGTCGAAGAAGATCGCCGAGGGCACCGGGGCGCTCGTGCTCGACGTCAAGTTCGGGTCCGGCGCGTTCATGCCGACGTACGAGGCGTCCCGGGAGCTCGCGCAGACCATGGTCGACCTCGGCAACGACGCCGGGGTCGCGACCTCGGCGCTGCTGACCGACATGGAGGTCCCGCTCGGGCTGACGATCGGCAACGCGCTCGAGGTGCGGGAGTCGGTCGAGGTGCTCGCCGGCGGCGGCCCCGCCGACGTCGTCGAGTTGACGGTTGCGCTCGCGACCGAGATGCTCACGCTGGCCGGACTGCCCGACGCCGACCCGGCCGCGGCGCTCGCGGACGGCCGCGCCATGGACACCTGGCGTCGGATGATCGAGGCGCAGGGCGGGGACCCGTCCGCCACGTTGCCCGTGGCCCGCGAACAGCACGTCGTCACCGCTCCGACGTCGGGGGTCCTCACGCAGCAGGACGCGCTGCCGTTCGGCGTCTCGGCCTGGCGGCTCGGGGCCGGTCGTGCCCGCGCGCAGGACCCGGTGCAGGCCGGTGCGGGCATCGAGCTCCACGTCAAGCCGGGGGACACCGTGACCGAGGGCCAGCCGCTCTGGACGCTGCACTCCGACGACGCGTCGCGGATCCCGCGTGCGCTGGAGTCGCTCGAGGGCGCGTGGACCATCGGCCCGGCGGGCTCCGCTGCCGCGGCACGTGGGTCGATCGTGCGCGAGCGCATCGGGTCCTGAACCCGGCCACCCGACGAACCGGAGGCTCCCTGCACACCTGTGGGGAGCCTCCAGTGTCTTCCGTCGTGGGTTGTGCACAGGTGCCTGCGCGGCGGCGGTGACCACCGATAGCCTGGGGGCATGAGCGCCGACGCCCCGACCTACCGCCTGCCCGACGCCGGGGCGGTCATCAACGACCTGCCGAAGGTCTCGCTGCACGACCACCTCGACGGCGGCCTGCGTCCCGCGACCATCATCGAGCTCGCGGCCTCGGCGGGTGTGTCGCTCCCCACCACCGACCCGGCCGAGCTCGGGCAGTGGTTCGCCGACCAGTCGAACTCCGGCTCCCTGGTCGAGTACCTGAAGACGTTCGACGTCACCACGTCGGTGATGCAGACCGCACCGCAGCTCACCCGGATCGCCCGCGAGTTCGTCGAGGACCTGGTCGCCGACGGCGTCGTCTACGGCGAGGTCCGCTGGGCGCCGGAGCAGCACCTGCAGGGCGGACTGACCCTCGACCAGACGGTCGAGGCGGTGCAGGCCGGCATCGAGGAAGCCGTCGACGCCGCCGGTGGGCGCATCCGCGTCGGCCAGCTCGTCACCGCTATGCGGCACGCCGACCGGTCGCTCGAGATCGCCGAACTCGCCGTCCGGCACCGTGACGCCGGGGTCGTCGGCTTCGACATCGCCGGTGCCGAAGCCGGGTTCCCCGCCTCGAACCACCGTGCCGCCTTCGACTACCTGGCGTCCGAACTGTTCCCCGTCACCGTGCACGCGGGCGAGGCCGACGGACTCGCCTCCATCCGGTCCGCCCTGGTCGACGGCCGGGCGCTCCGCCTCGGGCACGGCGTCCGCATCTTCGAGGACGTCGCCCTGTCCGACGCCGGGGATGGCTCGACGCTGGCCTCCCTGGGCGAGGTCGCCTCGTGGGTCCGCGACCGCGAGATCCCGCTCGAGGTCTCGCCGTCGTCCAACCTGCAGACCGGGGCGATCGCCGCGTGGGGCGACGACCTCGCCGACCACCCGTTCGACGTGCTCTACCAGCTCGGCTTCCGCGTCACGGTGAACACCGACAACCGCCTGATGAGCGGGACCTCGCTGTCCAAGGAGCTCGCACTGCTCGCCGGCACGTTCGGGTACGACCTCGACGACCTGGCGGCGTTCCAGATCAACGCCGCGCTCGGGTCGTTCCTGCCGCTCGAGGACCGCGAGGAGATCATCGCCACCATCACGGCCGGGTACCAGGAGGCCTGACGCATGGGACTGCCACCGCTGCCGGACACCGCCGTCCTCCTCGGTGCGGACGCGCCCGCGTGGCGTGACGCGATGCGCCTGGTCGGCGGTGCGCTCGTCGCGTCGGGCGCCACCACCGACGAGTACACCGACGCCATGATCGGCATGGTCGAGGAGCACGGGCCGTACATCGTCATCTCGCCGGGGCTCGCGTTCGCGCACGCCCGGCCGGGTGGTGCCGTCGTGCGGGACGGACTCGCGATCGTGACGCTCGCGACGCCGGTGGCGTTCGGCCACCCGCACAACGACCCCGTCCGTGTGGTGCTCGGGCTCGCGGTGGCCGAGGTCGGCACCCACCTGGAGTCGATCGGCGAGATCGCGAACCTGTTCAACGACGCCACCGTCACCGGACGGATCGCGGCGGCGACCACCGCGGACGAGGTCCGCGCGATCATGGGGGTCTCCGCGTGAAGATCGTGACCATCTGCGGCGCCGGCATCGGGTCGAGCGGCATCCTCAAGGTGAACGCCGAGAAGGCGCTCGACGCCCTCGGGCTGTCGGCGTCGGTCGTCGCGGCGGACGTCGCGTCCGTGCGGGACGTCTCCGACGACGCGAACGTGATCCTGACGAGTCAGGAGTTCGTCGAGGCGATCGGTGACACCTACGCCGAGGTCATCGTCATCGCGAACCACTTCGACCAGGGCGAGATCACGGCGGCGGTGGACCGGGCGCTCGGCGAGCACTGAGGCGGGTGCGGTGGCGGCCGCGGCGGCGGGCGCTGCGGCGGCGCTGCGGCGGGCGCTGCGGCGGGCGTCCGCCCTTTAGAGTTGGGGCATGAGCACCGAGAACCCGCTGAACGACCCCGCTGCCGACCCGTTCGAGGTCGCGCGGGCCGCCGCCGCCGCCATCGCCGAACAGTCCGGCATCGAGCGGCACGACATCGCCCTGACCCTCGGCTCGGGCTGGGGCAAGGCCGCCGACATCATCGGTGAGACCGTGTCCGAGATCCCGGCCGAGCAGGTCCCCGGGTTCAGCGCCTCGGCCGTCCCCGGACACTCCGGCACGATCCGGTCGATCCGCCTCGCCGACGGCCGCCACGCGCTCGTCATCGGTGCCCGCACCCACTACTACGAGGGCCACGGGGTCCGTCGGGTCGTGCACAGCGTCCGCACCGCGGCGGCGACCGGTGCTTCGATCATGGTGCTGACCAACGGCGCCGGCGGCATCAAGGAGCACTGGACCCCGGGCACCCCGGTGCTCATCAGCGACCACATCAACCTGACCGCGGACAGCCCGCTCGAGGGCGCGACGTTCATCGACCTCACCGACCTGTACTCGGCGCGGCTGCGCGAGCTGGCCCGGACGGTCGACCCGTCGCTCGACGAGGGCGTGTACACGCAGTTCCGCGGCCCGCACTACGAGACCCCGGCCGAGGTCCAGATGGCGAAGACCATCGGCGGGCACATCGTGGGCATGTCCACGGCGCTCGAGGCCATCGCCGCCCGTCAGGCCGGCATGGAGGTCCTCGGGTTCTCGCTCATCACGAACCTCGCCGCGGGCATCCAGAAGACCCCGTTGTCGCACACCGAGGTGCTCGAGGCCGGCAAGCAGGCCGAGCCGGTGATCGCCGACCTGCTCGCACGCGTGGTCGCCGCACTCGGGCAGCCGGCGTCGTGAAGCTCGACCTCGACCAGGTGCTCGGCACCGCGCGGGCGTGGCTGGCGCAGGACCCCGACCCGGAGACCCGTGACGAGCTGGCCGCGGCGATCGACGCGGCGGCCGACGGTGACGGTCCCGCTGTCCGGGCGCTCGCCGAGCGGTTCGACGGCCGGCTGCAGTTCGGCACCGCCGGACTCCGCGCGGAGCTCGGCTGGGGCCCGCTGCGGATGAACCGGGTCGTCGTGACCCAGGCCGCTGCAGGGCTCGCACGGTTCCTCATCGACACCGGGCGCTCGCGCAGCGTCGTGATCGGGTACGACGGCCGGGTGAACTCGGACGTCTTCGCACGTGACTCGGCCGAGGTCATGCGCGGCCTCGGGCTCGAGGTCACCCTGCTGCCCTCGGCCCTGCCGACGCCGGTGCTCGCGTTCGCCGTCCGGCACCTGGACGTCGGTGCCGGCGTCATGGTCACCGCGAGCCACAACCCGCCGCGGGACAACGGGTATAAGGTCTACCTCGGTCAGGACGACGACGGCTCGCAGATCGTGCCGCCCGTCGACGGTGAGATCGCGGACGCCATCGACGCCGTGGCCGCGGGCTCCGTCACCGACCTGCCGCGCGGCACGGACTACACCGTCGCGACGTCGGCCCTGGTCGACGCCTACGTGGCCGCCACGGCCGCGATCGTGCCCGCTCCGTCACTCGCGGTCGAGGAGCAGCCGAAGGTCGTCTACACGGCCATGCACGGCGTCGGGTGGGAGACCGCTCGCGCGGTGTTCGCCGCCGCCGGATTCGCGTCACCGACGGTGGTGCCGGAGCAGATCGAGCCAGACGGTGCATTCCCGACGGTCTCGTTCCCGAACCCCGAAGAGCCCGGCGCCATGGACCTGGCGATCGCCCGTGGTCTCGCCGTCGGCGCCGACCTGGTGATCGCGAACGACCCCGACGCCGACCGGCTCGCACTCGCGATCCCGACGGCCTCGGACGCCGGTGCGCCGTCGTACCGTCGGCTGTCGGGCAACGAGGTCGGCTGGTTGCTCGGGTGGCGGGCCGCTGCACGGGCGTCCGAGTCCGGCGCGACCGGGACCCTCGCAGCCTCGATCGTCTCGTCGCCGGCGTTGGCCCGGGTGGCGGCGCGCCACGGGCTGGAGTACCGCGACACCCTGACCGGCTTCAAGTGGGTCTCGCGGGTGCCCGAGCTGCTGTTCGGCTACGAAGAGGCCCTGGGCTACCTGGTCGACCCGTCGGTCGTCCGCGACAAGGACGGCATCTCGGCTGCGCTCGAACTGCTGTCCCTCGCCGACGAGCTCGCCGCATCGGGCTCGACCATCGCCGACCACCTCGAGGCCTTCGCCGCCGAGTTCGGTGCGTTCGCGTCAGGCCAGGTGGCGACCCGCGTCGACGACCTGTCGCGCATCGGCGAGATCATGGCGTCGCTCCGGTCCACGCCGCCGTCGACGCTCGGCGGGCTCGACGTGCACACGGTGACGGACTACGTCGACGGGGTGGCGGGCTTCCCGCCCTCGGACATCCTGCGCTACGACCTGTCCGGCGACGCCCGGGTGATCGTCCGCCCGAGCGGGACCGAGCCCAAGGTGAAGGTCTACATCGACACCGTCGCGGACACTCCCGCCGAGGCCCAGCGTCTGGTCGACGCCCTCGCCGACGCGGTGCGCCCCCTGGTGTCGTAGGGCGCGGTCCGCCCGAACCAGGTTCCGGACACAGCACCGCGCATCTTCGCGGTGCTGTGTCCATTCCGCAGTGTCGCGTAAGCCCGGTACCGCTCCACAATGACAACGGGTCGGCTGGTTCTCCACAGCGACCGGGTCATCGTGCCGTGAGCGGCCGCCGGGACGCCACGCTGTCCCGATGGAACGCCTCACGCTCATGACGACTCCGGTGGACAGCGCAACGGCTCGCAGCATGCGGCGCAGAACGGAGCGCGGCGAGTTCCTCCGCATCGGCCACGGCGTTTCGACCCCCGCCCAGGCGTTCCGGGATGCGTCGGAAGCGGCGCGTCACCGTGCCCGGATCGATGCCGTCCTCGCTGCCTCCGGTCCGGGGCTGATCGTGTCGCACGCGTCGGCCGTCGTCATGCACGAGCTGCCCTGGTTCGGGCCACTCCCGGATCGCGTGGCCCTCACCGACCCCACGCGCGACCGCGCGCAGCGCCTGCGTTTCAGCGACAAGGTGCCGGCACGTGGTCGAGACGTGGCAACCGTGCTCATCGACGGGGTCGAGACGACGGACCTGGTGACCACGGCCATCGACGTTGCGCTCCGATCCGACCGGGGCCATGCCCTGGTCGTCCTCGACGCGGTGCTCCGACGAGGGGTCGATCGTCACGACCTGCTGGCCGAACTCGAATCACGACCGACACGCCGCGGTGCCCAGCGGGTCCGAGCGCTCCTCGAGCTCGCGGATGGTCGGATCGAGTCCGCCGGAGAGAGCCTCGCGCTGTTGGTGATGCGCGATCTCGGGTTGCCACGGCCGGAGCTGCAACACGAGTTCTCCGTCGACGGCCGATGCATCGCACGGGTCGACTTCTGGTTTCCGGAGCAGGGGGTGGTCGTGGAGTTCGACGGACTCGTCAAGTACCGGGCCGGCGAGGTTCGCGGCGCGCGGACGGCAGAAGAAGTGGTGATCGCGGAGAAGTTCCGAGAGGACGCGGTACGTGCAGTCCCGGGGGTCCGGGGTCTCGCGAGGCTGATCTGGCGGGAAGTCCTTCCGGGAGGAGATGCTCCGTCCACGCTCCGGAGGTCCGGACTCCCGGTCCCACTGGCGAGCCGCACGACACCAATGTGGTGACGCACCGTGGAACGGACACAGCACCGTGTAGATGCACGGTGCTGTGTCCGGAACCTGGTTCCGGGGGAGAGCAAGAACCCCCGCGCTACGCGAGCTCGAGCAGCACGTGACCGGACGAGACCGTCTGGCCGACCGGGGCGTTCAGCCCGGTGACGACGCCGTCCTTGTGGGCCTGCACGGGCTGCTCCATCTTCATGGCCTCGAGCACGACGAGCAGGTCGCCCTTCACCACGGTGTCGCCCTCGGCGACCGCGAGCTTCACCACGGTGGCCTGCATCGGCGACGCGACGGACGACCCGGACTTCGCCAGGCCCCCGCGGACGGCCGACGAGCGGCGCTTCGGGGGAGCGGTGGGGCCGGCCGGACGACGACCGGCGACACCGCCGGCAGCACCGCCACCGACGATCGACGGCATGGTGACTTCGATGCGCTTGCCCTGCACCTCGACCACGACGCTGTCGCGCGCAGCCGGGGCCGGCAGTTCCTCGGGGGAGCCGCTCCACGCCGGGATGTCGTTCACGAAGTCGCTCTCGATCCACTGCGTGTAGATGCTGAACGGCGAGGAGTCGTCCGTCGCGAACGCCGGGTCGGACACCACGGCACGGTGGAAGGGGAGCACGGTCGGCAGGCCGGTGACCTCGAACTCGGCGAGTGCACGACGCGAACGCTCCAGCGCCTCGGCACGGGTGGCGCCGGTGACGATCAGCTTCGCGAGCATCGAGTCGAACGAGCCGGACACGACGTCGCCGGAGACGACACCCGAGTCGACACGGACGCCGGGGCCGGACGGTGCGTTGAACGCGTGCACGGGGCCGGGCGCGGGGAAGAAGTTGCGACCCGGGTCCTCGCCGTTGATGCGGAACTCGAACGAGTGTCCCCGCGGCGTGGGGTCCGAGTAGTCGAGCACGCCACCCTCGGCGATGCGGAACTGCTCGCGCACCAGGTCGATGCCGGTGACCTCTTCGGAGACGCAGTGCTCGACCTGCAGGCGGGTGTTGACCTCGAGGAAGGACACGGTGCCGTCGGCGCCGATGAGGAACTCGCAGGTGCCGGCGCCGACGTAGCCGACCTCGCGCAGGATCGCCTTGGACGACTCGTACAGCGCGGTCTGCTGCTCGGGCGTCAGGTAGGGCGCCGGGGCTTCCTCGACGAGCTTCTGGTGGCGACGCTGCAGCGAGCAGTCGCGGGTGGAGACCACGACGACGTTGCCGTGCTCGTCCGCCAGGCACTGGGTCTCGACGTGGCGCGGCTTGTCCAGGTACTTCTCGACGAAGCACTCGCCCCGACCGAACGCGGCGATCGCCTCACGCGTGGCGGACTCGAAGAGCTCCTCGACCGAGGCACGGTCGCGGACGACCTTCAGACCACGACCGCCACCGCCGAACGCCGCCTTGATCGCGACGGGCAGACCGACCTGGTCGACGAAGTCGAAGACCTCGGAGACGTCTTGCACGGGCTCGATGGTGCCGGGGGCGAGCGGTGCGCCGACCTTCTCGGCGACGTGGCGCGCGGAGACCTTGTCGCCGAGGCGCTCGATCGACTCCGGCGACGGGCCGATCCAGACGAGCCCGGCATCGATGACAGCGCGGGCGAAATCGGCGTTCTCGGCGAGGAACCCGTAACCCGGGTGCACGGCGTCCGCACCGGAGCGGCGGGCGACCGAGATGATCTTGTCGATGACGAGGTACGTGTCGGCGCTCGTGGTGCCGTTCAGCGCGTAGGCCTCGTCGGCGAGGCGGGCGTGCAGGGCATCGCGGTCCTGGTCGGCGTAGACCGCGACCGATGCCTTGCCCGCGTCGCGGGCCGCGCGGATGATGCGGACGGCGATCTCGCCGCGGTTCGCGATGAGGACCTTGCTGATACGGGGCATGACACAGCAGCGTATTCGTGCGGCGGGAGTGCGTTTTGACTGGCACCCACAAAGAACCACCCGGAACAGGTGTGGATGTCTACAGTGCGCCGCGTCTAATGAGCCCAGAGATCGTGCCAGGCGATGCCGAAGCCACGGAGGAGCATCGACCGCAGCACCGGCAGCGACATCCCGATCACGGCGGACGGTGCTCCGTCGATCCGCGTGATGTACGCGGCGGCCCGACCGTCGATGGTGAAGGCACCCGCCACCTCGAGCGGCTCGCCCGTCGCGACGTACGCGTCGATCTCGTCGACGGACACGTCGTCGGCGAAGGTCAGCACCGCGCTGTCGACCGCGACCACGCGGTCGCCGGCGGCGGCCAGCGCTGACCCGCCGGGCGCGACGTCACCCAGCTGCGGGACGCCGGCGGTGGACGTGACCAGGGACCGGATGGGAGGCACGGTGCGGGCCGGTGCCGCGCCTCCAGGCCGTCCCGTGGCCGGTTCCGGGTCCCGGTGCCGGTCGTCGCGTCGTCGATCGATCACGCAGTGTCCGCTCCACAGCGTCCCGCCGCCGGCGGCGAGCATCTGCCGCCAGCGCTCCCGGGCGACCGCGGGGTCGTGCGGCTTGCCGTACAGCTGTCCGTCGACCTCGAACGCGGAGTCCCCGCCGAACACGACCCCGTCGACCGGGGACCCGGCGACCGCGGAGTCGGCGACCGCGGACGCCTTCGCGACGGCGAGGAGCGAGACGAGCTCCGGACCGGTCAGGTCACGGCCGAGCGATGCCGCTGCTGCGGCGCCGACGGCGTCCTCGTCGACCCCGGGGGACACGAGCACGGGTTCGATCCCGGACTGGGCGAGCAGTGCTCGGCGGGCGGGGGATGTACTCGCGAGGTACAGACGCATGGGACCATCTCACCATGGGTGAATCCGTCGGCACGCTGCTCGAACTCGACGTCACCGGGATCGCCCACGGCGGCATCTCGGTGGCACGGCACGAAGGACGGGTGGTCTTCGTCTCGGACGCGATCCCCGGGGAGCGCGTCGTCGCCCGGGTGACCGAGGACCGCAAGAAGTCGTTCTGGCGCGCCGACACGGTGAGCGTCATCACGCCGAGCGAGTACCGCGTCGACCACGTCTGGCCCGAGGCCGCGCTCGAGCGTGACCCCGAGACGCGCCCGGGTGGTGCCGAGTTCGGTCACATCGCCCTCGCACACCAGCGCACGCTGAAGCACGACGTCCTCGTCGACTCGTTCGCGCGGTTCGCGCGGATGGACCTCGCCGAGGTGCTCGGCCACGACGTCGTCGTCGAGGCCGCGCCCGGCGACGACGCGGCGAACGGCCTCGGCTGGCGCACCCGCGTCCGGCTGCACGTCGACGAGCAGGGCACCGCCGGCCCCTTCGCCGCCCGCTCGCACTCCGTGATCCCCGTCGCCAGCCTGCCGCTCGCGACCGCCGTCGTGCAGCAGAGCGCCCCGCTCGGCCGTGGTGCGCTGCCGGGGTCCTCGGTCATCGACGTCCTCGCACCGAGCGGCTCCGAGGGCGCGCGGCTCGTCATCGACGACCAGAAGCCCACCGTGGTGACCGAGGTCGTGGGGGAGCGCACGTTCCAGGTCGACGACAACGGGTTCTGGCAGGTGCACCGCGCCGCGGCGACCGTGCTCACCGAGGCCGTGCAGGACCTGGTCGACCGCGACCGCCTCGACCCCGAGGGCACCCACCTGGACCTGTACGGCGGTGTCGGCCTGCTCGCCGCCGCCCTCGGCGACCTGGTCGGCCCGAAGGCGCGCATCACGAGCGTCGAGAGCGCCGCCCGTGCCACCGAGCACGCGCAGGAGAACCTGTCCGAGTGGCTCGGCGCCCGCGCGGAGACCGGCCGCGTGGACCGCTGGCTGACGAACACGGTGGCGAACGCCTCACGCGCCGAGAAGGACCGCTTCCGCGCCGGCACGATCGTGCTCGACCCGCCCCGCGCCGGTGCCGGTCGTGACGTGGTCGTGCAGATCGCTGCGCTCCAGCCCGAGCAGGTCGTCTACGTGGCGTGCGACCCGGTGGCACTGGCCCGCGACGTCGCGACGTTCGCCGGCCTCGGCTACCGGCTCGAAGCACTGCGGGCCTTCGACCTGTTCCCGCACACGCACCACCTGGAAGCCGTCGCGCGCCTGGTCCCCACGCGCTGAGGTCCGGGGGTCACTCGACCGCGGGTCCTTGCGTGTCGGGGTGTCCACCAATCGGCGGACCGGCCAGCGTGGCGCAGCGGAGAAGCCCCGCACCTGAGTCCGGGCTGGGTATCCTGGGTCGTTGATGGCACTCCGGTTTCAGGGGCCGGCGTCGCGCATCGGAACGAGAGGCCACTGTGGCAGCAGGAACGACAACCACCAGCACCGAGACGTCAGGGGCGGCCACCAGGCCGGTCCGGGTCGCGATCGTCGACGACCACGAGTCCGTCCGACTCGGGATCCAGGCGGCGTGCCAGAACGAGGGGTTCGAGGTGGTGCTCACCGCCGCCAGCGTCCCCGAGTACGTCCAGAACCTCGACGGGCGAGAGGTCGACGTCGTCGTCCTCGACCTGTCCCTCGGTGACGGTTCGACCGTGACCGAGAACGTCAAGGGCGTGCAGGGGACGGGATCGGCGGTGCTCGTGCACTCGATCGCGGACCGTGTCGCCAACGTGCGTGAGGCGCTTGCAGCAGGGGCTGCCGGCGTCATCCCGAAGTCCTCGGCCACCAAGACGGTGATGGCCGCGGTCGCCACCGTCGCACGCGGTGACGTGCTCAACAACCTCGAGTGGGCGAGCGCCATCGACGCCGACCGCGACTTCGCGAAGGCGCAGCTCGGCCGCCGCGAGCGCGAGATCCTGCACCTCTACGCCTCGGGTCTCCCGCTCAAGCTCGCCGCCCAGCAGCTCGGTATCGGCTACTCGACGGCCCGTGAGTACCTCGACCGGATCCGTGTGAAGTACGTCGAGGTCGGTCGCCCGGCCCCGACGAAGGTCGACCTGCTGCGTCGAGCCGTCGAGGACGGGATCCTCCCCGGGCTCGACTCGGGCATCGACCCCGACGGCGACGGTCGCTGACACGGATGGCGACCGCGGCTGAGTCGGCGCGGCCGGTCGTCGAACCGGCGCCCTTCGGCGCCGATCCGGCGCGCAGCGTCCGCGCCTCGATCACGCAGGCGTCGGTGGAGCGCGCGTTCGCGATCCTCCTCGCGATGGCGGCGATCGGCCTCGGCATCGTCGACGCGCCCGCGGTCCTGCAGCAGCTGCCGTACCTCGACCCGTTCTGGGGCCCGACGCTGATGCTCGCCCTCGCGGCGTCGTTCGTGTTCATCGGGGTCTCGGCCTTCGTGCAGCGGGTCGCGCAGCTGGCGCAGATCGTCTGTGCGCTGCTGTTCCTCGTCGTGCTCGTGACGTGGACGGCGACGGTGCAGGAGCCCATCCCGTCGGCGCAGCAGCCGTGGCCGTGGTGGTTCTGCACGGTCGGCTGCACGGCGGCGGCGATGGGCTTCGCCACGTGGCGTGCGACGGTCTACACGGCGCTCGTGCCGGCCGTCTACGTCGTCATCCGGCTCAGCCCGCTCGGCGGCGACGTCGGGGTGCTCGCGGTCCTGCTCGACGGCGTGTACACGGCGCTGCTCAGCGGTGCGGTGCTCGTCATCGCGGTGGTGCTGCGGCGTGCGGCCACGTCGGTCGACACGGCGCAGTCCACGGCGGTGCGGCGGTACTCGCTCGCCATCCGGGAACACGCGACCGAGGTCGAGCGGGTGCAGGTGGACGCCATCGTGCACGACAGCGTGCTCACGACGCTGCTCTCCGCCGCCCGTGCCGACACGCTCGAGGCCAAGACCCTCGCCGCGCGGATGGCCCGGAACGCGATCGACCACCTCGAGGCCGCCGCCACCGACGGTCCCGGTGACGTCGCGCCGGTCGCCCTCGGCGAACTCCGGGCGCGCATCCGCGAGGGGGTCGGTGCGTTGCCCGCCCCGGTCCGCCTCGTCCCGACGCCGACCGGGTCGGTCCGCCTGCCCGCGTCGGTCGCCGACGCGCTGGCCTCGGCGGCGCTGCAGGCAGCGGTGAACAGCGTGCAGCACGCAGGCGACGGCGACGTCTCCCGCTGGGTCCGCGTCGAGCAGCAGGGCCAGGGGGTGCTCGTCGAGGTCGGTGACGAGGGCCGCGGGTTCGACGTCGCGGCGATCCCCGCCGAACGGCTCGGTGTCCGCCGCTCCATCGTCGAGCGCGTCGCGACCGTCGACGGCCGCGCCGAGGTGCACACCGCCCCGGGCGAGGGCACCCGCATCGTGCTGACGTGGTCGCCGGCCGCGAGGACGACCGCATGAAGGTCTCCCTGCCGGCGAGCATCGCCCTCGGCCTGGCGTCGCTGTTCTCCCTCTACCACCTGGTCCTCGCCGCGGCCACGTTGCCGCGCGTCGACCAGGTCGCCCCGATCATCGCCTGCATGGTCCTGTACGCCGCGGCCACCGGCCTCGCACTGTTCGTCCCCGGCAGGGTCCTGCCGGTCTGGACGGCCTGCTTCTCCCTCGCCACCGCGATCGTGATGCCGGTGATCGCCGCCCCCGTCCTCGTCGATGGTCGTGGTCCGGGCTCCGCCACCTGGTGGATCGCGGCCATCGGCACGCTCATGGTGGTGCTCGTCGTGCGCGGCCGGGGCCCCTTCGCGTGGGCCGGCGTGCTGTTCCTGACCGTGTACACCGTCGCCTGGGCCGGCCTCGGCTCGCTCGGTGGGCTCGGCGTGGTCGGCAGCGTCGCCTGGGTCGCGATCGCCACGGTCTTCGCCGCCGCGATGAGCCGCGCCATCCGGAACACCCGTGAGCTCGTCCTCGCCGAGCAGGAGACCGCCGACTGGCAGGCCGCGCAGGACGCCCACGTGTTCGAGCGGCAGTTCCGGCTGAGCCAGACCACCCGGATGGCCCTGCCGATGCTGCAGCGCATCATCGACTCCTGCGGCGACCTCGACGACGCCGACCGCGCCGAGTGCCTCCACCTCGAGCAGGCCATCCGCGACGAGATCCGGGGCCGGTCCCTGTTGTCCGACGACGTCCGCGACGAGGTGATGCGCCTGCGTCGCCGCGGAGCGACCGTCCAGCTGCACGACGACGGTGGGCTCGACGACCTGGACGCCCCGGACATCCGGCGCATCCACGCCCGTGTCGCCGAGGCACTCCGGCAGGCCCGCGACGCCGACAACGTCATCGTCCGGACCGTGGGCGAAGGGTCCGACTCCGCGGTGACCGTCGTCGGACTCCGCCTCGACGGCGCGGCCAGCGAGTCCGCGGCGCTCGGAGCGGGGATGGACGACGACGACGGGGACGAGGACGACTCCGTCGCACTCTGGCTGGAGATCCCGCGGCACGAGCCCGCGTAGCGCGCGGCACGCTCGGTACAGCGCGCGGCAGCGCGTGCACGCGTGTCGCGACGACGCACCACGTGATCGACGCGTGAATCGTCGCGAACGTGGTGCGGACGGCGCTGCGGACGCGCGTGGTGCGCCGGGCGTGCGGGCGGCGGTGGACGCGATGGGGGACAGCCGGGAGGCCCGTGGCGGCCCCGCCACGGGCCTCCCGGCCGTCACATGGGTGCGCCGGGCGGGCGCGCGCTCGGAAGCGACCATGTCGTTGTCGTACGACGTCGACGGTGTCGTTCCGCGTCGGCCTCGGTACCGCCCCGCGCGCCGCACCGACGCCCGCCCGCACGCGCTGAACGCCCCGGAAACGGGGAACGGGCCGGTCGGATACCGACCGGCCCGTTCACGACCCGAGGCTGAGCGACAACCCGAATGTCGCCCTGCCTCGCAGCGGGCGGTGGCTTCGTACCCTAGTCGGCCACCGTCCTGCGATGTCTTTCGTTGAAGGACACCGAACACCAACTACTATGCCCACGCACGAGCCGCATGTCAGTCGTCATTATGGGGGACAATTCCGGCATTTCCGGTCCGTATCCGCTGAACGTGTCCCCCGAGTGAGGGGATACCGACCGGGAAGTGCGCCCTGCAACCGTTCCGGTCGCCAGTGCACCAGGGGTACATCAGCGGAGCGATCGGCCCCAGGCGCCCGGTCCGTGGTCGAGCGGGCGGCGGAGGCCGCGGGCCGCGGCGTCCCACCCGGTGCGGGGCTCGACGACCACGGCGGCGCGTCCGGCGGCAGCGGCCTCGTCGGCCTGGCGCTGCAGGACTGCCACGACGGCGGCGAGTTCCTCGGGGGTGGGGTCGCCGGAGACCACCCGGACGTCCGCCACCGAGGCGGGCTCGTCCGAGGGCACGGCTGCTGCGTGGCGACCCATCAGAGGGGGATGTTCCCGTGCTTCTTCGGGGGCAGCGTGGCGCGCTTGCCCCGCAGCGACCGGAGGGCCTTGATGACCGACACGCGCGTCGCGTGCGGCTGGATGATGCCGTCGAGCTCACCGCGCTCGGCCGCCAGGTACGGCGACGCGACGTTGTACGTGTACTCGTTCGCGAGCTTCGTGCGGACCGCGGCGACGTCCTCGCCGGACTCCTCGGCGCGCTTGATCTCGGCGCGGTACAGGATGTTCACGGCGCCCTGGCCGCCCATGACGGCGATCTCGGCGGTCGGCCACGCCAGGTTGATGTCGGCGCCGAGCTGCTTCGAGCCCATCACGATGTACGCGCCGCCGTAGGCCTTGCGGGTGATGACGGTGACGAGCGGGACGGTGGCCTCGGCGTAGGCGTACAGCAGCTTCGCGCCGCGGCGGATGACGCCGGTCCACTCCTGGTCGGTGCCGGGCAGGTAGCCGGGCACGTCCACCAGGGTCAGGATCGGGATGCCGAACGCGTCGCAGAACCGCACGAAGCGGGCGGCCTTCTCGCCGGCGTCGATGTTCAGCGTGCCGGCCATCGCCTGCGGCTGGTTCGCGATGATGCCGACCGTGCGGCCCTCGACCCGGCCGAAGCCGATCAGGATGTTCGGCGCGAAGAGCGGCTGGACCTCGAGGAACTCACCGTCGTCGACGATGTGCTCGATGATCGTGGTGACGTCGTACGGCTGGTTCGTCGAGTCCGGGATCACGAGGTCGAGCTCGTGGTCGGCGTCGGTGGTCTCGAGCTCCGGGGCGACGTCGTAGGCCGGCGGGTCGGACAGGTTGTTGTCCGGCAGGAACCCGATGAGCGAGCGCGCGTAGTCGAGCGCGTCGGTCTCGTCCTCGGCCAGGTAGTGGGCCACGCCGGAGACCGCGTTGTGCGTCTGGGCGCCGCCGAGCTCCTCGAAGCCGACGTCCTCGCCCGTGACGGTCTTGATCACGTCGGGGCCGGTGACGAACATGTGGCTGGTCTTGTCGACCATGATGACGAAGTCGGTGAGGGCGGGGGAGTACACCGCACCGCCGGCCGCCGGACCCATCACGATGGACAGCTGCGGGATGACGCCTGAGGCCTGGGTGTTCAGGCGGAAGATCTCGCCGTACTTGCCGAGCGCGACGACGCCTTCCTGGATGCGGGCGCCGCCGGAGTCGAGGATGCCGATGATCGGCACGCCCGTCTTCAGCGCGTGCTGCATGACCTTGATGATCTTCTCGCCGGCGACCTCGCCGAGCGACCCGCCGAAGACCGTGAAGTCCTGCGCGTAGACGGCGACGTTGCGACCGTGGATCGTGCCGACGCCGGTGACGACCGCGTCACCGTAGGGGCGCTTGGCGTCCATGCCGAACGACGTGGTGCGGTGCCGCACGAACTCGTCGAACTCCACGAAGGAGTTCTCGTCGAGCAGCTGCTCGATGCGTTCGCGCGCGGTGCCCTTGCCCTTCGCGTGCTGCTTGGCGATGGCGGATTCGCCCGCGGCGGTCACGGCCTCGTGGTACCGGTCGCGGAGGTCGGCCAGTCGGCCGGCCGTCGTCGACAGATCGGGGGTGTCTCCTGAAGTCACCCGCTCACCCTACCGGCGGGTGCCACGCTGCCGGTTGGAGGACCCCCACGGTTCCTGCCCGTACATTTGCGTGCATGTCCACATCCCCGTCGCCGTCGTTCCCCGCCACCAGCGCGGCTGTCCGGTCGGCGGGCGCGACGATCACCACTCCCGCCGAGACCGGGTCCACCAACGCGGACCTGCTCGCCGCCGCCCCCGGGCAGCAGCACGGCAGCGTCGTCGCGACCTTGCACCAGACCGCGGGCCGGGGTCGGCTGGACCGCACCTGGACCGCTCCGGCCGGTGAGACGCTGGCCGCCAGCGTGCTCGTCCGTGCGGACCTGGACGACCACGACCGCGGCTGGTTGCCGCTGGTCGCCGGGGCGGCGATGCGCGACGCGATCGCGTCGGTGCTCCCCGCCGGCGCGGACGTCGTCGTGAAGTGGCCGAACGACGTGCAGGTCGCCGGGGACAAGGTGTGCGGGATCCTCTGCCAGGTCGCCGCCGACGGCAGCGTCGTGGTCGGGGCCGGCGTGAACCTGACGATCCCGGCTGATCGGCTGCCCACTCCGACGTCCACCTCGCTCCTGCTCGCCGGCGCGGTCGACGACGCACCCGCCTTGGCCGACGCGGTCCTGTCCGCCTTCCTGCGGTCCGTCCTGGAGGCGGTGGCCGGCCTGGTCACCGGGGGTCCCGCCGCCGAGACGGTCCGGTCCCACGTCCGCGCCGCATGCGGCACCATCGGTCGCCGCATCCGCCTCGAGCTGCCGGACGGCACCGTCGAGGAGGCCGACGCGATCGGCATCGACGACGCCGGTCGCATCACGATCCGGGACCAGGCGGGCGGCACCAGGGGCGTCGCGGTGGGGGACGTCACCCACCTGCGGTATGCATGACGGCATGACCGCCGAGCCCCCGCCCGAACGTGTCGTCGCACGCCTGCGACCACACGCCCGTCGGCTGGTGCGCCCGGCGGTGTTCGTCGTGCTCGTCACCGCGGCCGGCGGGTTCGGCTTCGGCGTGTTCCAGGCGCAGCTGGCGTGGCTGAACGCCGTCGTCGCGCTCGTCGTCGTGGTGCTCGTCGTGTTCGGCGGCGCCGTCCCGCTGTTCCGCTGGATGTCGGAGCGGTACGTCGTCACCACGCGTCGCCTGGTCGTGGTCAACGGACTCGGCACGCGGACCCGACGGGAGCTCCTGCACTCCCGCGGCTACGACGTCACCGTGCGGCGCCGCGGGCTGCAGGGGCTGTTCCGCTCCGGTGACGTGCTCGTGTTCCCCGGCGACGACCCAGCGGTGGTCCTCGCCGACGTGCCGCACGCCGACCTCGTCGTCGCCGTCCTGCACGACCTGGTGGAGGCCTACGAGGCCAGACGCCGGCACCGTGAGCCGGACTGGGACGAGATCGTCGGCGGTCCGGACCGTCCGCCGTGGGGCGACGTGCGGGCCTGACCCGGCCGCTGCGAGCGTCGCCGCGGGCGCCGTGATGAGACTTCGGCGAGAAACCGGTACCTTCTTCGACGTGCGTATCTCTGTGATCGGCTGCGGCTACCTCGGTGCCGTGCACGCCGCCTCCATGGCCAAACTCGGACACGAGGTCGTCGCCGTGGACGTCGACCCCACCAAGATCGAGCGGCTCGCCGCGGGCGAGGCCCCCTTCTTCGAACCCGGCCTGCCCGAGATCCTGACCGAGGCCCTCGAGTCCGGTCGGATCCGCTTCACCACCGACATGGCCGAGGTCGCCGGTGCCCGCGTGCACTTCCTCGCCGTCGGCACCCCGCAGGGTCCCACCGGTGCCGCGGACCTGACCTACGTCAACGCCGCCGTCGCCGCGCTCACCCCGCACCTGTCCGCCGGCGAGTTCGTCGTCGGTAAGTCGACCGTTCCCGTCGGCACGGCCGCACGTCTGGCCGCCGAGGTCAGCGAGGCCGTCCCCGGTGCCACGCTCGTCTGGAACCCCGAGTTCCTGCGTGAGGGCTTCGCCGTGCAGGACACCATCGCGCCGGACCGCTTCGTCTACGGCGTGCCGGACGGCGAGGCCGGCGAACAGGCCGTCGCCGCCCTCGACGAGGTCTACGCCGAGGCGCTGTCCACCGGCACGCCCCGACTCGTCGTCAACCTGCCCACCGCCGAGCTCGTGAAGATCAGCGCGAACGCGTTCCTCGCCACGAAGATCTCGTTCATCAACTCGATGGCCGAGATCGCCGAGGTCGCCGGTGCCGACGTGACGGCGCTCGCCGACGCGATCGGCCACGACGCCCGCATCGGCCGGAAGTTCCTGAACGCCGGCCTCGGCTTCGGTGGCGGGTGCCTGCCGAAGGACATCCGTGCGTTCCAGGCACGGGCGAACGAGCTGGGCGTCGGGGAGTCCCTGGCGTTCCTGGCCGACGTCGACGCCACGAACCTGCGCCGTCGCGCCCACGTCGTCGAGCTGGCGCAGGAGCTGCTCGGCGGTGTCGTCAGCGGCAAGCGCGTCGCGGTGCTCGGCCTGGCGTTCAAGCCGAACTCCGACGACGTGCGTGACTCGCCGGCCCTGGACATCGCAGCCCGCCTGCAGGAACTCGGCGCCGTCGTCTCGGCGTACGACCCCGAGGCCGTCGTCACCGCGCGCCGCGTCCACCCGGAGCTCGACTACGTCGAGAGTGCGGCCGAGGCGCTGGGCGGGGCGGAGCTCGTGCTCGTGCTCACCGAGTGGACCGAGTTCCGGGAGCTCGACGCGACCGCCGCCGCCGCACTCGTGGCGTCGCCGGTCGTCATCGACGGCCGCAACTGCCTCGATCGTGACGCGTGGACCGCCGCCGGCTTCACGTACCGCGGCATGGGGCGCTAGGGCGACACACAGGAGGCCCGGTGCCGGTCCGTGGGACCGGCACCGGGCCTCCGGTGTGTCTGCCGCGTCGTCAGCCGATGGCTGCGCGCAGCACCGCCCGGTAGCGCTCGCCGATCCGTTCGGTGGAGAACTCCGCCGCCGAGACGACGGCCTGCTCCTGGTAGCGCGAGCGAGCTGCGTCGTCGGTGAGCACGCGCTGCAGTGCCGCGCGGAGCGCCGGGACGTCGCCCGGGGGCACGAGCACGCCGGACACGTCGTCCTGCACGACGTCCCGGATGCCCGGCAGGTCGCTCGCCACGATCGCGGCCCCGACCGCCGCGGCCTCGAGCAGGGTGACCGGCAGCCCTTCCTGGTCGCCGTTCGCCGCGGGGATCGACGGCACCGCGACGACGGTGGCCGACGCGAGGGTCTCGAGCACCTCGGTGCGGCCCCGCTGGCCCAGGAACGTCACCGGCAGATCCGCCGCCTGCTGCTCGAGCTGGGCGCGGTACGGGCCGTCGCCGACCACGGTGAGCCGCCAGGGCACGTCGTCGCCCAGGCCGCGGAGCGCCTCGATCAGGTTGCCGAAGCCCTTCTTCTCGACCAGACGACCGACGGCGACGACGTGGTGTTCCTGCGGCGCGACGCGCGCACGGGTGTCGCGGGCCGGACCGAGGTCGACACCCATCGGGATCACGGTCGAGCGCGACTCGGGGACGCCCCACTCGGTCAGGCGCTCGCGCATCTCGGAGTTCACGGTGGTGACGTGCGCCGACCGTCCGAAGATCCAGCGCTTGAGCCGGACCAGGGGAGCCGCACGGAGCGCGTAGATGTCCCCGCCGTGGGTGGTCACGACGACGGGTACACCCGGGGCGGCCAGCGTCGCGACGAGGGCTTGTGGGATGGCCCAGTGCGCGTGGATGACGTCGGGCTTCGCGGAGCGCACCATGCGCCGCACGGCCAGGTACTGCGCCAGCACCAGCGCGGGCACCTGCACGATGCGGGAGCGCCGCTCCTTGAGGTTGTCGAGGATCGCGCCGTCGGCCAGGTCCTCGAAGCGACGCGGGAAGTACGGGTACCGGCGCACCGCGACGTCGCCGATGCGCTCCTTCGCGGCACCGCCGGGCACGCGGGGGGTGAGCACGAGGGTGTCGAACTCGGTGGCCTCCTGGTGGGCGAGGTCGAGCACGAACGCCGGAACGCCGTCGTCCGGACGGGCCGGGAACGTCGAGCCCAGGACGAGCAGGCGGGGGCGGTCCTGGCGGGAACGGGCGGAGCGAGTGGTGCGGGACATCGTGCCTTTCCGGGGCTGGCGGGGGACGGTCCGGTAGGCTCTCACCCCGTGCGCGTACTGATCCACAATAGCGATTCGCCCCACAACCGCGGGGACCGGGCGATCCTCGCCGGCAACGTCGAGCTCGTCCGTCGCCGGTGGCCGGACGCCGAGATCGTGTCCCTGTCCCAGTACCCCGAGCGGGACGCCGCGTGGTTCGGGATCCGGTTCCTGCCGGTCTCCCCGTACAGCACCGGCATCGGTGACCTGTTCGCCCTGCTCCGTGCCGCCCGCGGCGCCGACGTGGTGCTCTGGGGTGGCGGCGAGATCCTGAAGGACTACACGAACAAGCTCGGCCTCGTGTACTGGTTCGGCAAGATGCTGCTCGTCCGTGCGGTCAACAAGAACCTCGTCGGGGCGTTCCAGGGCATCGGCCCGACCACCGCCGGGGTCAGCAAGCGCCTGATCCGCGCCACCGTCGACCTCTGCAGCGCCTTCGCCGTCCGCGACGACGAGTCCCGCGAGAAGCTCCTGTCCTGGGGCGTGAAGACGCCGATCGTGTCGTCCTTCGACCCTGCTGTCGTCGGGACGGTCACCCCGCCCGACGCGGACGTGCTCGAGCGGCTCGAGCGCACCACCGGCCTGACCGCCGAGCGCCTCGAGGGCTCGATCGGCTTCGGCGTCCGACGCTGGTTCCACTACAAGCGCAGCGGCTGGATCCCGTTCCGCTTCCTGCCGAAGCGCTTCCGCCAGACCGGTGTCGACAGCGACAAGCTCGTGACCTACCGGCAGGCCGTCGCCGATCTCGCCGACCGTGTGATCGACCGCTGGGACGCCGACGTGGTGTTCTACCCGATGCACATGGAGGCGTCCGAGGGTGACGCCGCCTTCGCCCGCGAGGTCATCGCCCTGATGCGGCACGCCGACCGCACCCACGTGGTCGAGGCCGACGAGTTCTCGCCGTCCGAGTACGCCGGACTGATGTCGCGCAGCCGCCTGTTCCTGGCGAGCCGCCTGCACTCGGCGATCGTCGCGACCATCGCCGGGGTCCCCGCCGCGGTGCTCTACTACGTCGACAAGGGCCGGCTGTTCTTCGAGCAGATGGGCCAGCAGGCCTACTCGAAGCCCATCGAGGCCGCACTCGAGCCCACGTTCGTCGACGACGTCACGGCGCAGCTCGAGGCGCTCGACGCGGACCGCGACGCGGTCCGCGCGCAGCTCGCGCAGGGCGTGGCCCGGATGGCGACCGCCCTCGACGCCGACTTCGCCGAGGCGACGCGCGACGTTCGCTGACACCGTGCGCTGACACGGCGGGTGCGAACGCGCGCCCGTGACGGACAGGAGGCCCGTGGCGACACCGCCACGGGCCTCCTGTCCGTTCGTGGTGGCCGAGCGCCGGGGGCGCGCGCCCCTAGGCTGACGACATGACCGAGCGTCGATCCCTCACCGTCGCCGGCGGCGTCACCGCCGCCATCGGCGGAGCCGTCTCCGGAACCGGGGCGCTGATCCTCACGGTTTACGCCGCGACCGGCGGGAGCTTCCCGTTCGGTGCGGCGTTCCTCGTCTTCGCGGGTGGGCCGTTCCTGCTCGTCGGCGCGGTGCTGTTCGCCGTCGGCTGGTGGCAGGGCCGTCGGTCGCAGCGCCGCCTCTGACGGGCGTCAGCTCGTCCGGGACGCGAAGCGCTTCAGGTACGTGATGTCGTTGCGGTAGACGTCCTGGTCGCCGGGGAGCGTGCCGCTGGCCGCCCACTGCCAGAAGGTCCACTTCGACCAGCTGCGTCCGAGGGTGCCGGGGGTGGTGAAGTTCTTCACCGGGTAGATCGCGACGAACAGCGGGTTCTTCGAGAACTGGTTGCTGTTGTTCGTGCAGCGCTTCCACCAGTCGGTCGTGGTGTAGATCGCGGGGTACCGACCCGTCTTGGCGACGACGGTCCGGTTGAAGTCCTTGATCCAGGTGCGCATCGCGCCCCACGACTTGCCGTAGCAGGTGCCCTGGGCGGCGCTGCCGTACTCGATGTCGAGCAGCGGCGGCAGGGTCTTGCCGTCCTTGCTCCACTGGCCGCCGTGGGCGAAGAAGTAGTTCGCGGTCGCAGCGCCGCTCGCCTGGCTCGGCTGGGCGTAGACGTAGCCGCCGCGGTACAGGTTGCGCTGCTTGGCGGTGGCGTACTGCTGCTTGTAGGTGGAGCTGACGTACGAGGTGCCTTCGGTCGCCTTGACGTACACGAACCGGGCGCCGTTGCGGTAGGCCTGCAGGAAGTTGACGCTCGGCTGCCACGCGCTGATGTCGAAGCCCTGCACGCGGCCGGGGGGTGGCCCGCCGGCGGTGGCGGCAGCGGCCGACGAGCTGAGGGACTGTGCGCTCACGCCGCCGCCCGAGGTCGCGTCGGGGGAGGTCGTCACGTGGGTCTCACCGGCGTGGGCGGCGATGCCGGCACCCATGGTGTGGTTGCCGGTGCGGTCCATCTCGGCGATGGAGAGCTGCTGCCCGGTGTCGGTGCCGGCGGGTTCGGTGGCGGTCGCGCCGACCGCCGGGCCACTGCCGAAGGTGATGACCCCGGCGACGGCGGCAGCGGTGCCGAGCCCGAGGATCCTGCTGATGGGTGCGCGCATGTGGTCTCGTCTTCCCTGTCGAGATGCCGTGGGCCTGATCACCCACGCCGCGGTCCGAGCGATGCTACCCGGACTCGGCGACACCTGTCCGTGAGGCGCACCCGGGCAGCGTCCGCTGCAGCGTCGGATGCGGTGTCCGCTGTCGGGGCTAGCGGGCGGTGCGCGCGCCCTCGTCGTCCGTCTCGACCTCGGGCAGGCGCCCGCGCGAGGAGACCTCGCGGGTGGCGTGCTTCTGCCGGCGGTTCAGGAAGTTGCGCTCCACGAGCCACCACATCCCGACGCAGATCGCCAGGGTGATCGGGATCACCACGAAGACCATCATCAGGAACTGCCACTTCGGGTACAGGCCCATCGGCAGGAGCAGCAGGTTGCCGAGTCCGAGCAACGGGCTGTGGAAGAGGTAGATCGTGTAGGACACGAGGCCGGCGAGCACGAACGGCTTCCACGCGAAGAAGCGTGCGAGCCAGGTGTGCTCCCCGGTGACCGCCTTGCGGCCCATCCAGGTCAGCAGGATGCCGGCGAAGATGCCGAGGACGACCTCGGACGGCCAGGTCTGGTGCTGCCAGTAGTCGCGGTTGCGGAAGAAGACGAGGAGCATGCCCACGAACATCGCGGCCACGAACACGCCGCTCTGCCACCGCGGCCCGCCGAGCTTCGAGGCGTTCAGCTTGCCGGTCAGGTGCTCGTCGCGGGCCTTCACGGTGAGCTCGGCGGCGAGCATGCCGACCGCGAAGAGGCCGACGAACCACGGGTGCATCCACGAGTAGCGGCTCTCGGAGCCCATCCACATGCCGATGAGGACCAGCGAGGACGCGGTCGCCCACCCGCCGAAGACCTTCCAGAGCGGCAGGATCAGCAGCGGCATGAGGAAGTAGATCTGCCACTCGACGGCGACCGTCCACATCGGGCCGTTGATCTTGCCGATGTACTGCGGGAAGAAGTCGTGCACCAGGAAGAAGTGCGTGAGGAACGTGCCCCAGCCCATCGGCAGCTTCGTGTCCCACTGGGTGCCGCCGGGCTGCCCCATCACCGGGACGAACAGGATGATGAGCGCGAAGACGACGAGCGACGCCCAGTACGGCGGGATGATCCGTCGGGCGCGGCGCCAGATGAACTTCCAGAAGCCGCCGGGCAACCGGTAGCGGTCGAACCGGGTCACGACGGGCAGCATCAGGACGTAGCCGGACAGGACGATGAACAGCGGGACGCCGAGGTAGCCCCACCCGATGAACGGTCGGAGCCACGGCAGTTCGGTCGGCCCGGTGCCGGTCGTCCCGGTGAAGAGGTACGCGTGGTAGAACACCACGGCCAGGGCGGCGAGACCACGGAGCCCGTCCAGGTACGGGAACTCGAGCCGGCCCCCTGCGCGGGGAGCGGCCGCCGTCGGTTCGGCTGCGGATTCGGCTGCGCGGGTTTCGGTGGCCAACGAACGTCCTCGAGGTGGTCGGAGCGGGGTCCCCGGCAGTCTCCCACACGCCGAGCGGGGCCCGCGATCCGCCTCGGTGCGGTCCGGCAAGCGAACGGATGTCATGATGAAGCACGTGACCGTGACGACGACCGCAGCACCGCAGAGCACCCACGAGCCCGCAGGACGGCGTTCGGGGGCGGGTGCGCGACGGTACCGGCACGTCGTCGCACCCCTGATCCTGGGCGTCCTCGTGGTGATCGGGGTCGCCCTGAGCGCCGCCGTGGCGTACCACAACCGCCTCGGCGTGACGAACGTCGACGGCATCTCCTACATGGGCATCGCGCGCGAGTACGCGAACGGCTGGCTGCCCGACGCGATCAACGCGTACTGGTCGCCGCTGGTCTCGTGGATGATGGCGCCGTTCATCGCCCTCGGCCTCGGCATGCAGACGGCCTTCGCCATCGTGAACTGCTTCGCCGTGGCCGTCGTGCTCGGCATCGGTGGGTGGCTCGTCTGGTCGCAGAACCACCGCATCGTCCCCGCCGTGCTCTTCATGGTCACCGCGATCCCCGCCCTGATGAGCGCCGTGTCGGTGCAGACCCCGGACCTGCTCGTCGTCGCGTGGATCGTCGGGTTCCTCTGGGCGCTCCGCTGGGCCGACCAGGCGCTGCACGGCTCGACGCGTGCGCGGGTCGCCTCCGGCGCGGTGCTCGGCGTCGTGGCCGCGCTCGGGTACTTCACCAAGCTCTTCCTGCTGCCCGTGGCCGTCGGTGCGGTGATCCTCTGGCTGCTGCTGCGCGTCTGGTCCGCCCGTCGCCGCCGTGAGCCCGTCCGGCACTGGTGGACGGCCCCGGTCGCCACGATCGTCGTGTTCGCCGTCGTCATCGCCCCGTGGGTCGGCGCACTGACCCTCAAGTACGGCACGGTGACGCTCGGGTCGTCGCTGTCGGTCAACATCGGATCGAAGTTCGACGACGGCGGCCGTGCCACGGACTGGCCGTTCCTGCCGGTCCCGCCCAACGACCACGCCTTCTCGCCCAACGAGGACTTCACCCCGTCGGTCTACAAGCAGGGCCCGATGGACAACCCGGACCCCGCCGTGGTGCCGCCGCCCACGCAGTCGACCACCGAGGACACCGCGCCGAAGGTCACGAAGGAGTCGGGCATCGCGGCCCGCGCCGGGTACTACCTGCACGAGCGCATGCTCGCCCTGCCGTACTACCTGCAGAAGATCAGCACCTTCGCCCCGTTCGCGGCACCCATCGCCCTGCTCTTCGCGGCGGCACTCGTCATCGGTGTCGTGCGGTTCCGCCGCTACGCGTTCACCTGCATCGTCGCGGCGACGACCCTGGTGTACTTCGTCGGCTACGGCATGATCACGTCGTCGTCGAGCGGCGGCGGCAACGCCCGGTACTACTGGCCGCTGTTCTACCTGACGGCGATGATCGGCGCGCTCATGCTGCCGGCCGTCTGGCGGCTGGTGCGCCGTCGGGGCGTGGTCCGGACGATCGTGGCGTGCGTCGCGATCGCCGTCGTGCCGATCGCCTCGTACACGCAGAACTGGTTCGGGTCCCCGGCGCCGTTCTACCCGTCGGTCAACCGCACCGAGGCGCTGCGCGTCTTCGGGCCGACCGACGTGCCGGAGATCGTCCGGCTCGCTGACCAGATCCGGGCGAGCGGCGCCCTGCCCGAGGACGCCACCGTCATCGGCTCGAACTACCGCTCGCTCTCCTCGCTCGCGTTCCTGACCGACACGCGTGTGTACGGTCGCTCAGGTCAGGGCTACACGTACCACTCGGACGCGATGCGCAACCTGTTCATCGACGAGGGCGTGCAGTACTTCGTGCAGTTCGACCCGGCGACCGCCCCGGCGCGTGACTACTCAGTGGCCGGCAAGCTGGTCGGCACGTACAACGCGACGATCTCGTGCAGCGCCGACCGCTCCACCGACCCGGAGATCCCCTGCCGCGTGCAGATCGTCAAGCTCGCCCGGTGACGCTCGACCGGTGACGTCCCCGGCACCCGCTCCCTGCGGCAGCACCGCAGGGAGCGGCCCGCCCCAGCGTCTACCATGACCTGAGCCCGTGACCTGAGCAGGAGACCCGTTTGTCCGCAAGCACCAGCGACACCCCCGCGCCCGAGGGGAAGCGTCCGTCGAAGCGACGACGGTTCCTCGGCAAGGCGATCCCCATCGCCTTCTACGTCCTGCTCGCGGTGTTCCTCGTGCTGTACGTCCGCAGCGTCGACTGGGGACAGCTCGCCGGGCTCGACTGGCAGTGGTCGTGGGTGATCCTCGCGACGGTGATCAGCCTCGGCTTCCGGTACTGGGGCGTCGGCATCTGGTTCTACCTGCTGCGACGGCTCGGTGCGACCGGGCTCAAGGGCAGCGGCGTGACCCTGACCTACGTGTACGCGAAGTCCTGGATGGGCCGCTACATCCCCGGTGCCGCGACCTGGATCATCGGCAAGGTCTACTTCGCCTCGAAGCACGGCGTCTCGAAGGCCCGGCTCGGTGTGAGCGGGTTGCTCGAGGGCGCCCTGCAGATCGCCGCGACCCTGGCCCTGGCGCTCGTGCTGCTGCTCATCGACCCGCGGACGCACAATCTCGACCCGTGGCTGATCGTCCTGATGATCGCGGCGTTCGTGGGCTGCGTCGTCTGCCTGATCCCGCGCGTGTTCGTGTTCCTGATCGGGATCGCGCTGAAGATCCTGCGTCGCAAGCCGCTCGAGGCCGACGTCCGTCCGAACCTCGGCACCGTCCTCGGCGGAGCCGGGCTCTACGTGGCCGGTGCGGTGCTGTCCGGCACGGCGTACTACTTCATCACCCTCGGCGTGTACCCGTCGCTGAAGATCACCGACGCGGCCTTCGTGATCGGTGCCGCGAGCATGGCCTCGGCGATCAGCATGCTGGCCGTCTTCGCCCCCGGCGGGCTCGGCGTCCGCGAGGGCGTGCAGGCCCTCCTGCTGGCGCTCGTGATGCCGGCGCCGATCGCGCTGGTCGTGGTCGTCGTCACCCGTGTCTGGAGCCTGGCGGTCGACGGACTCTTCCTGCTCTGCGCCGCGGCCCCGACGTGGTTCCGGCGCAACCGCCCGACCGACGACCCCTCCGCGGTCGAGGGCGGCGTCCCCGCCGCCTGACGCGCGTCGCGCGCGTTGCTTCGTGAGCAGGAATGGTCGGGTCCGGATGACGGACCCGACCATTCCTGCTCACGGAGTGGGGCACCGGTCGCGCGTGACGACGGACGGGAGGCCCGGTGCCAGCTGGCACCGGGCTCCCGTCCGTCTCGTGGGCGCGCCCACCGCATGCCGCGCGCCGTCCGCCGAGGGGTCACGACGTGTCGTCTGCGGCCGCGTCTGCCGACGGTTCGCGACCCCTCGGGGCCGCGCCTGCGGCACGTTGTGCCACCCCGGCGCTCCGCGGCCGGGCGTGTCAGCGGCCGGGAACCGTCGTCGACAGGGTCCGACGGTCGGCGCGCGCGACCTGCACGACCGACGCGATGAGCCCCACCGCGACCAGGGCCACGACGACGGCGAGCACCGCAGGCGGCACCGGGCCGATCTCGGAGTACCGCAGCAGCCCGCGGCCCGTCACCGGGAACAGCGCCGCGTTCCAGAACCAGGCCGACGCCACCGCGAACCCGTACACGCCCACCGCGGGCAGCACGACGGCCAGCGCCACCGCGGCCCAGGTGCGTGCCCGACCGGCGGGCACCAGTCGTCGCCACGCGAGCGCGCTCAGCACGATCAGGCAGACGATCGCGGGGAAGTAGTACCGGCCCTGGGTGGCGGCGACCTCGGTGGTGGTGAGGTACGAGTGCGCGCTCGTGCGGTTCTGGATCCCGATCAGCAGCGCCGGGAACACTGCGACGCACAGGGCCACCCGCAGGTCCGGGCCCCGGCGGAACGCCCAGCCGACGAGCACCACGAGGGCGACCAGGGTCAGGACGGCGGTGAGCAGGTCACCGATGGTCACCTGGGCCCGACCGCCGAAGCTGCCCCAGAACGTGCGCGACAGGGTGCCCCAGCTGACGTCGAGGAAGTGTCCGAGCGTCGGGCTCTCGCCCGGCGGGAAGTCCTTCGGGGGCCGCATCGCCGTGTAGCCGTTCGGCTGGATCCGGCCGTACGACACGAGGTTGTGCAGCCACCACCAGGCACCGATGCCGCCGGACACCGCCATCGTGACGATCGTGCGGACGATGCGTTGCCGCAGGGACAGCACCCCGGCACCGGCGAACAGCACCACCACCGCGACGAACGGCACCGCCGGCAACCCGGTGCCCTTGATCCAGACGAGGCCCCCGAGGACCACCGCCAGTGCGATCGTGGTGCGCCAGCGGGTGTCGCCGGTGAGCAGACGGGTGGCGAGCCAGACGACGATCCCGGCGACGAGCAGCACCGGGGCGTCGTTCGAGAACGACGAGCCGATGGACGCGAGCTCGGGCGTCGCGAACACGGCGAGGGCCCCGATCAGCGCGGCGCGGGGGCTGCGGGTCACGCGGCGCACCGACGCCCAGGCGAGCAGGGGGAGCGCGGTGACGGCCAGCACGTCGGCCAGGCGGAGGGCGATGAACGCGTGGTCCCAGCGGAGCTCGCCGAAGTCGACGGCCCGCAGCACGGCGGCTCCGGCCAGGTAGGCGGTCGGAGGGTGCTGGGTCATCTGGTTGACCGTCGCCGAGGGGCCTGGTGCGTTCTGGAGCAGCTCGCTCACCGTCGACCACTCGTCGGACGGCTTCGTCGCCTGTTCGACCTTCGCGGCCTGCACGGCGTTGGTGACGTGCAGCTCGCCGGGGGCCGCCCAGGCGTCACCGAGGGCGACGTGCACGGCGGCGTCGATGTGCGCGGTCTCGTCGGGGGCCTCGAACACCGGGACGAGCAATGCCCACGCCACGAGCCAGAGCCCGAAGGTCGCCGTGATCACCGCGATCGCGACACGTTCCCAGCGCGCGGTGCGGGGTGGGGCGGGGGTGGTGGTCGTCTCGGCCGTCACCCCACCGATCCTAGGTCAGACGTCGTGGGGGACCCGCGGGCCGTCCGACACCGACTCGTCCGCGGCGGCCGGCTGCGTGGCCGTGCGCTCGGGGTGGTAGACCCAGGCCTTGTAGAGCCAGAACCGGAAGACCGTGCCGAGCACGAGCCCGATGATGTTCGCGACGTTGTCGGCGAGCACCGAGGTGAGCCCCATCGCGTAGTGCGACACCCCGAGGCAGGCGAGTGCGATGACCATGCCGCCGAGCGACACGACGACGAACTCGATGCCCTCGCGGGTGGCCACGGCGCGACGCTGCTCGCGGAACGTCCAGTACCGGTTGCCCATCCAGTTCACGAAGATCGCCACGACGGTGGAGATGACCTTCGCCCAGAACGGCCCCGAGTGGACGTCCTCGGGGTTCAGGACGGTGATGCGCAGCACGTTGAACACCGTGGTGTCCACGACGAAGCCGACGGCACCGACGACGCCGAAGCGTGCCAGCTGGGCGATGAGGCGCCGCACGAGCCCTCCAGGATCCGTAGAGTTGTGACCGGTCGTGCAGAGCACGACCCGAACAGCGATTGTAGACAACGCGTTCCCACCGCACGGTGGGAGCGCCGGAAGGATCACACAGCATGGCGTTGCGCGTCGGGGTCATCGGTGGGGGACAGCTGGCACGGATGATGGTGCCGGCCGCGGTCGAACTGGGGATCGACATCCGGGTGCTCGCCGAGGGGCCGGGCATGTCCGCCGCGATCGCTGCCACCGCCGAGGGCGATTACCACGACGCCGCCACGGTGCTCGAGTTCGCCCGACAGGTCGACGTCGTGACCTTCGACCACGAGCACGTGCCGCAGGACGTCCTGCGCAGCCTGGTCGACGCGGGCGTGTCGGTCCACCCCGGACCGGACGCGCTGGCCGTCGCCCAGGACAAGATCACCATGCGTCGCCGGCTGAGCGAACTCGGGCTGCCGGTGCCCGACTGGGCCGCCGTGCAGGGGCCCGACGACCTCCGGGCGTTCCTGGCGGACCACGGTGGCCGTGCCGTCGTCAAGACGCCGCGGGGCGGGTACGACGGCAAGGGCGTCCGGGTCGTCTCCGACGCGTCCGACGTCGACGACTGGTTCATCGCCGTGGCCGAGGCCGGCGGCGACCAGGCCCTCCTGGTCGAGGAGCTCGTCCCCTTCACCCGCGAGCTCGCGCAGTCCGTGGCACGCCGTCCCTCCGGGCAGGTCGTCGCCTGGCCACTCGTCGAGACCGTGCAGCGCGACGGGGTCTGCGCCGAGGTCATCGCACCGGCCCCGGACAGTGCCGGCCGGATCGCGGACCTGACCGAGTCGATCGCCGTCCGCATCGCGGAAGAGCTCGGTGTGACCGGTGTGCTGGCGGTCGAGCTGTTCCAGACCGACGACGAGCGCATCCTCATCAACGAGCTTGCGATGCGTCCGCACAACACCGGGCACTGGACCATCGACGGCGCCACCACGAGCCAGTTCGAACAGCACCTGCGCGCCGTCCTCGACCTGCCGCTCGGTGCCACCGGCTCGTTCGCCCCCGCGTCCGTCATGGTGAACGTGCTCGGCGGACCCGCGGACGGCGACCTCGCCGCCCGGTACCCCGCAGCGCTCGAGGCCTTCCCCGAGGCGAAGTACCACTTCTACGGCAAGGCACCCCGGCCCGGCCGGAAGATCGGGCACGTCACGGTGCTCGGCGACGACGTCGACGACGTCGTCTACCGCGCCCGCGCGGCCGCGGCGCACTTCGACGACTGAGACGGTGTCCGCGACACCGGGTCGCGTCCTCGACGTGACCGGATGACGGACGGGAGGCCCGTGGCGACGCCGCCACGGGCCTCCCGTCCGTCACGGGTGCGGGACACACTTGTCGGTCGCTCTGCGGACACCCCCTCGGGTGGCACCCGCTCGGGAGGCTGGCGGGGGCTGGGAGCGCATGTTCCCCTGGTACAGTCCGTGCCCACCGTCCGGGAGCCCCCATGCGCCGCCGTCCGCGTCGTGCCGCCGTCTGCGGCGCAGCCATCGCCCTCGTCGCAGCCGTCGCCGGCCTGCTGCCGACCGCGACCGCGTCCGCAGCGACCTCGGCCTCGACCATCCGCTCGGCCACGTCCGCGTCGCTCTACGGCGCCGGGCCGTACCGGTCGCCGACGAGCGAGGCCGCGAAGGCGCAGGCCGCCCTGGCCGCCACCGACCCGGCCGGGGCCGCTGCGGCGGCGAAGATCGCCGGGTACCCCGTCGCGACCTGGCTCGGCGACTGGAGTCAGGGGACGCAGCTGACCAAGACCATCAGCACCGCCCTCACCGGTGCCGAACAGTCCGGCACCACCCCCGTGTTCGTGCTCTACGCGATCCCCGACCGTGACTGCGGCGGGTACTCCGCCGGCGGCTTCGACGAGGGGTCCTACGACGCCTGGGTCGACCAGGTCACCGCGGCGCTCGCCGGGCACCGTGCAGCCGTCATCGTCGAACCGGACTCGCTCGCGATGCTCAGCAACGCCAAGTGCAGCACCGCGCTCGACGAGCAGCGCTACCGGATCCTGTCCCGCACCGTCGCCGGGCTGACCGCCGCCGGGGTCCCCGCCTACCTGGACGCCGGCAACTCGAACTGGGTGCAGCCCGCGCTGATGGCGTCGCGGCTGAACAGCGCGGGCGTCCAGCAGGCCCGCGGGTTCTTCACGAACGTCGCGAACTACTACCCGACCGCCCAGGAGCAGGCGTACGCGCAGAAGGTGTCCGCCGCCACCGGGGGCTCGCACTACGTGATCGACACCTCACGCAACGGGCAGGGTTGGCGCGGCACCTGGTGCAACGGACCGGGGGCCGGGCTCGGCACCTCGCCCCGGGTGGTGTCCGACGGCACGGCGCTCGACGCCCTGCTGTGGGTGAAGACCCCCGGCGCGAGCGACGGCACCTGCAACGGGGCCCCGGCCGCCGGCAAGTGGTTCCCGACCTACGCCCAGGCCCTCGTCGCGAACGCACGCCTGGGTGTGCCCGCCGCCGACCTGACCCCCCGTGGCACGCTCGAGGCCGTCGCCGGTGCCGGCGGCGGCGTCCGCGTGTCCGGGTGGGCCTACGACGAGGACGACCCCACGCAGCCCGTGCGGGTCCGTGCCACCGTCGACGGCGTCTCCGCCGGCGTCACCACCGCCGGGCTCGACCGGCCGGACGTCGACACGCGCTTCGGGGTCGGCGCGACCCACGGCTTCGACGTCGTGGTGCCCACCGCGGCCGGCGCTCGCCGCGTCTGCGTCACCGCTGTGAACATCGGCGCGGGGTCGGACACCCCGCTCGGCTGCTCGACCGTCCGCGCCTACCGGCACGACCCGTACGCCGAACTGGAGTCCGCGAAGGCCGTGACCCGGGGCATCGCGGTGCGCGGCTGGGCGTTCGACGGCGACGCGGTGGCCTCGGCGAGCCGGGTGGCGATCACCGTCGACGGCAAGCGGGTGACGTCGCTGGACGCCGGTCGGAAGCGCGCCGACGTGGACGCGACCTGGGGCTCCGGTGGGTCGCACGGCTTCGCGGGCACCGTCCGGGCTGCGGTGGGCAAGCACACCGTCTGCGCGATCGTCCACAACACCGGGAGCGGAGCGGACCGCAGGGCGTCGCCGTGCCGGACGGTGACTGTGCGCTGAGGGGGTCTTCTCCGTGCGGCGTTCGCCGTGCGGTGTCCGTCGTGCGGTGCGAGGTTCCGTCGTCGGTGGGAGGCGCTGCGGCTCGCACCGCGCACGGAACCCCGCACCGTTCGTGACTGACCTCGCACGGTGCGAGGTGCCAGGTGCCAGGTGCGAGAGGATGGCCGCATGCCGCGTGATCTCGTCCGCCGGGCCGCCGGACGCCTGCGCCGCGCCGTCGCAGGTGCCCCGCCACAGCCGGCGCCCCTGCCCGTCCTCGGGTACGTCGTCGCGGGCGGTGGCGGCGCCCACCCGGCCTCGGCACACGTCCGTGTCGTCCGCCGCACCGAGCACCTGGCCGCGAGCGGCACCGCCGAGGTGCGCCAGGTGGACCCGGCAGCGTTCGTCGACGGCTCCGACCAGGCGCCCTACGCCGCACTCCTGGTGCAGCGGCACATCCTTCCCCGTGCCGACGTGCAGCCCTTCCTGGCGGCAGCCGCCTCCCGGGGCATCCGCGTCGTGGCCGAGGTCGACGACGACTTCTTCACCGAGTCCGGACGCGCACGTCTGGCCCGCGCCGAGTACGACCCCGACCGGCTCGCCTCGATCGACGCCCTGGTGCGCGGTGCCGACACCGTCGTCGTGAGCACGCCCGAACTCGCCGACGTGGTCCGTCCGGTGGCGCGGGACGTCGTCGTCGTGCCGAACGCCCTCGACCCGACGATCTGGACTGCCGGCCCCACCGCGGACGACGACGAACGGCCCGCGGGGGAGCACCGGGTGCTGTACATGGGCACGCTCACCCACGCCGCGGACCTCGAGCTCGTGCGTGACGTCTTCGCCGACCTCACCACCGCCGACGGCACCCCGATCCGGCTCGAGGTCATCGGGGTGACCGAGGAGGGCGGTGCCGACTGGTTCCGCCGGGTCGAGGTCCCCGACGGGCACTACCCGGCGTTCTCCCGATGGCTCGTGGCGCACCGGGAGCGCTGGCGGGCGGGCGTCGCACCGCTCCGAGACGAGGAGTTCAACCGCGCGAAGAGCGACCTGAAGTTCCTCGAGTACACCGCGCTCGGGCTGCCCGCCGTGGTGTCCGACCGTCCGTCCTACGCCGTCGCACGGGCCCACGGGGCCGTGGCCGTGCCGGACGACGTCCAGGCGTGGCGGGATGCCGTCCGGACCGCCGTCGACCGTGGCCGGGCGGATGAGGGGGCGGCCCGCTGGGTCGCCGAGGAGCGCACGATCGGCCGTGACGGCGACACCTGGCGACGCGTGCTGCTCGGCTAGGCTCGTCGCGTGACCGACACCGCCGCACCCGCACAGCCGCTCGTCTCGATCATCATGGGGTCGGACTCCGACTGGCCGACCATGCGTGCCGCGGCGGACATCCTCACCGAACTCGGCATCGCGTTCGAGGCGGACGTCGTGTCGGCGCACCGCACGCCGGACAAGATGACCCGCTTCGCCCGCGGCGCCGCTGCTCGTGGCATCCGGGTCGTCATCGCCGGGGCCGGTGGCGCGGCACACCTGCCGGGCATGGTGGCCTCGATGACGACGCTCCCGGTGATCGGTGTCCCGGTGCAGCTCGCGCGTCTCGACGGCCTCGACTCGCTGCTCTCGATCGTGCAGATGCCGGCGGGGATCCCGGTCGCGACGATGGCGATCAACGGTGCCGCCAACGCCGGTCTGCTGGCCGCGCGCATCATCGGTTCCTCGGAGCCGGCCGTCGCCGCTCGCCTGGCCGAGTACGCCGACGGGCTCGAGCGCCTGGTCGAGGAGAAGGCGGCGCGCCTCCGCGACTCGCTCTGAGGCCGCCGCTGCGGGTTCCGAGCCGCGCTACGGTAGCGGGATGCGCCGTGCCGTCCCCGTCCTCGTCCTCTCCGCGGTCGGCGTCGTCGCCGCGGTGGTCTGCGTGGTCGCTGCGGGCGCGGCCGGACCGGTGAACCCCGTGGCGGGGTGGTTCCGTGGCGCGGGCCAGGACGTCGTGGCGACGAAGTCGCAGTTCGACTCGTGGTTCGCGGCACTCCACGTCGCCGAGGCCGCAGCGGTCGTCGCCGTCCTCGCCGTGGTGGCCACCGTCGTGCTCGCCGTGGTCGCTCGGCGCCGTCGCGCACGGCCCTGACCTCACCACGCGACGTCGGCGCGCAGCTGATCCGAACGATGCCGATGCCACGCCACGCGCACTGACCAGGGCTTCTTGCCCGACGGCAGATCCTCGCGCAAGCCCCGTGTACTGGGGGTGCTCTGTCGTGTCAACCCCCGGGCGCAGATTGTGGACAGCAACTACCGTGAACGCCGGGTAGCCGAGATCCGGCGTCCGGCATCCACGGGAACGGGTGCGAACAGTCACGTCAGGGAGTGACCGACCTCATGCAGAAGCGCACCACCAGGAGGGCCGCACTCGCCGTCGTGCTCCTCGGAGCAGCACTCGTCGCCGGACCGCTCGGTCAGGGGACCGCAGCGACCGCCAGCTCGGCACCGCTCGGCGACGTCGGGAACTTCAAGCAGACCTTCCGCGAGCAGTTCAGCACCGCGGCCGGCGCCAAGGGCGCCTTCGCCAAGAAGTACGCCAACTCGTGGCAGCCGTACCCGGACGGGACCGGCGGCATGTACTACTCGGGCTCGCAGATCAGCTCGCACAACGGGTACATGGACGTCAAGCTCGACGGCAAGCACGGCGCCGCCGGCACCTTCGGCACGCCGACGGGAGCCTGGGGCCACAAGGGCGGCAAGTTCATCGTCCGCGCCAAGGCCACGGGCGGTGCCGGCAACGGCGCGGCCTTCATGCTCTGGCCGTCGTCCGACCGTTGGGCCGACGGGGAGATCGACTACCCGGAGGCCAACTTCGACCAGCAGCCGATGCTGCACCACCACTCGATGATCGCGGGCCAGGAGGCCAACGCGACGAGCCTGAGCACCGGCGTCTCGTGGCGTTCGTGGCACACGTACTCGATCGAGTGGATCCCCGGGAAGTCCGTGCGGTACCGGCTCGACGGCAAGGTGATCAAGACGATCACCTACGACGTGCCGAAGACCGCACACCGCTACATGTTCCAGGTGGGCGACTGGGGCGACCCGGGGCACCTGTACATCGACTGGGTCAGCACCTACACGTACAAGGGCTGACGCGCTCCGGCCGTCAGAGGTCGGCGTGCAGCTGCCAGGTCTCCGCGGCGGAGTCGGACCAGTCGTACATGCGTGCGCGGTCCGGCCCCGCCACGGCCAGCCGGCTGGAGAGCTGCGGGTCGTTCACGACCTGGTAGACGGCCTGTGCGAGCCGTGCGGGGTAGGACTCCCGCGGTGACCGGGCGACGGTGACGCCGGCGTCCGACGCGACCTCGGCCACGGCGGGGTCGTCGGAGTGGATCACCGGGGTGCCGAAGCTCATCGCCTCGATCACGGGCAGGCCGAAGCCCTCGGCGAGGCTGGGGAACACGAACACCGTCGCACGGTCGTAGACCACCGCGAGGTCCGCGTCGTCGATGCGGCCGAGGACCTTCACCCGGTCGCGCGACAGTCCCGCGCGCTCCGCGGTGCCGTACACGTCGACGTCGCCCCAGCCGTCCGGACCGGAGATGACGAGGGGCACGTCGGCGGGGGCGTCCGGGTGGGCCATCGCCTCGATCAGGGACGCGAGGGCCTTGCGCGGCTCGAGCGTGCCGACCGCGAGCACGTAGCGGTCGGGCAGGCCGAGGCGCTCGGCGCGCAGGTCGGCGTCGACGGGCAGGCGGAGGCGACCGCTCGGGGCACCGCCGATCACGCGGAGCCGGTCGTCGAACCGGTGGATCTCGTTCAGCGCCCCCGCCACGGCGTGGGTCGGCACCACGACGGCGTCGGCGTGCTTCCACGCCCGCTTCACCATCGCCTTGTGGAAGTGGACGCCGCGCGGCGTGAGGGTCTCGGGGTTGGTCCACGGCACCACGTCGTGCACGGTCACCACGGTCTGCCGGCCCGGGTCCTGGAAACGGTCGTGCTTGACCAGTGGTGCGAGCACGCTCGGCGCGTGCACCATGCCCTTCGCGATGCCGCCCACGAACCCGCCCTGCCAGGCGAGCGACAGCTCACGACGTGGCAGCGGCAGTCGCTGCAGGTCGGACAGTCCGGGCAGGAGCGTCCGCAGGTGCGCCATCTCGTCGGACCCGACGGCGGAGACCACACCCGCGACCTCGCAGCCGCTCGGCGCGTGCTCGACGAGGTGTCGCGCGAGCTCCTCGGCGTAGCGCCCGATGCCGCCCGGCACGGGCGCGACGATCTGGTCGACGATGACGTGGAGGGTGGTCATGGTGCTGTGCTCCTCGTCGTGGTTCGTGGACCCGTGGTCAGGGGGCCGAGGGCCGGCCCCGCGCTCGGCTGCCCGACACTACCAGGGTGGTCCCGGCGCCCCCTGGGCGCGGTCGGTGGTCGGACAGGAGGCGCGGGTCGGGTCCGCGGTGTGCGGAACCCGACCCGCGCCTCCCGGTCGAGAGCCGTGCCTACGCCGTCAGCGCACCCGCCGCGACCGCAGCGTGCAACGCGTCGCGCCAGTCGCGCATCGGCGCGAGTCCGGCACGCGACCAGCCGTCGTGGCCGAGCACGCTGTACGCCGGGCGCGGCGCCGGCCGGACGAAGGCGGCGCTGTCGGTGGGCAGCACGCGCTCCGGGTCGAGCCCGAGTTCGCGGTAGATGGCCTGCGTGAAGTCGAACCAGGAACCCTGGCCGGCGTTCGTCCCGTGGTAGATGCCTGCGGGGGCGTCCCCGTCGACGAGCTCGACGATCCGCGCGGCGAGGTCGCCCGTCCACGTCGGCTGGCCGACCTGGTCGGTGACGACGCTGACGGTGTCGTGCGACCCCGCGAGCCGGAGCATCGTCGCGGCGAAGTTCGGCCCGTGCGCGCCGTAGATCCACGCGGTGCGGACGACGTACGAGGTGTCCGGGGCGATCGCGCGCACGAACGCCTCGCCGGCGGCCTTCGTGCGGCCGTAGGCGTTGATCGGGTCGGTCGGCGCATCCTCGGCGTACGGCGCGGTGCCGTTGCCGTCGAAGACGTAGTCGGTCGACACGGTGACGAGCTTCGCACCGTGGCGGACCGCGGCCTCGGCCAGGAGCTTCGGCCCCGTCGCGTTGACCGCGTGGGCGTCGTCCTCGTGGTCTTCCGCGTCGTCGACCTTCGTGTAGGCGGCCGAGTTGATCACGACGTCGTGCCCGGCGACGGCGGCGTCCACCGCGGCCGGGTCGGTGATGTCGAGGTCCGCCCGCGACAGCGCGGTGACGTCGCGGCCGGCGAGTGCGGCCTGGAGGTCCTGGCCGAGCATGCCGGCGGCGCCGGTGATGAGGTACCTGGTCACGGTGTGCCGGTTCAGCTCAGGGCCGCACGCTGCTTGAGCGGCTCCCACCAGGCGCGGTTGTCGCGGTACCACTGCACGACGTCGGCCAGGCCCTGCTCGAACGGCACGAGCGGCTCGTAGCCGAGCTCGGCCTGGATCTTCGAGATGTCGACCGAGTAGCGCAGGTCGTGGCCGAGACGGTCGGCGACGCGGTCGACGTACGACCAGTCCTTGCCGGTCGCGTCGAGCAGCAGCTGCGTGAGCTCCTTGTTGGTCAGCTCGGTGCCGCCGCCGATGTTGTAGATCTCGCCGGCGCGGCCACGGGTCAGGACCATCGCGATCCCACGGGTGTGGTCGTCGACGTGCAGCCAGTCGCGGATGTTGTTGCCCTCGCCGTACAGCGGCACGTGCACGTCGTCGATGAGGTTGGTGACGAAGAGCGGGATGACCTTCTCGGGGAAGTGGTACGGCCCGTAGTTGTTCGAGCAGCGCGTGATCGAGAGGTTCAGCCCGTGCGTGCGGTGGTAGCTGCGGGCGAGCAGGTCGCTGCCGGCCTTCGACGCCGAGTACGGCGAGTTCGGCTCGAGCGGGCGCTCCTCGTCCCACGAGCCCTCGCTGATGGAGCCGTAGACCTCGTCGGTGGAGACGTGCACGAAGCGTTCGGTGCCGTGGCGGAGCGCGGCGTCGAGCAGGCGCTGGGTGCCCACGACGTTGGTCTCGACGAAGATGCCGGAGTCGCGGACCGAGCGGTCGACGTGGGACTCGGCGGCGAAGTGCACGATGGCGTCGACGGTCGGGACGACCTCGTCGAGCTTCGCGGCGTCGCGGATGTCGCCGTGCACGAAGGTGTAGCGGGGGGAGTCGGCGACCGGGGCGAGGTTCGCTTCGTTGCCGGAGTAGGTCAGTGCGTCGTAGACGACGACCTCGGCGCCCTCGAGGCCGGGGTACGCGTCCTCCAGCGTGCGGCGGACGAAGTTCGAGCCGATGAAGCCGGCTCCTCCGGTGACGAGGATCTTCACGAGTTCTCTTTCCTGACGGTCGGTTCGTGGGTCGGCGGCGATTCTAGCGGGCCGCTGGTGGGGTCGGCGGAGGTGCGCCACACCAGGACGACAGTCGAGACGGCGGCGGCCGCGAACACGATGGCCACCAGCAGGATCGCGAACGGCCCGGCGACTGCGCCGCCGGCCATCGCGGAGATCCCGCCGGGCGTGATGCGGAACTGCGTGTTCTCCCACCCGCCGCGGTAGGTCAGGCCGATGCCGTACGTGCCGATCGCGAGCGAGCCGACGACCGCCAGCCGGGCCAGGCGTCGGCGGAGCTCCGGACGGACGACGAGGGCGTGCCACGCGACCGCCTGGGCGAGCACGAGCGCGACGACCGCGACGAACAGGAACCGGCCCTGCAGCCCGTTGCCCTGGTGCGTGCCGAGGTAGTTCCGCCAGTTGTAGGCGAGGGTGGCGACGAGGACCACCGTCGGCCAGACGAGCAGGATCGTGGTCACCCGGCGGCCCGGAGCCCGGCGGGCGTACGACCACCCGATGACGGCCAGTCCGACGACCGCGAGCGTGTCGATGACCATCGACGGCAACGGCCACTGGTTCGCACCGAGTGCGCCGAAGAACGAGGCGGTCAGGCCGTCCCACTGGCGCCCGGCGAACGCCCCGGGGTTCGCACCGCCCGCCGGGTACGGCTGCACGGTCGTGACGGCGCGCAGGGCGTCGGGCAGGAGCGTCCCGCTCACGAGCAGCGTCCGCACCCACCACCAGCCGGACACGGCGACGGCAGCGAGGACGACCACGCCGGCGTGCAGGGCCCGGCGACCCCACGTCCGGCCCGGTGCCAGGGCGGACACGAGGACGACGAACGGGATCGCCAGGAGCCCGAGCGCGTTCAGGGCCGCCAGTCCGGTGACGGCGACGGCGAGCCCGGCGGTGGTCCACCACGAACGGTCGCCGGTGAGCACGCGTGCGCTCAGCCAGACGAGCACGGCGCCGAGCAGGACGACCGGTGCCCACACCGTGACGCCGGAGGTGACCTGCGCCAGCTGCGGGACGGCGAAGAGCAGGACCGGGGCGACGAGTGCGGTGCGGGGCGAGCGGGTCACCCGACGGACCGTCGCCCAGACCAGGACCGGCAGCGCGGTGACGAGCAGCACGTCGAACACGCGGAGCACGAGCACCGACGTCGCCCAGTCGTGGGAGCCGAACCGGATGACGCGCAGGATCCCGGCGGCCACCAACCAGTACGTCGGCGGGTTCTGGGACATCGGGTCGATCGCGGGGGAGTCCCCGGGCACGGCCGCCAGCAGCGCGTCGACCGTGGGGCGGTCGACGGCCGGCGCCGGGTGCTCGACGATCTGGCGCACGGCGGCGAGGTAGTGCATCTCGCCGCCGTGCGGCCAGCCGAGTCCGAGCGCGAGGCGGAACGCGGCGTCGACGTGCGCGGGCTCGTCGGGTGTCCCGAAGGCCGGGGTGACCAGGGCGAAGATCAGCAGGAACGCGAGCCAGGCCAGCGTCACGGTGCCGAGCAGGACCCACTCGTGCCGGCCGACGAGCGGTCGCGGGGCGCTCACGCGGGCACCTCCGGACGGCGCATGAACCGGACGAGCAGCACGGCGGTGACGGTCAGTGCGACCGCGGCGACGGCGACGAGGGTGAAGTTCGTGCCGGCGGGGACCATGCCGTAGCGGTCGAACCGGCCGACCGCGAACTCGTCGACCCAGAAGGCGGCGTCGCGCCCGAAGGCCCGCAGCGCGTAGACGACGCCGTACAGCGCGATGGCCATCGCCGCGATCGACATCCCGACGGCGAGCCGGGTGGTGCCGGCTGCCGTCACGGTGACCCGGCGCCAGGCGAGGGCGCTCAGGGCGATGAGGGCGATGAGCGTGGGGTAGTAGTAGCGCCCCTGGGTGCCGGCGACGATGGTGCTCCGGACGTACCCGCCCCACCCGCTCTGCAGGTGCAGGGCGATGAGGATCACGGGGAACGACGCCAGCACGATCGCCGGGCGGAGCGACGGACCGCGGCGGAAGCCCCAGACGACGATGCCGACGAGCGACGCGATGGTCAGCCCGTCGATCAGGACCTGGGCGAGCTGGAACTGGGTGAGACCACCGACGCTGCCCCAGAATGTCCGGGTGACGCCGTTCCAGTAGTCGCGGAGGAACACCTCGGGGCTGGCGGCGGTGCCGGCCGGGAACGGCATCGGCGGACGTGCGCCCGCCATGCCGTCCGGCTGGATGTCGCGGTACACGAGGATGTTGCGCAGCCACCACCAGCCACCGACGGCGGCGGCGAGCCCCAGGGTCCACAGCGTCCGGAGCGCGTTCCGCCAGACGGTCGCCCGGGTGCAGCCGGCGGCCATCACGGCGATGCCCACGAACGGGATCGCGGGCAGTGCGGTGCCCTTGACGAGCAGCATCGCCCCGAGCAGCAGCCCGATCCAGATGGTCGTGCGCACACGCAGGTCGCCGGTGAGCAGCCGCACCACGAAGTACACGAGCGCCCCGGCCAGCGGCAGCATGAGCGCGTCGTTCGTGACCGAGGTGCCGATCGAAGCGACCTCGGGCAGGGCGAACACCGCTGCACCGCCGACCAGGGCGGCCCGTGGTGAGCGGGTCAGCCGACGCACGGTCGCCCACGCGAGGAACGGCAGCGGCAGGACGAGCAGGGCGTCGAACAGTCGCAACACCATGACGGCGAGGTCCCAGCGGAGGTCCTCGAAGTGCACCAGCTGCAGGACCCCGGCGGCCAGGGCGTAGTACGTGGCGGGGTGCTGCGACATCTGGTCGATGCTCGTCGGGTGCACGCCCGGGAACTCGCGGAGCAGCTCGCCCCACGTCTGGTTCACGTCGGTCGACTGCCGCATGTTGCTGATCTGGGTGTCGTGCACCGCGTTGAGGTAGTGCATCGCCCCGGGCGCGGGCCAGCCGTCACCGATCGCCAGGTGCAGCACGGCGTCGACGTGGGTCGGCTCGTCCGGGGCCTTGTACGTCGTGGTGACGACGGCCCAGACCGCGAGGACGGCGGCGAACGCCACCGTCAACGCGATCACGAGGATGCGCTCGCGCCGCCCGACCGCGGGTCGGACGTCGGAGCGCGACACGGCCGGGGCCGTGTCAGTCGCCATACCGCTGCAGTTTCTGCAGGTCGAGCTGCTCCTCGGCCAGCGTGCGGTTGAGGCGGGTGAGATCGGCCACGACGCCGATGACTATGGACAGGAGCGCCGTGATGAGCAGGACGACACCGAGGATGATCGACTGCAGGTGGTTGCCGCCCGTCTGCATCGCCAGGAGCACCAGGTAGCGGATGAGCGGCCAGAGTCCGAGTGCACCGAGCACCGCGGCGACCCAGAGGAACAGTGCCATGGGCCGGTACATCAGGTAGACGCGGGCGATCGCCGAGCCGGACTCGAACATGTGCTGGAAGATGTTGTTGAAGAGCCGCGACTCGCGGGTCTTCGGGTTCGTCGTGATCGGCACCGACGCGATCGCCAGGCGCTTGTAGCCGGCCTGCACGATGGTCTCCATGCAGTAGCTGAAGCGCGTCACGATGTTCAGGCGGATGAGCGAGTACTTCGAGTACGCGCGGAACCCGCTCGCCGCGTCGGGCAGGTCGAGCCCGGCAGCGCGGCTGGCGACCCACGAGCCGAAGCGCTGCATGACCTTCTTGAAGCCGGAGAAGTGCTCGATGGTGCGCGTCTGCCGGTCGCCGATGACGATCTCGGCTTCCTTCCGGAGGATCGGCTGCACGAGCTCGGCGATCTGTGCCTGCGGGTACTGGTTGTCCCCGTCGGTGTTCACGACGATGTCCGCACCGTGCAGCAGCGCGTAGTCGACCCCGTCACGGAACGAGCGGGCGAGGCCCATGTTCGTGGTGTGGTGCACGAAGTGCTTGACGCCGTGCTCCTTGGCGACCTCGACGGTGCGGTCGGTGCTGCCGTCGTTGATCACGAGGATCTCGATCTCGTCGATGCCGTCGATCTCCCGCGGGATGGAGTCGATGACGCTGGCGAGGGTGTTCTCCTCGTTGAGGCAGGGGATCTGGACGAATAGCTTCACGGGCTCGCTTGGTCTCGTTTCGGGAGTCGCAGCGCGCGGGGCGCGGGGCACAGAACCAGGACAGCCTATGCGAACTCACGGCTTGCTAGGCTTCCCCGGTGCAGATCCGCGAACTGAAGATCCCTGGCGCGTGGGAGTTCACGCCCGTCCAGCACGGCGACGCACGAGGAGCATTCCTCGAGGCGTACCGCGCCGACGTGGTCGAGGAGACCGTCGGTCACCCGCTCGACCTCCGCCAGGTGAACATGTCGATCTCCGCGGCCGGCGTCGCCCGCGGCATCCACTACGCCCTCGTCGCGCCGAGCCAGGCGAAGTACGTCACCGCCGTGCGCGGGGCGTTCATCGACTACATCGTCGACATCCGCGTCGGGTCACCGACGTTCGGCCAGTGGGACTCCGTCCGGATCGACGACGTCGACCGCAAGGCCGTCTACCTGTCCGAGGGGCTCGGCCACGCGATCGTCGCGCTCGAGGACCAGTCGACCGTGAACTACCTGGTCAGCGCGCACTACGACCCCGAGCGCGAGAAGGGGATCACGATCCTCGACCCGACGGTCGGGCTCGACCTGCCCGAGGGCCTCGGCGAGCTGGTGCTGTCCGAGAAGGACACCAGCGCCCCCACCCTCGAGGAAGCCGCGGCACAGGGCCTGCTGCCGACGTACGAGGAGTGCGTCGCGTACACCGAGTCGCTCCGGACGAAGAAGTAAGGGGAAAGCGATGAAGGGCATCATCCTCGCCGGCGGTTCCGGCACGCGCCTCTGGCCGATCACCAAGGGCATCAGCAAGCAGCTCATGCCGATCTACGACAAGCCGATGGTCTACTACCCCCTGTCGACCCTGATGATGGCGGGCGTCCGAGAGGTGTTGGTCATCACGACGCCGGAGTACAACGACCAGTTCCGGGCCCTGCTCGGCGACGGCTCGGCGCTCGGCATGGAGATCCAGTACGCCGTGCAGCCGTCCCCGGACGGTCTGGCGCAGGCCTTCGTCATCGGTGAGGAGTTCATCGGCGACGACAGCGTCGCCCTCGTCCTCGGCGACAACATCTTCCACGGCACCGGCCTCGGCACGAACCTCCGGAAGAACACCGACGTCCAGGGTGCGACGATCTTCGCGTACCACGTGGCCGACCCGAAGGCGTACGGCGTCGTGGAGTTCGACGACGACTTCACCGCCGTCTCCATCGAGGAGAAGCCGGCCGAGCCGAAGTCCAACTACGCCGTCCCCGGCCTGTACTTCTACGACAACAAGGTCATCGAGATCGCCAAGACGATCGAGCCGAGCGCCCGCGGCGAGCTCGAGATCTCCACGGTCAACGAGCGCTACCTCGAGGCCGGCGAGCTCGGCGTCCAGGTCCTCGACCGCGGCACCGCGTGGCTCGACACCGGCACGTTCGAGTCGATGATGCAGGCGTCGGAGTACGTGAAGGTCATCGAGGACCGTCAGGGCTTCAAGATCGGCTGCATCGAGGAGATCGCCTGGCGGAACGGCTGGATCGACGACGCGCGGCTCGCCGAGCTCGCCGCGCCGCTGGTCAAGGGCGGCTACGGCGTCTACCTGCAGCGACTCCTCGGCGTCTAGCTCCGCACGTGACCCCCGCCCCCGGTTGGTTCGGTCGCCGACGTCGCGACACGACGGCTCCCGACCACCCCGACCGGGAGGCCCGTCCCGTGCCCGCAGCGCCGGCTGACGTCGTGCGCGTGGCCGGCTTCGACCGTCCCCTGCCGCGGCTGGACCACGACGTGACGGTGCTCGTCACGACCCGTTCGGACCGGCACGCCGAGGTCGCCCGGCTCGTGTCGGTCGCCCGTGACGCCTTCGGCCGCGGGGTCGACGTCCGGGCCGTGAGCTACGTCGCGGACGCCTCGCCGGTCGACCCGTTCGGCCGTCGCCTGCCGTGGGTCCGACCGGAACCCGTCGACGGCCTCGGCTCGGCGATCAACGCCGGTGTCGCAGCCGGTGTGGGCCGGACGCTCGTGGTGGTCGACACCTCGGTGTCGGTCGACGTGCCTGCACTGCACGCGCTGGCGGCGGCGGGCTCGGTCGCGCAGGCCCGGGTCCGGATGCCGGACGGGACGCTCCGCTCCGGGGCCCGGCTGCTGCGCCCCGGTGCCCTGCCATGGTCGGACGACCGCGCCGACGCCGTGACCGACGTCGACACCGTCTTCGCGGCGGACCAGCCGGTGCTCTCGGTGCCGGGGGCGGCGCTGGTGCCGGCACCGTGCCTCCCGGACGAACGCATGACCCTGACGGCCTGGAGCCGCGCGGTCGCCGATGCCGATGGCGGAGCCGTGCGCGTCGTCGGCGAGGCGACCCGTTCGGTCGAGGCCGGCCGCACCGTCGACGCCGCGACCGTCGACGCGTTCACCGCCTGGCGTGACCGCGCGTCCGAGGGCGACGGTGTCGTCGCCGGACCGCCCCTGCCGCCCTGGGGTGCCCGGCCGGTGGCCCCGGCCGCGCGCGTGACCGGTGGCGACGCCGAACACCTCACCTGGTCGCTCAAGATCGCTGCGCCCGCCGGGCCGGAGGGCGACGGCTGGGGCGACGTGCACTTCGCCGCCGAGCTCGCCGGGGCTCTCGAGCGGCTGGGGCAGCGCGTCCGGATCGACCGACGCGACGCCCACGTGCGGGTCGACGATGCCTCGGACGCCGTCACGCTGGTGATCCGGGGCCTCGACCGGGTGCCGCCGAACCCGGCGTCGGTGAACCTGCTCTGGGTGATCAGCCACCCCGATGACGTCGCCGACACCGAACTGCGGTCGTTCGACGCGGCCTTCGCGGCCGGGCCGGTGTGGGCAGCCGCAGCCGCTGCGCGTGCGGGCGTGCCGGTCCGGACCCTGCTGCAGGCGACCGAGCCGGCGGTGTTCCACCCGGGCGCGCGCACGGCGACGAGCCCCGATGCCGACCACGTGGTGTTCGTCGGCTCGACCCGCGGTGCCGCGCGACCCATCGTGTCCGACGCGGTCGCGCTCGGTGCCGATCTGCGCGTGCACGGTCCGGGGTGGGACGAGGTCGTCCCGGCAGAGTCGCTCGGCGAACCGTCGCTGACCCGGGCCGAGGTCGCGGCGGCCTACGCCTCGGCGCGTGCGGTGCTCAACGACCACTGGCCCGACATGGCCGCCGGGGGCTTCGTGTCGAACCGGGTGTTCGACGTGCTGGCGTCCGGGGGAGTCGTCGTGACCGACCCGGTGGCCGGGCTGCCCGACGTGCTCGACGTCCCGACGCTCGCGGTCGCGGGCTCCCGCGACGAGCTGGCCGACCTGCTCGAACCGGCGCGCGCGTGGCCGTCGGCTGCCGAGCGGGCCGCCGTGGCAGAGCGCATCGCCGCCGAGCACTCCTTCGACGCCCGCGCCGCGGTGCTGCTGGCGGCGGCCCGCGCCGAGCGCGCCCGCCTGCACCCGCGCCGCACCTGACGCCGTCCGGCCCGCCGCGGTGGACGCGTGCGCGTGCCGGCGCACAACCAAAGTGTGTTCGAGCCGCGCAATCCCGCGGTTCGCGTGGACTTCGGTTGTGCGGAACGCGATCGAACCGGGGCCTCCGAGGCCGCGACCGATGTGCGCACCCCGCTGCGGGCGTTGCGCCCCGAAGCGTCGGGGCGCGATGCCCGTGCGGGGGCGCGACGGCAGACCCCGCGCGCAGACCCCGCGCGCAGCGTCCCGCGAGCGGGAGCTACTTGCGCGTGACCCAGCGGGCGCGGAGCGACAGGCCCGCGTGCAGCACGACGCGCAGGGGCCAGAGCCACCACGCCCGGTACTTCCGCGACAGGAACCGGTAGGCGCTGCGGTGGTGCTCGATCTCCATCCGGCGTCGGTTGGACGACGTCGAGTGGGCTCCGGTGTGGGTGACGACCGCCGAGGGCACGTACACGTTCGCTCGTCCCGACCGACCGACGCGCTGCCCGAGGTCGACGTCCTCGAAGTACATGAAGTACGACTCGTCGAACCCGTCGAGTTCGCGGAAGAGCGACGTCCGGATGAGGAAGCACGCACCGGAGAGCCAGCCGGCCTCGCGCTCGACGACCTTCGTGGTGGACCAGTACCGCTGGCTCCACGGATTCGCCGGCCAGAACCGCGAGAACGCCGCGTGGCCGAGGCCGGTCCGGAGCGAGGGGAGCTGCCGGGCGGACGGGTAGGTCTCGCCCTGGTCGTCGAGGATCCGGGGCCCGAACGACCCACCGGACGGCAACCGGTCGGCGGCGGCCACGAGTTCGTCGATCGAGCCCTCACCGAGCACGACGTCGGGGTTCGTCACGAGCAGGAACTCCGGGCGGACGTCCGGCAGCACGTCGTCGAGGGCGCTCAGGGCCGCGTCGATCCCACCGCCGTAGCCGCGGTTGCCGCCGGAGGACACCACGACGGCGCCGTAGGACTCACCGATCGCCCGGAGTGCGTCGATGTCGGCCGAACCGTTGTCCGCGATGACGACGGCAACCGGGTCCTTCGAGGCACCGGCGACGCTCGCCAGGAACGGCCGGATGGTCTCGCCGGTGTTGTAGGTGACCGTCAGCACCGCGACCCGGATCACCGCGCACCCCCGGCGACGGACTCGTAGGCCTCGACGTGCACGGCTGCCGTGGCCTCCCAGGTGAACGAGGAGGCCCGCGTCATCGCCGCCGCACGGTGCGAGGCCACCAGCGCGGGATCGTCCAGCAGCGCCGTCATCGCGGACGCCAGCGCGGTCGCGTCGGGCTCGCTGTAGACGGCCGCGTCACCGCCGACCTCGGGCAGCGACAGCCGCCGGGTGGTCAGGACGCACGCGCCGGAGGCCATGGCCTCGACCACCGGCAGCCCGAAGCCCTCGCCGAGGGACGGGTAGACGACGAACTCGGCACCGCCGAGGAACCCGGCGAGGTCCTCGAGCGGCAGGTAGCCGGCCTCGATGACGTGGTCGGTGGGCTGCAGGGCGTCGAGCCGTGCGATGGCCGACTCGTCCCAGCCGCGGGCCCCGGACAGCACGAGCCACGGGGTCTCCGGGCCCGGACCGCCGTCCGACCCGGCAGCCGCACGTGCCGCGCGCACCGAGGCGTACGCGTCGAGCAGCGCCGTGACGTTCTTCCGCGGTTCGATGGTGCCGAGGAACGCGATCCACGGAGCACCCTCGGGCAGGGTGGCGGCGATCCGGGCGTCCTCGACCGCGGCGACATCGGGCTCGTGGAACACCGTGCGGTCGACGCCGAGCGGTGCGACCCGGACGTCGGCGCGGATGCCGGTCACGACCCGGGCGGCCTCGGTCGCGGTCGCGGCGCTCGGCACGATGACAACGGGTCGGGTGCGGAGGGACCGGCGGCTCCACCAGGTGAAGAAGGTGCGCTTCAGGCGCGAGTGCCATTCGGGGTTGGAGAAGAACGTGGCGTCGTGCAGCGTGACGACGGAACCGCCGCGCCAGCCGAACGGGAACGTGTAGTGCGGGGAGTGCAGCACCTGCGCCCCGAGCCGACGGCCGAGCGCCGGCAGCCCGGTCTGCTCCCACAGGAACCGCAGCGGCACCGAGTCGGTCCAGCCCGGCGCCGTGTGCACGGTCGCGTACGGCGCGACGGCGGCGAAGTGCGGGGCGTGCACGGGGCGGACGACCAGGTGGACGTCGAGCGACGGGTCGGTCAGGTGCGAGACGACCCCCTCGACGTAGCGTCCGACGCCGCCGAGCGCCTGCGGTACCGCGGTCCCGTCGACGAGGACGGTGAGCTGCGGCACGCGTGGTTCCTTCCGGGCGGGGACGTCGTGGCCGGGGCCGTCGACGGGGGAGTGTCCAGGATAGCCCGCTGCGCTCATGCGCCCGGGTCCACGCTGCGGCGCGGGACGGACGCGCGCCGGGTCTCGCGCAGCCGGCGCGCGAGGTGGACCGGCAGGGTCCCCGCGACGTCCGCGAACGCCGTCAGGACGAGCCGCGCCTCCCGGCGGGTGCGACCGGAGGCCAGCCCACGCAGGCCGCGCACCAGGGTGCGGACGCTCGCCCGCGCGACGGTCGGCCACGGAGCGTGCCAGAGCGCGACGACGATGCGGTTGCGCGCGTTCCGGAAGACGAACAGGTCGCTCTGCACGCCGGACGACGCCGAGTGGTCGTGCTCGACGACCGCGTCGGCCGCGTGCTCGACGCGCCAGCCGCGGCGGCGCAGCCGCCAGGCGAGCTCGGTGTCCTCGTAGTACATGAACAGGGACTCGTCGAGCAGGCCGACGTCGTCCAGCGCCGTGCGGCGCAGCGCGGACGCGCCGCCGGAGAACCCGAAGACGTCGACGTCGGCGACCCGGTCGACGGGCGCGAACCAGTCGCGGTCCATCCCGTTGCCGTCGCGGTCGACACGGACGCCGGTCGAGTTGAGCCGCACCTCGCCGTCCGCCGACGGCGTCCAGCGACGACCGTCGTGGTCGCGCAGCACGCGCTGGCCGGGTGCTGGCTCCACCCCGGCCGGGAGGCTCGTCCAGCGTCCGGCGAGCACGATGCGGCCCGTCACGGCGGCGACCTCGGGCCCGGCGTGCGCCAGGTGGTCGCGGAGCGCCGCGACGAAGCCCGGTGCGGGCACGGCGTCGTTGTTCAGGAGCACGACGACGTCGGCGTCCGTGTGCCGGATGCCGGTGTTGGCCCCGGCCGCGAAGCCGCCGTTGTCGCCGCGTGCGATGACGGTGGCGTCCGGCAGGGCACGGCCGAGCACCGCGACGGAGTCGTCGGACGACCCGTTGTCGATGACGATGACGTCGTCGGCCGTGCCCTCGTCGAGCACGGCGCGGACGGCCGCGGTGGTCAGGTCGGCGCGGTTCCAGTTGACGACGACGACCGCGGTGCGGAGCGTGCCGTCGGCCCGGGGCGCGGAGCCGGCACGGGTCGTGCCGTCGGCGCGGGACCCGGTGTCGCCGTCGTCCGGGGTCAGTCGAGCTCCTCGATCGAGGGTTCGGCGTAGACCGTGCCCACGGCGTGCTCGAACCCGGGGACCTCGAACGAGTCGCACTCCGGCATGTCGTGCAGGTGGCGCCCGGCCGAGTCCATCATCGACACGTTGATGAAGTACTTGCCGGTGCCGAACGCGGTGTCGGCGATCCGCAGGCGGAGCTTCCGGCGACCGTGCAGCGGCTGCAGTTCGAGGCCCATGATGCCGGTGGTGGTGCCGTAGACGACCTGGCCACCGGCGTTGTTGATCTGGACCGCGGCCTCCCAGTCGGCGATGCCGTCCAGGTGCTCGAACTCCATGTCCACGACGAGGTCGTCGCCCGGCATGACCTCCGCGCGGGGCTCCTTGCCGTCGACGTGCACGCTCGCGCCGATGACCTTGCCCCGGCCCACGGCGACGTCGGTGCTGAGCTCGCCCTGACGGCGTTCCTCGAGCACCTCGCGGAACATGCTCACGGCCTGGACGGGGTCACCGTCGTGCAGCACCTTGCCCTTGTTGAGCAGGACGACGCGGTCGCACATCTCCTGCACCTGGCTGAGGGAGTGCGTGACGATGATGATCGTCTTGCCGGCCTCCTGGAAGGTGCGGATGCGGTCGAGGCACTTGCGCTGGAAGGCCTCGTCACCGACGGCCAGGACCTCGTCGACGAGCAGGACGTCGGGGTCGGTGTGCACGGCGACGGCGAACGCGAGCCGCACGTACATGCCCGATGAGTAGAACTTCACCTGGGTGTCGATGAAGTCCCCGATGCCCGAGAACGCCAGGATGTCGTCGAACTTCTCATCGGTCTGCTTGCGGCTCAGGCCGAGCAGGCTCGCGTTGAGGTAGACGTTCTCGCGGCCGGACAGGTCGGGGTGGAACCCGGCGCCGAGCTCGAGCAGGGCGGCGAGGCGACCGCGGCGGGACACCGTGCCGGAGGTCGGCTGGATGATGCCGCCGATGGCCTTGAGCAGGGTCGACTTGCCGGAGCCGTTCTGGCCGATGAGCCCGACGGTCGAGCCGGCCTGGATCGACACGGTGACGTCGTCGAGGGCCCAGAAGTCCTGGCGGTGCTTCCGCCCGGCGCGGCCGAGCGTGACGATGCGCTCGCGCAGGGTGTTGTCCTTGCGGACCGTGAAGCGCTTGCGGACGTGGTCGATGACGATGACGTCGGGACGCTCGGCGGTCTCGCCGGCGGTCGTCGGGGCGACGGGGGTGCTGATGGCCATGGTCTAGAGCTCCTGCGCGAAGTTGCCCTGCAGGCGGGAGAAGATCCGCTGCGCACCGATGAGGCAGAGGAGGCCGATCACGAACGCGATCCCCAGCCGCAGCATCAGGTGGTCCGGGTACGTGACGTCGGCCGGGTCGTGCAGCCAGATCGCGTTCTGCAGGCCCAGCACCGACAGGGTCAGCGGGTTGTTCGTGTAGAGGGTGAGGAGCCAGTCCGCGTTCACGGTCGCGACCACCCGCGAGTACGAGTAGACGATCGGCGAGGCCCAGAGCAGGACCATCAGGCCGACGTCGATGACGAACTGCACGTCGCGCAGGTACACGTTGAGCGCGGACAGCACCAGGCCGATGGCGGCGCCGTAGACCAGGATCACCGCGAGCGAGGGGATCAGGTAGACCAGACCTTCGTGCCACGGGAAGACGCCGATGACGACCGTCGCGGCCAGCAGGATCGCGAACTGGATGGTGAAGTTCACCAGGGCCGCGCCCACGCTGGCGAGCGGGAAGACCTCGCGCGGGACGTAGACCTTCTTGATCAGCCCGGAGTTGCCGACGATCGACCCGGTCGACCCGGCGACGATCTCGCTGAAGAGCGTGTAGGCGGTCAGGCCGGTGAAGACGTAGATCGCGAAGTTGTCGATGCCGTTGGCGGCGCCGAGGACCTTGCCGATGACGAAGTAGTAGATGAGCAGCTGGGTCAGCGGGCGCACCAGCGTCCACACGAACCCGAGTGCCGAGTCCTTGTACCGGGCCTTCAGGTCACGCCGGACGAGCATGCCGAGCATCTCGCGCTGCCGGAAGACGTCGCGCAGCTCACGGAAGGTCCCGCGGAAGGCGCTCGTCGGAGCGCCGATCACGACGAGGGGTTCCTTCGCGAGCGCGGTCATGCGGGCTTGGTCGACCATACGTCTCTTCGTTCGTGGGGGCAGGACCGGAACAGCATACTCACCGGGCCCGCGGGACGGGGTTGGGCGACGGCCGTCGTGCACCCCGAGTGGGGGTGATTCCGGCCGATCCAACCCTCAACCTTCACTTTCGAGTTACCGTTGTTGCAACCCGGACCCTTGTCAACATCCACAGGACGGCCCGTCAGCATGCTCCTCGCATCCAGGCCGATCGCTGCGTTCGCGGTGGTCGGTGCACTCAGTCTCCTCTTGGCCGGTTGTTCCGGTGGTGGCGACGACGCCACCCCGTCGCCGTCCGCGTCCGTCTCGCGCACCCCGAGTGCGACCCCGACCGACGACGACTCGGCGACCTCGGCCCCCACCGACGCGGCCTCGACGCCGACCGACGGTGGGTCCGACGACGGTGACGGCGACGACGCCGGCGCCGGCGCCTCCGACGACGACACCCCCGGTGCGTTCCCGGGCAGCGGCGCGACGAACCAGCCGGACACCGACCCGTCGGAGTACCCGGCCACGTCCGTCGTCACGTTCGCCGGCTGGGACACCGGATCGAAGACCCTCCAGGCCGGTGGCCTGGTCTCCGGCACGACCGACACGAGCGGGAAGTGCACCTTCACCGCGACGAAGGACGGCGTCACGCGCACCGCCACGAGCACCGCACAGGCGAGTGCCTCGTCGGTGAACTGCGCGCAGGTGTCGTTCCCCGCGGCGAAGGTGTCGAGCGGCACCTGGTCCGTCACCCTGACCTACGCCGTCGGCTCCGCGTCGACGACGTCCGACCCCCTGACCGCCGAGGTCCCGTGATGCGCAACCCCCGCACCCCCCGCACCACCCGTTCCCCCCGAGCAGCACGCTCCCGTCGTTCCCTGCGGAGCTCCCTCGCCCTGGTGGCGGCCTTCGCCGTCGCGGTGAGCGGCCTGACCTTCGGCACGGTGCTCGCGGAGCAGACCACGACCCAGTCGGCCTCGGCCGCGGTCGCCTCGGACTTCGACCCGGGCAACATCATCAGCGACGCGAACTTCTACAACGGCTCGGCGATGAACGCGGCCGCCGTGCAGTCGTTCCTGACGAGCGTCGCGCCGAACTGCCGGAAGTCGTCGAGCGGCCCCGCCTGCCTGAAGGACTTCTCGCAGAAGATGAGCTCGATCGGTGCCGTCTCCGGCCGGTGCGCGGCCATCGCGGGAGGCACCAAGTCGGCCGCGACGATGATCGCCCAGGTCGGTGCGGCGTGCGGCATCAGCCAGAAGGTGCTCCTCGTGCTCCTGCAGAAGGAGCAGGGCATCGTCACGACGTCCTCGCCGACGTCCTACATGTACCTGCACGCCACCGGCTTCGCGTGCCCGGACACCGCCCCGTGCGACCCGGCGTACTTCGGCTTCGGCCAGCAGGTCTACGCCGCGGCCCTGCAGTTCAAGCGGTACCAGGCGTCGCCGACCTCGTGGGCGTACCAGGCGGGGCGGACGAACTCGATCCTGCTCAACCCGAACGCGGCCTGCGGTCGGAAGTCCGTCTACATCCAGAACCAGGCCACGGCGAGCCTGTACATCTACACCCCGTACACCCCGAACGCCGCGGCCATGTCGAACCTCTACGGCTCCGGCGACAGCTGCTCCGCCTACGGCAACCGCAACTTCTGGCGCATGTACACCGACTGGTTCGGTGCTGCGGCCGGCGGCGGCAACCCCTACGGCGACGTCGACTCCGTGACCGCGACCTCCACCTCGTCGATCACGGTCACCGGCTGGGCGGCCGACCCGGACACCACCAACGCCCTGCGCGTCGCGTTCTACGTCGACGGCGCCGGCGCGAAGACCGTCACGGCGGACAAGACCCGGAGCGACCTCGCCGGCACCCTCGGCGCGAACAACACCCGCCACGGGTTCTCGGCCGAACTGACCGGGCTGAGCCTCGGCAAGCACTCCGTCTGCAGCTACGCCATCAACCAGGGCCGCGGGGCGAACACCCTGCTCGGCTGCTACACCCGGACCATCACGAGCGCGGCACCCAAGGGCGTCCTCGACTCGGTGACCGGTGGCGTCGGCACGATCTCGGCCACCGGCTGGGTCCTCGACCCCGACTCGTCCAAGCCCGGCTCGTGGAAGATCCTCGTCGACGGCGTGAGCAAGGCGACCGGCACGGCGGACAAGACCCGCACCGACGTGGCGAAGGTCTACCCGGGCGTCGGCAGCACCCTCGGCTTCTCGAAGACGATCGGCGGCATCAGCGCGGGCTCGCGCGCCGTGACGCTGTACGTGATGGACAAGCCCGGCACGAAGTACGTGAAGGTCGCGTCGAAGTCGGTCGTCGTGGACGCCCCGACCACCGGCAAGACCGGCAAGACCGGTGCCGTGCGCGGGTCGTACGACTCCGTCACCGGCGGCGTCGGCACGGCCACCGTGCGCGGCTGGGCGATCGACCCGGACGTGTGGGACCCGGTCAAGTACAAGATCCACGTCGACGGCGTGAGCACGAACAGCGGGGTCGCGGACGCGACCCGCACCGACGTCGAGGCCACGCACCCGACGTGGGGCTCCGACGTCGGTCTGACGCTCCGGCTCACCGGCCTGAAGGCGGGCAAGCACACCGTGCGCGTCTACTTCCAGGACCTGCAGGGCGGCAAGTACGTCAGCTTCGGCACCAAGTCCGTGACCGTGACCGCCGCGTCGACCGCCGAACCCGACGCGTCGGGGACGACCGGCAAGACGGGCAAGACCGGCTCGGTCAAGGGTGCGTTCGAGTCCGTGGTCGGTGGCGTGAACAGCGCCACGGTGCGCGGCTGGGCGATCGACCCCGACGTCTGGGACCCCGTCGCCTACAAGATCCACGTCGACGGTGTCGCCATCGCCCCCGGGACCGCGAACGCGAAGCGGACCGACGTCGAGGCCGTGCACCCCGCGTGGGGCTCCGACGTCGGCCTCTCGCTGAAGATCCCCGGGCTGACCGCCGGCACGCACACCGTGCGCGTGTACTTCCGGGAGCTGCCGAGCGGCGCGTACAAGAGCTTCGGCACGAAGAGCGTGACGGTCACCGACCCGCCGACCACCGGCAAGACGGGCAAGACCGGCTCGGTCAAGGGCCTGTACGAGTCCGTCACCGGCGGCACGGGCACCATCACCGTGGCCGGCTGGGCGATCGACCCGGACGTCTGCGACCCGGTCAAGTACAAGATCCACCTGGACGGCGTGGCCGTCTCGCCGGGCACCGTCAACGCGACCCGCACCGACGTGCGGGCCGTGCACCCGGACTGGGGTTCGGACGTCGGGCTGTCGCGGAAGCTCACCGGGGTGAAGAAGGGCACGCACACCGTGCGCGTCTACTTCCAGGACCTGCCGAGCGGCACCTACAAGAGCTTCGGTACGAAGACCGTCACCGTGCAGTAGACGGTCACCACACGACGGACGGGAGGCCCGGTACCAGCTGGTACCGGGCCTCCCGTCCGTCGTGGGTCGCGTCGACCGCCGTCAGCGGCGCGCGCGCCGCGCCATCAGGCCCACGCCGTGCAGCAGCCGGTACTCGGGGGAGCGCGTGAGGCCCTCGAAGCGGGCCGCGATCTGGTCGCGCTCCGCTTCGGCCAGGCGGCGGGCGGTGTCGTACGCGCCGACCTTCTGCTCCGACTCGACCAGGCGAGCGTTGATGTCGTGCACGCCGGCCAGGTGGACGTCGCGGTCGTGCTCGGTCTGCCGGAGCGTCTCGCGCTGGGCGGTGGCCCACCGCAGGAACGCGCCACGCTCGCCGCTCCGGCCCGAGGCGGCGGCGACGGCGGCGTCGAGCGACGGACCGACCTGTTCGGCGCGGCTGCGGAACGAGTGCCGCTCGACCACGACGGCGCGGAGCCGGGCGACCAGGGCGGTGCGCTCGTCGCGGGGCATCGCGAGCACGCGCTCGAGCGAGTCGGCGTCGTCGAACACCGGCACGTCGGACAGGCCGAGCTCGTCGAGCCCGAGCGCGCAGTCGGTGACCGGCAGTGCACCGGACGCGAGCGACTCGTACAGGCGGGAGTTCAGGGTGCCGTACTCGGCGGCCGGCTCGATGACGTCGTCGACGACGAAGCCGGCGGCGCGGTAGACCTCGGGCAGGGCGAAGTAGGACACGGCCGGTCGGAGCTCGACGCCCGCGGAGGCCTCGACGTGGTCGACGTTCGCGGCGAACCAGACGATCGGTTCGGCCGGGGCGACCTCGGCGAGGACGTGCTGCACCCGGCGGCGGACGCCCCAGAAGTTGACGGTGGTCACGGCGCGGTCCGTGCGCTCGCGCGGTGCGGGGGCGTCGGTCGTGAACAGCTCGGTGTCGACGCCGATCGGCACCACCTCGACGGGGCCGGAGTACGCGGCCGCGATCGCGTCGCGGGCGATCCCGGACGAGGTCCAGACCGCGTCGAACTCGTCGAGGTAGGGCAGGGCGGCCCACTTGGCGGTCCAGTTCCGCACCCACGCCACCAGGGCGGTGCCGGCTGGGACGTACCCGGGCACGAAGGACTCGATCATGCTGACCACGACGGCGGTGTCGGCGGGGAGCTCCTCACCCCAGCGCTCGAGCGGCCACATCGCGACGCCCCAACCCTCGGCCCGGAGCGCCCGCGCCAGCCCGAGCGCGACGAACAGGTCGCCCTTGCCCTCGGACGGATCGGCGGTCGACACCGCGAAGCGGATCGTGCCACGGGGGCCCTCGGCGTGCTCGTCGGCCGCGAGGGCCGCGTAGTCCTCGCGGAGGGGAGAGGACATGGGGGTGCTCGGGATCACTGCGGTCACGCACGCCATTCTGCACGAATCCGCAGCGGCGGCAGGGAGTCCCTGGGCGCGCCTTGTAGGGTGTCATCGGCCCGCGGCACCCCGTCGGCCGACCCATCGACCCGCGCCCGGTGCGCGGCAGCTGCTGGAGGAACTCGCGTGACAGAGCGCAAGCCGGGAGTCGTGTCCGTCATCCTCGTGAACTACAAGGGTACGGACGACACCCTGACGAGCATCGCGGAACTCCGCAAGCAGGACTGGCCGCAGGACAAGCTCGAGTTGATCGTCGTCGAGAACGGTTCGGGCCCCGAGCACCTCGGGCGTCTCAAGGCCTCGAGCCTCGACTTCACCCTGATCGACGCGGGCGCGAACCTCGGGTTCACCGGTGGCTGCAACCTCGGCGTCGAGAAGTCCTCCGGCGAGGTCGTGGCGTTCCTCAACAACGACGCCCGCCCGGACACCGGCTGGGTGCGCGAGGCGATGGCCACCTTCGCCTCCGGTGCCGACATCGGCGCCGTCGCCTCGAAGGTCCTCGACTGGGAAGGCGTCAACGTCGACTTCACCGAGGCCGCGATGACCTGGTACGGCATGGGCTACAAGCCCTTCGCCGGGTCGCCGGACACCGGCCGGTGGGAGAGCGAGACCGACGTCCTGTTCGGCACCGGCGCCGCGATGTTCATCCGCGCCGAGCTCTTCGAGCAGCTCGACGGCTTCGACGACCGCTACTTCATGTTCTACGAGGACGTCGACCTCGGCTGGCGGCTCAACCTGCTCGGCTGGCGCTTCCGGTACCAGCCGAAGTCCGTCGCGTTCCACAAGCACCACGCGTCGATGAACAAGTTCGGCGACTTCCGCGAGACCTACCTGCTCGAGCGGAACGCGCTGTTCACGCTCTACAAGAACCTCGGTGACGAGCAGCTCGCCGCGGCGCTGCCCGGTTCCCTGGCACTCGCCGTCCGCCGTGCCGTGGGCCGCGGGGAGCTCGACTCCACCGAGCTCGACCTGCGCAACCCCGGCGACGACAGCGTCCCGACCATCCCGGTGCCGAAGACGAGCATGGCGGGGATCTACGGCGTCGACCAGTTCGTCGAGCAGCTGCCGTCGATGACCGAGTCCCGCCGCCAGATCCAGGCGACCCGCGTCCGGTCCGACCGCGAGCTCCTCCGCCTGTTCGGCAACCGCGACGAGCCCGCGTACCCGATCGAGAACTACCTGGCCGGCTACGACAAGATCGTGCACTCCCTCGGCGTGCTCGAGGTCGGCACCCGTCGCCGTGTCCTCATCATCACGGGCGACTCGATCGGCGCGAAGATGGCCGGTCCGGCGATCCGTGCCACCCAGATGGCCAAGCAGCTGGCGTCCGAGCACGACGTCCGCGTGGTCAGCCTGACCCGTTCGTCGCCGATCGACCCGTCGTACGAGGTCGTCACGGTGCCGCATCGTCACCCGCGCCAGATGGTCGAACACGAGGGCTGGGCCGACGTCATCATCGTGCAGGGCCACGCGCTCCGGCTGTTCCCGGTGCTCGAGTCGACGAGCAAGATCCTGGTCGTCGACGTCTACGACCCGCTGCACCTCGAGCAGCTGGAACAGGGCCGTAGCGACGACGTCGACAAGTGGAACCGCCAGATCCTCGACGCCTCGGACACGCTGAACCACCAGCTCGAGCTCGGCGACTACTTCATCTGCGCCTCGGAGCGCCAGCGGATGTTCTGGCTCGGGCAGCTCGCCGGCTCCGGCCGCGTGAACGCCCGCACCTACTCGCGCGACGCCGACCTGCGCTCGCTCATCGGCGTCGTGCCGTTCGGCCTGTCCTCGACGCCGCCGGTCCACGACCAGCAGCGTGTCAAGGGCGTCGTGCCGGGCATCGGCAAGAACGACAAGCTCGTCGTCTGGGGTGGTGGGATCTACGACTGGTTCGACCCGATCACCCTGGTCCGCTCGATCGCCCAGCTCGCCGAGCGCCGTCCGTCGGTGAAGCTCTTCTTCATGGGCGTGCAGCACCCGAACCCCGACGTCCCCGAGATGGACATCGTCGCGAAGGTCCGCGCCGAGGCCGACGCCCTCGGTCTCACCGGCAAGCACGTGTTCTTCAACGACCAGTGGATCCCCTACGAGGAGCGCGGCGCCTACCTGCTCGAGGCCGACGCCGGCGTCTCGACGCACTACGAGCACCTCGAGACCACCTTCTCGTTCCGGACCCGCATCCTCGACTACCTGTGGGCACGCCTGCCGATCGTCACGACGGCCGGCGACTCGTTCGGTGACCTCGTCGCAGAAGAGAAGCTCGGCATCGCGGTGCACGAGCAGGACATCGACGGTCTGGCCACCGCGCTCGAGACGGCGCTCTTCGACAAGAAGGCCCGCACGGAGTTCATCGGCAACGTCGACCGCGTGCGCGAGCAGTTCACGTGGGAGAACGTCCTCGCCCCCCTCGTCGAGTTCTGCCGGAACCCGATCCGCGCTGCGGACAAGTCGGTGCGCGACACCGCGTCGTCGATCGAGCCGCACAAGATGCGCGTCCGCGTCCCGGAGCGCAAGAAGCTCTCCGGCGTCCGCTACGACCTCGGCCGTGCCGTGCACTACCTGCGCACCGAGGGTCCCCGGAGCGTCGCCGGCAAGGTGAAGCGGCGCCTGAACCGGTGACCCCGGGGGAGACCACCGCCCTCGTCATCGTCCCGACGTACGACGAGGCCGAGAACATCCGTGCGATCACCGCCGCCGTGCTGGCGGCGGTGCCCGGTGCCCACGTGCTCGTCGTCGACGACGGCAGCCCGGACGGCACCGGGGACATCGTGCGGTCCCTGGCCGCCGCGGACGACCGCGTGCACCTGCTGCAGCGCTCCGGCAAGCTCGGGCTCGGCACGGCGTACGTCGCCGGGTTCCGGTGGGGTCTGGAGCGCGGGTACCCGCTGCTGGTCGAGATGGACGCGGACGGCTCGCACCCGGCCGACCGGTTGCCGGCTCTGGTCGACGCCGTGACCGCATCCGACGACGTCCTGCTCGCCATCGGGTCCCGCTGGGTCCCCGGTGGGTCGGTCGTCGACTGGCCGCTCCGGCGCCAGGCGCTCAGCCGCGGGGCCAACACCTACGCCCGCCTGGTGCTCGGGCTCGACGTGCGGGACATCACCGCCGGCTACCGCGTGTACCGCTCGTCGGCGATCGCGCGGATGGACCTCGGGTCGGTGGACTCGAAGGGGTACTGCTTCCAGGTGGACATGACGCTGCGCGTGGACGCCCTCGGCGGCCGCATCGTCGAGGTGCCCATCCGCTTCCGTGACCGCGTGCACGGCGTCTCCAAGATGAGCCGGTCCATCGTCGTCGAGGCGATGCTCCGCGTCACCCAGTGGGGCGTGCAGCGCCGCCTCGGTCGCCGCACGCGCCCGTAGGGCGCCCGCTCGCGCGCTTCGTGAGCAGGAACGGTCGGGTCGCCTTCGCGGAGGCGACCGTTCCTGCTCACGATGCGCGGGCACGGAACGCTCGGCGCGACGGCCTGGAGGCGCGGTGCGGGGCCGCCACGGGCCTCCCGTCCGGCGGTGGGTCGCGCCGTACCGCCGCTTCGTGAGCAGCAACGGTCGGGTCGCCTCCGCGGAGGCGACCATTCCTGCTCACGAAGCGCCACGGCGCACGGCGCGAAACGCCCGCGCTACACCCGCGGCAGGTGCCGACGCCACGAGCGGCGCCGCGCGGCGATCACGAGGACCGTCACGAAGAACATCAGCCCCGCACCGTGCAGCAGGTAGCTCTCCGCCGTGCTGGTGACGGCGAGCAGCACGAGCACGGCGGCCGGCCACACGTACGCCACCCCGGGGAACGTCGTCGCCGTCACCCAGGCGCGCGCGAACGCGAGCAGCGCCGTGATGCCGAGGATGAGCGTGCCCGCGAAGCCGATCTGCAGCCAGGCGTCCACGAAGGCGTTGAGGCCCGAGGTGAACCGGACGCCGGCGGGGTCGATGAGCGTGACGTAGGGCACGACGGGCTCGGTCGGCCACGTGCCCACCCAACCCCAGCCCTGGATCGGGTAGCGCTCCACCAGGACCCGGATCTGCGACCACAGGTCCGTCCGGGTGGCCGTGCCGCCGGCCGCCCCGATCTCGGCGAGCAGGCGGTGCCGGGCGAGCACCCCGACGGCCAGCGTCAGCAGGACGACCGCGCCGAGGACGCCGTTGACCACCGGTCTGGTCGCCGGTCGCGCGTGCCGGAGCGACCAGAGCGCCAGCGCCGTGACGGCGAGCGCGATCATCGCGAGGCCGGTGATGGGGGACTGCACGAGCATCAGGGCGATGACGGCGAGCGACGTCGAGGCGATCGCGCGCCAGACCGTGACCGACCGGGTGAGGAACTCGACCACGAAGGTGACCAGGGCCATCGCTGCGATGAAGCCCATGAAGTTGCGGGTGCCGCCGATGCCCTGGATCGGGCCGCCGTACGCGATGTCGCCGCGGATCCCGAACGCCGGGAACGGGACGTCGAGGACCAGGCCGGACAGGACCTCGAGTCCGAGGGCCGTCACGAGCAGGATCCGGAAGGCGTCGCCCGAGGCCCGGATCACCTGCACCAGGTCGCGGCCGAGGGCCAGGTACAGCCCGAGGCCGATGAAGCACACGGTCTGCACCAGTCCGCGGAGCGCCACCCAGGAGTACTCGCTCCAGAGCACGCTCAACGCGCAGTAGCCGACGAAGGCCAGCAGCGAGAGGGGGAGGACCCCGTGCCACTCGATCCGGTAGCGCTGGCCGAGCAGGCTCAGCCCCGCCAGCACGAACAGCGTCACGAGCACCGCCCAGGTCCCCGCCCGGCCGACCAGGGCCTCGACGGTGGGCTGCCCGAACCCGAACAGCACGATGACCGTCGCGAGCGCCTGGCTGAACCGTCCACCGGCCGAGAAGCCGATCCAGGCGGAGAGGTACCGGCGCCCGAGCACCTGTCTGCTCACCCGGCCGTCCGTCACGCGTCCATCTTGGCGCACGACCTTGTGACGAGCACACCGCATCGCGGTGTGGCTGTATCGACGATGCGCGATGACCGAACTATCCTCACCGGATGGACCTCGCGCGCAGGGTCGCCGGCGTCCCCCTCGTCGCGGTCGTCGTCGGCCTGCTCACGACCGCCCTGGCCTGGTACCGGCTCGGCCCGGTGCCGCGGAACACCGTCTGGGCCGAGGACGGTGGCGTGTTCCTGCGCGAACGGATCGCGATGGGTCCCGTCGACACCCTGCTGCACCCCTACGCCGGGTACGTGCACCTGCTGCCCCGGCTCATCGTCGACCTCGGGTACGCGCTGCCGCCCGAGCGGTACGCGCAGGTGGTGGCGCTCGCCGCGTGCACGGTCGTCGGCGGGGTCTGCGCCCTGGTGTTCGTGCTGTCCCGCGACGTCGTCCGCCCGTGGCCGTTGCGGCTGGTGCTCGCCGCCGTCCCCGTCGTCCTGCCGCTCGCCCCGTACGAGATCAGCGGCAACGCGGCGAACCTGCACTGGTTCCTGCTCGTCCTGGTGCCGTGGGTCTTCGCGTGGCGCGCTCGGTCGTGGTGGGCGGCCGGGGCACTCGCCGTGGTCGCGGGGGCGGCCGTGCTCACCGAACCGCTCACCGCCCTGTTCGCGCCCCTGCTGCTCCTCGCCTGGACGCCCCGTGGCCGGACGCCCGGACCGGCCGGCCGGTGGACCGCGCTGCCGGTCACGCTCGTCGTGGTCGTCGCCCTGGCGGTGCAGGGCATCACGACCCTGACGAGCCCACGGGCCCTCGCCACGGGGTCGCCGGCGGCGCGCGACGTGCTCGCGGGGTATTTGCTGCGTCCCGTGGCGGGTGCCTGGGACCCGGACCTCGGTGCTGTGCTGACGGCGGTGGTCGAGCACGGCTGGGCGGTGGTCGTGGTGCCCGCAGCCCTGCTGCTCGTCGTCCTGGTGGCGGCCGTCGTGGTCGGGCCGGCACGCACCCGGTGGATGGTCGCAGCCCTCGCCGTCGGCTCCGTCGCGGTGTGGTGGGTGGCCCTGCTCGCGAACGGCGGCGACGGCATCCGCTGGTCGGCGCCGGTCGCCGCGATGGCCGCCGTGCCGCCGCAGCGCTACGCCGCGGCCGCCGGCCTGCTGCTGGTGAGCGCCGCGGTGGTCGCCGCCGCCACGCTCGTGGACGCCCGCAGCTGGTCGCGTGCTGCCGGACGGACGGGAGGCCCGGGTTGCCTCGTCGGCGCGCTGGCCGGTTGGTGCGTGGTCACCGCCGTCGTCGCGTCGGCGGTCCTGCACGTCGCGCCGACGGACACGCGGCGGAGCGGCGGCCCGGTGTGGGCGGGGCAGCTGCCGGCGGCGGTGGCGGCGTGCGACGCGGACCCGACGCTCGAGGTCGCCCGGGTGAAGTCGAACCCGTGGTCGTCCCCGGTGTCGTGCTCGTGGCTGTCGCGCTGAGGGAGCGTCCGGGTCAGCGCGTGCCGGCCCAGCGGAACTCGCGCTTGGCGGGCGGCGTGCGCGGGCCGTCGCCGGTCGAGACCGGTTCCTCGCCGGTCAGCACGATGCGCGTCTTGATCGCGAGCAGGGCGAAGAGCACCCAGTTCCCCTGGTAGAGCAGGCGGGACTCGGCGACGGACTGCACGAGCAGGGCGACGACGACCAGGAGCGGCAGGAGCGACACCGGGTCGAAGGCCCGCGGACGCAGCACGGCGTCGTACCCGATGCGGGTCGCGCAGGCCCACGAGCGGGACAGCGTCGTGACCACGTAGATCGCGAAGAGCACCAGGCCGATGATCCCGGTCTGCATCCAGACGTCGAGGTAGGCGTCGTGGGCCTGCAGGTACGTGACACCCTTGCGCTGCGCCAGGTCGGCGAGGGTCGGGATGCCCGGCCACCAGTACCCGATCCAGCCCCAGCCGCCCACGGGGTGCTGGTCGATCAGGCCGAGGACCTTGGCCCAGATCTCCCCGCGCCCCGTGGCGTCCGAACCCTTGCCGAGCAGCTCGGACACCGGGCCGCGCAGCACGAACGCGGCGACGGCGACCACGACGGCACCCACCGCCAGCAGCAGGTAGCGCGGGGTCCGGCGCTCGGTCGGGACACGGCGCATCCAGACGGCGGCCAGTGCGACCACGGCGACCACGAGTGCAGCGGCGATGACCGTCGACGAGCGGGTGAGGACGAAGCCGAGTGCCGCGACGACGAGCCAGCCGATCGCCTGGTTCCGGCGGATCCGGCCCTCGGCGAACTGCACGGCGACCACGATCGCGACCAGCAGGGCCACCATCGCGAGCAGGTTGGCGTTGCCGGGCAGCCCCTGGATCCGACCACCGGTGAAGAGCTCGGCGCGCGAGAAGTAGAAGGCGTCGGGGACGTCGCGGTCGCCGTAGTCCGTCCAGATCGGGGCGATCGGGTGCCGGACGAACACCGCGACGGCGGCCTCGAACAGGAGCGAGAGCATGAGGACCCAGCGGAGCGCGAGGCTCAGGGCATCGGTGATCCGGCGCCACGTCAGGGTCGAGGCGATCGTGAACGCCACGGCCGCGCAGATCACCTGCACGGTCAGGCTCGAGATCGTCGCGAAGCGCCAGTGCGACCAGACCAGGGTCACCAGGCACCAGCCGAGGAACGCCCAGAGCGCCCAGGGGGTGCGGACGAGCGGTGGCTTCGCCCGGACCAGGATCGTGATGCCCCATGCCGCGACGAGGGCCCAGAGGACACCGGCCCCGACCCAGGTCAGGGTGTTCGGCACGGCGTCGCCCGCGAACAGCACGAACAGCGTCGTCGCCCCGAAGGCGAACGCCTCGCGCTCCGGTACGGTCCCGCGCGCCAGCGGCCAGGTGTTCGTCACGACGCCAGGCTACCGGCCGGTCGCCGTCCGCAGGACTCCACCGGCAGCGCCGGTAGGCTCTGGCCCATGTTCCTCGGCATCACGAACACCCCCCGCGACTACGCCTGGGGCTCGGTCACCGCGATCCCGGAGCTCCTCGGCCGCACCGTCACGGGTGCCCCGCAGGCGGAGCTCTGGCTCGGCGCCCACGCCGGCAGCCCCAGCGTCGTCGTCAACCCGGCCATGGTCGGCGGGGCCGACACGCTCCGCGACTGGATCGCCGACGAGCCGGAGACCGCACTCGGTCCGGACCGCACCGGCCTGCCCTTCCTGCTCAAGGTGCTCGCCGCTGCGGCACCGCTCTCGCTGCAGGCGCACCCGACCCCGCAGCAGGCAGAAGCGGGCTTCGCCCGCGAGGAGCGCGAGGGGATCCCGCTCGACGACCCGGCCCGCAACTACAAGGACCCGTTCCCGAAGCCCGAGCTCGTCGTCGCGCTGAGCGAGCGGTTCGAGGCGCTGAGCGGCTTCCGCCCGGTCGAGGAGACCCTGGCCGAGGTCCGCGTGCTCGACGCCGGCACCGGACGCCTCGGTCCGCTCGAGGTGCACCTGCTGCACGGGCTCGAGGACACCGTCCGCTGGCTCGAGACCGCCGACGAGTCCGCGCTCGCCGTGGTGCAGGCCGCGAGCGACCTGGCCGTCTCGCTCGACGACGACCTGCTCACCCCGAACACCGCGACCGTCCGCGACCTGGCGACCAGCTGGCCCGGTGACCCCGGCATCGTCGTCTCCCTGCTCATGCACCGGGTGACGCTCACCGCGGGGCAGGCCATGTACCTGCCCGCCGGCAACATCCACGCGTACCTGGACGGGCTCGGCATCGAGCTGATGGCGCCGTCGGACAACGTGCTGCGCGGCGGGCTGACGCCGAAGCACGTCGACGTGCCGGAGCTCCTGCGGGTGCTCGACTTCACCGCGTACCCGGCGCCGGTGCTCGAGGCCGAGCGCATCGCCCCGGGCGTCGACCGGTTCGCGCCGGACGGTGTCGGCTTCGCACTGCTGCGGGTGGACGGCGACGGTCGCCCGGTGGGACTGAGCACCGGCGGGGTCGCCCCGCTCGTGGGGCCGTCGATCGCGATCTGCACCGAGGGCGTCGTCACGCTCGTCGGCGCGCAGTCGGCGACCCTGCTCCGCAAAGGCGAGGCGTGCTTCATCACCCCGGACGAGGGCGACGTGACGGTCGAGGCGGACTCCTCCGACGGCATCACGTCGACCGTGTTCATCGCGACCGGCGCCTAGGGGCGCGGACCGGCACCGGGACCGGCGCGGGGCCGCACGCCGTGGCGTGGACCCGCACACCGCCACCGGGGCGTCGCCGACGTCCGCTAGCGTGGCGAGCATGAGTTGGCTGGTCACCGGCGGTGCCGGGTACATCGGGTCCCACGTCGTCCGAGCACTGCGCTCGGCCGGCATCGACACGGTCGCGTTCGACGATCTGTCGAGCGGCTTCCGCGCGTTCGTCCCGGACGACGTGCCGTTCGTCGAGGGCACGATCCTCGACGGCGAGCTCGTCGCACGCACGCTGCGCGAGCACGAGGTCACCGGCGTGGTCCACGTCGCGGGGTTCAAGTACGCCGGCGTCTCGGTCGAGCGCCCGCTGCACACCTACGAGCAGAACGTCACCGGCATGGCGACCCTGCTGCGCGCGATGGCGGAGACCGGCGTCACCAAGGCGGTCTTCTCGTCCAGCGCGGCGGTCTACGGCACGCCGGACGTCGAGACCGTGGTCGAGTCCACCCCGAAGAACCCGGAGTCGCCGTACGGCGAGTCGAAGCTCATCGGCGAGTGGCTGCTGCGCGACATGGAGGTCGCCGCGGGCTTCACCACCACGTCGCTCCGGTACTTCAACGTCGTCGGTTCGGGGGAGCCCGACCTGTACGACGCCAGCCCGCACAACCTGTTCCCGCTGGTCTTCGACGCGCTGCTCGCCGGCCGGACCCCGCGGATCAACGGCGACGACTACGCCACCCCGGACGGCACCTGCGTCCGCGACTACGTGCACGTGGCCGACCTGGCGCACTCGCACGCGGTGGCCGCGCGGAAGCTCGAGGCGGGGGAGCCGCTCGAGCGTGCCTACAACCTCGGCAGCGGCGACGGCGTGAGCGTCCGGCAGATCATGGACGCGATGGCGTCGGGCACCGGGATCGCCTTCGACCCCGAGATCGCACCGCGGCGCCCCGGCGACCCGGCCCGCATCGTCGCGACCGGCGAAGCCGCCGCCCGTGACCTCGAGTGGGCCATGCGGCACTCCCTGGACGAGATGGTGTCGAGCGCCTGGGAGGCCCGTCGCAGCGCCTCCTGAGCGCCTGAGGACGAGTCAGTTGTCCCCCGGAAGGCCCACCCGAGCGGTGCGACACGCCCAAACGGGGGACATGACACGCTGGAGCGGTCAGTGCCTTCTATGATCCGCGACTTGACTCAGGCGAATGACACCGCTGTAATTACAGGCAACGGCCGCAAGAGTTGGGGTTCGTTGTCGAGGCGGCAGGGGTGATCAGGGTGAACGGTTCCGAGTTCCACGCCGGAGTTCCGGAGGACTGGCACGTCGATCCCGTGGCGCTCGGCGTCCCGGGTGTCCGACGTCCGGAGACCGACGACGAGGAGAACCCGCTCGCCTGGCAGGTCGACTCGCTCTGCGCGCAGACCGACCCCGAGGCGTTCTTCCCCGAGAAGGGCGGCTCCACGCGCGAGGCGAAGAAGATCTGCACCTCGTGCGAGGTCCGGGCGCAGTGCCTCGAGTACGCGCTCGAGAACGACGAACGCTTCGGCATCTGGGGCGGCCTCTCCGAGCGCGAACGCCGCAAGTTGCGGAAAAGGGCGTAGCCGCCCCACCCCGTCCGGGAGGCGCGTGGAGCGCCCGGCCCGCACCGCGCAGTGAGCGCGCCCACAGGTTCACGGCGCGCCGCCGTCCGCAGCCGACACCGCGCCTCCAGACCGTAGAGTGACGCCCGTCATGCAGCCCAGAGTCACCGCGATCCTCGTCGCCGCCAACGGGGCGGCCCACCTCGACCGGACCCTGGACGCGCTCGCCGCCCAGACCCGCCACCCCGAGAACCTGGTGGTCGTCGACGTCGGCACGACCGACGGATCGACCGCCGAACTGTCCTTCGGCGGGTCCGCGCAGCTCGTCCGGCTTCCCGCCGGTACCGCGTTCGGTGACGCCGTCCGCCAGGGCGAGCGCAGCGCGCCCCCCGCGGCGACCGACGAGCCGGTCGACGAGTGGCTGTGGGTCCTCGGCCACGACAACGCGCCGGCACCGACCGCGCTCGCCGACCTGCTGTCCGCCGTCGAGATCGCGCCGTCGGTCGTCGTCGCCGGTCCCAAGCTCGTCGCCGACGACGACCCCTCGCTCATCCGCGCCTTCGGCGAGAGCATGACCCGCTTCGGCCGGTCGATCGTGCTGGTGCAGGACGAGCTCGACCAGGGCCAGCACGACCGCAACACCGACGTCCTCGGTGTCGCCGCGGGCGGCATGCTCGTGCGCCGCTCGGTCTGGAACGAACTCGGCGGCTTCGACCCGGCGCTGCCGGACGTCGACGCGGCCCTCGACTTCTCGGTGCGGGTCCGTCTCGCCGGACACCGCGTCGCACTCGTGCCGGAGGCCAAGGTCACCAGCGCCGGGCCGATCGAGGAGTTCGGCCGCAAGCGCGTGTCCGAGGCGCGACGGGTCCGAATGCACCGGCAGGCGCAGCTGCACCGCCGGATGACGTACGCGCCCGCGGCGCTGGTCTGGCTGCACTGGCTCACGCTCGTGCCGTTCGCGATCGGCCGCGCGCTCGGACACCTGGTCGCGAAGCACCCCGCCGCCGTGGTCCCCGAGCTCTCCGCCGCGTTCGCCGTCGCGTTCGGCGGCGGCACGGGACGTGCGCGCAAGAACCTCGCCCGCACGAAGAAGCTCGGCTGGGCTGCCGTCGAACCGCTCCGCGTGAGCTGGCGTCGGGTGCACGAGCACCGCACGACCTCACGCGACGTCGAACTCGCCCGGGCGGAGGACGCCCCGATCGCCCGGGCGTCGTTCCTCAGCGACGGGGGCATCTGGGTGGTCCTGGCCGCCGCGGTCCTCAGCGTCGTCACGCTCTACCCGCTGCTCGGGTCGCCGGCCCTGACCGGCGGGGGACTCCTGCCGCTCTCCGCGACGCCGGGACAGCTCTGGCAGAACGTCGGGTACGGCTTCCACTCGCTCGGCACGGGCTTCACCGGCCCGTCCGACCCCTTCGCCGCGGTGCTCGCCGTGCTCGGCTCGATCGTGTTCTGGTCGCCGTCCACCGCGGTCGTGCTCGTCATGCTCGTCGCGTTCCCGCTGTCCGCACTCGGCGCCTGGTTCGCGGTCCGCAAGGTCACGACCCGCACCTGGGTGCCGGTCATCGGTGCGTCGCTCTACGCGATCGCCCCGTCGCTCGTCGGAGCCGTGACGACCGGTCACCTCGGCGCCGTGATCGCGCACCTGGTGCTGCCGTGGCTGTTCGTCGCCGTGCTCGAGGCACACCGCTCGTGGGCCTGGGCCTCGGGAGCGTCGCTCCTGTTCGCCGTCGTCGCCGCCTCGGCGCCGTCGCTGCTGCCGGTCCTGCTGGTCGGCTGGCTCGTGGCGCTCCTGGTCGGCTGGCGCCGGGCCCACCGTCGTCTGTTCATCCCGGTGCCGACCGCGGTGCTCTTCCTGCCGCTGATCCTGGCGCAGGCCGCACGCGGCAACCTGCTCGCGGTGTTCGCCGACCCGGGTGCGCCGTCCGCGACCCGGGCGCCGTCCGCACTCCAGCTGGCCATCGGACAGCCCCTGCCCGACTGGAGCGGCTGGCTCCCCGCGACGTCCGGACTCGCACTGGTCGCCACGGTCCTGCCGATCGTGATGGCCGTCCTCGCGCTCCCCGTGGCCGCCGCCGCGATCGGGGCGATGCTCGGCCACCGCTGGGCGGTCGCGGGCTCGGCGCTCGTCATCGCGCTCCTCGGCTTCGCCACGGCCTTCGCCGCCACCCACGTCACGGTCACCGGTGTCGGGTCGACCACCACCATCGTCTGGCCCGGCAGCGGCTTGTCCGTGTACTGGCTCGCCCTCGTGGTCGCAGCCTGCATCGGCATCGACGTGCTGCCGAAGGCCGCCCCGGTCACCGGGCTCGTCGCGACCGTGCTCGCCGGCGTGGCCGTGGCTCCGGCCTTCGCGGCGTTCTACCTCGGCACCGCCACGATCGAGCCGACCACCGGCCGGGTGCTCAGCGCCTACGTGAACGCCGAGGCCCAGGCGAACCCCGACGTCGGGACGCTCGTGGTCGTCCCGCAGGACGACGGTTCGCTCGCCGTCACGCTCGAGCGCGGGCAGGGTTCCACCCTCGACGACCAGTCGACGCTCGACGCGACCGCACTCCGGCTGAGCGAGTCCGGCGCACGGCTGACGACGCTCGCCGGCAACCTGTCGAGCCGCAGCGGGTACGACCCCCGGCCGGCGCTCCGCGAGCTCGGCGTGAGCTTCGTGCTCATCGACGACGCCGGTGACGACCCCGAGGCGCAGACCGTGCACGACCGGGCCGCCGGCGCGATCGGTCAGAACGCGCTCTTCACGAGCATCGGCGAGACCACGAACGGCCAGCTGTTCCACTACGAGGGCGAGGTCGACCGCACCCGCTCCGGCTCCGCGGCGACCCAGGCCACGCACGTGCTGTACCTCGTCGTGCTCGGCGTGGTCTTCGGCGCCGCGGCACTCCTCGCGGTCCCGACGGCCCCGCGCCGCCGCCGTGCCACCTCGAACGTCATCGAGGCCGAGGAACCCGCCACCACCTTCGACGAGGAGCGCGACGAATGAGCACCAACCCCTCCTCGGTCCGGCGCTGGATCGTCCGCGGCACCGCCACGGCCGTCGCCGTCGTCGTCGCCGCGGGTGCCGTCACCGCGGCCCACGCCATCGGCACCGAGTCCGAACCGGGTCGACCGGCCGGGCGCACCGTCACGCCGGTCCCCGCGGCTGCCGAGCGTGTCTGCGCCGGCAGCGCGCTGCGCCTGTCCGACGACGCCGGCAACGACGCGACGCAGGCGAGCACCGTCGGCACCGCGACCGTCGCGACCGCGACGACCGGTTCGACGGTCGAGCGCTCCTCGCTCGACCCCTCGACCACCGGCGGCAGCGACCCCCGGCTCCTGACGGCCCCCGCTGGCGAGACGACCCCGCAGGTCGCGGGCAGCAGCTTCCAGAGTGTCTCGAGCGGCGACCTGGTGGGGGCGGGCGCCGCCTCGTGCGACGACCCGACCCAGTCCACGTGGCTCGTCGGCGGCTCGACGGAGACCGGTCGGACGAGCCTCGTCACGCTCTCGAACCCGACCGACGTGAACGCCACCGTCGACCTGACGATCTTCGACGGCTCGGGGACGGTCAGCGCACCCGGGACCACCGGCATCGTCGTCGCGCCGAACACGCAGAAGGTCGTCCCGCTGTCGGGCTTCGTGTCCGACGCCGCCTCGACCGTCGTGCACGTCACGTCGTCCGGCGGCCAGATCGTCGCGCACATGCAGGAGTCCGTCGTCCGCACCCTCACCCCGGGCGGCTACGACATCGTCTCCGGTGGAGCCGCGCCGTCCCGCTCGCAGGTGATCCCCGCCGTCGCCCTCGCCGACGCGCAGGCCGCCCAGCGCGGCGACGACACGGCCGACGCGGCGCCGATCGTCCGGCTGTTCGTCCCCGGCACGAAGTCGGCCCGCGTCACCCTCGGCATCAGCACGGCCGACGGCGGCGGCACGACCGTCAACGCCACCGCCGAGCCCGGGGTCGTCACCGACGTCCCGCTCGACGACTTCCCGGACGGCCGGTACTCGTTCACCGTCACCTCGACCGAGCCGGTCGTCACCGGTGCACGCACCACGACGCCGACCGACGGTGCCAGCAGCGGCACCGACCTCGGGTGGTTCGCCTCGGCCGAGCCGCTGGGGGACCGGACGATCACCGCCATCGCCCCGGGCGAGGGCGTGCGGCTGAACTTCGTGAACCCCACCCGCCAGGACCGCTCCGTCACGGTGCGGTCGGGCGACGAGCGGCGCACGCTGAAGATCCTGTCCGGTGCGACCGTGACGCTCCCGGTGCAGACCGCGAAGCAGCTCACGCTGACCGGGACGGAGGGCATCGTCGCGGGCGTGACCTACCGCGGGGCCGACGGCATCGCCGGGTTCCCGGTGCGTCCGGCGACCGACGTCTCCACCCCGGTCCGCGTCTACCCCTGACGCCCGGCGCGGGCCGCCCGGCTCACCAGTGCCGGTAGCGGTCCGGCGCCAGGTCCCAGGGGTCCTTGCCGATCAGCTCGCCGACGGCGCGGAACACCGCGGTCTCGATGATGATGCGGCGGTCCGAGTCGTCCTTCTCGGGGCTCCGGTTCACCCGCTCGACGGGGATCCGGAAGACGGTCACGCGGCGGGTGTCGCGGTCGATCCGCCAGCGCGGCATCTCGTCCGGCAGGGTCGTGTCGCTCGGCATGTCCGCCACCTGGAACACGACGCCGGAGAGCTCCTCGGGCCAGAGTCCGAGCAGGTAGTGCGCGCTGTCGCCGACGATCCGGTCGAACGCCTCGGCGCGGGTGATGATCGGCGCGAGCTCGGGGCCGGTGACGCTCGAGCGCCCATCGCGGCCGTGCCGGGAGCGCCCCCGACCGCGGTCGACCGGGGTGACGAGGCGAGGCTTCCGACGCATCCCCACATCGTACGCGGGGACGGGTGCGCGCCGGACGCTCCGCTAGGCTCCCTGTCGAGATGGACGTGCGGATCTGCAGCAAGGTGGCGTGTGCCAACAGCGCTTCGTCGACCCTGACGTACGACTACGGCGACTCCATGGTGGTCGTCGGTCCGCTGTCGACCCGGGTCGAGCCGCACGGCTACGACCTCTGCGCCCGGCACGCTGCCGCCCTGCGCGTCCCGCGCGGCTGGCAGGTGGTGCGGCGCGAGCCGCTGCCGCGCGACGTCGACTGACGGCTCGCGTCCGCGACGTGGGTGCGGGGGTCGACCTGGAGGCCCGGGGAACGTGACCGGGATCGGCTGGTGATCCGCGCCTCCCGGCATGGAAGACTGGTGGGCATGCCCACCGAAACCCGCACCGCTGCTGCGTTCCGCGTCGCCGACCTGTCCCTCGCCGAGGCCGGCCGGCACCAGATCCGCCTCGCCGAGAACGAGATGCCGGGCCTGATGTCCCTGCGTGACGAGTTCGCCGCGGCGCAGCCGCTCGCCGGCGCGCGCATCGCCGGGTCCCTGCACATGACGGTGCAGACCGCGGTGCTCATCGAGACGCTCGTCGCCCTCGGCGCGCAGGTGCGCTGGGCCAGCTGCAACATCTTCTCCACCCAGGACGAAGCCGCGGCCGCCGTCGCCGTCGGACCCACCGGCACCCCGGACGCCCCCGCCGGCGTCCCGGTGTTCGCGTGGAAGGGCGAGACGCTCGAGGAGTACTGGTGGTGCACCAGCCGCATCTTCGACTGGAGCGACGAGGCCGCCGCGGCGGGTGCCGACTGGACCGGGCCGAACCTGATCCTCGACGACGGCGGCGACGCCACGATGCTCGTGCACACCGGCGCGGACGCCGAGGCGGCCGGTGCCGCTCCGGTCGCCGAGCCGGACGCGAGCACCGAGTGGAAGATCGTGCTCGACACCGTCGCGCGGTCGCTCGAGACGTCGTCGGACCGCTGGACCCGCATCGCGGCCGACATCCAGGGTGTCACCGAGGAGACCACCACGGGCGTCCACCGTCTGTACGAGCTGTTCCGGAACGGCGAGCTGAAGTTCCCGGCGATCAACGTCAACGACTCGGTGACGAAGTCGAAGTTCGACAACAAGTACGGCATCCGGCACTCGCTGCCCGACGGCCTGAACCGGGCCACCGACGTGCTCATCGGCGGCAAGGTCGCCTTCGTCGTCGGCTACGGCGACGTCGGCAAGGGTGCGGCCGAGGCGCTCCGTGGGCAGGGTGCCCGTGTCATCGTCAGCGAGGTCGACCCGATCTGCGCGCTGCAGGCGGCGATGGACGGCTACCAGGTCGCGCGCCTGGCGGACGTCGTCGACACCGTCGACATGGTCATCACGTGCACCGGCAACCTGGGCGTGGTCGGTGTCGACGAGATGCTCGGGCTGAAGCACCTGGCGATCGTGGCGAACGTGGGGCACTTCGACAACGAGATCGACATGGCGGGGCTCGAGGCGCTGCCCGGCGTCTCGAAGGTCGAGATCAAGCCGCAGGTGCACGAGTGGCGGCTGCCGACCGGGCGGTCGATCCTGGTGCTGTCCGAGGGACGGCTCATGAACCTCGGCAACGCGACCGGGCACCCGTCGTTCGTGATGAGCAACTCGTTCACGAACCAGGTGCTCGCACAGATCGAGCTGCACACCCGGCGCGAGGAGTACCCGACCGGCGTGTACGTGCTGCCGAAGCACCTGGACGAGAAGGTCGCGCGGCTGCACCTCGACGCCCTCGGGGTGCAGCTGACGTCGCTGCGACCGGAGCAGGCGGCGTACATCGGCGTCCCCGTCGAGGGCCCGTTCAAGCCGGACCACTACCGCTACTGAGCGCGGCGGGGCGGCCTGGGGCCGGCGGAACCTGGTTCCGGACACAGCACCGTGGATCTCCGCGGTGCTGTGTCCGTTCCGTGGTGTTGCGCGGGGGCAGTCAGCGCGGCTCCGCGCGTCAGCGCGGGAAGCCGGGCGGGGGTGCCGCCGCGGTCGCCCCCGCGGCGGTCAGCAGTTCGGCGCGGGCACCCAGCGCCCGGACGTCCCGACGACGCCGCAGCACGACGACCCCGGCCAGGAAGACCTCCGGCGGGACGGGCGGCACCGGGTGCGCGAACGCGGACACCTCGGCCGCCAGGGTCTGCGCCGCGGCCTCGCGCAGTTCGGGGCGCATCAGCGCAGCCCCGCGGAAGAACGCACCGAGGCGGTTCTCCAACCGCTGCGGCAGCGCCGAGACGTCCGCGACACCGGCCCAGGCCGTCAGCTCCGGGGGCAGCAGCACCTCGGGGTCCCGCTGCTTCGGCAGGCGCTCGTGCTGCACGATCGTCCCCGCCAGCAGGTCGCCGAGGCGCCGCGGCCGACTGCCGAACAGCGCGACGAGCAGGGCGACCGAGCCGAACGTCATCCAGAGCTCGAACAGGCCGACGAGCGACCGCGTGAAGGCGTGCCGGAAGCCGATCGCGCCGCCGTCGAGCCGGACGACGCGGGTGCCGGTGGCGAACCGTCCGACGCTCCGCCCCTTCGTCACGGTCTCGACCGCCGCGGGCACCAGCACGAGCACGACGACGAGCAGCACGATGTTGAGGGCAGCACCCCAGGCCGGCTCGAGCCCCCTCGGCCAGAGCCGCCAGACGCCGAACAGCGCCAGCACGAACAGGACGAGGACGCACAGGCCGTCCAGCAGCGCGGCCGCGAGCCGCAGCACGAGTCCGGCGGGCTGGACGTCGAGCGCGACGCCCTCGCCCACCACCAGCTCGTCGGCGGTCTCGTCGAGGTCGCGCGAGAACCGGGCGTCGGCGAGGTCACGCGGCGTGCGGGGCTTCGGCATGGGATCATTCTGTCGGAGATCGCGCGACCTGAGGGGGAACACGTGGACCTGGATGCCTACACCGAGGTGCACCGTGACCGGTGGCAGGAGCTCGACCGTCTGGCGCGTGCCCGGCACCGGTCCGGCGCGGACGTCGACCGGCTCGTCGCCGGCTACCAGGAGGCCGCGACCGACCTCGCCCGCATCCGCGGCGCCGCACCGCGCACCGTGACCGGCGACCGGCTCTCGCTCACGCTGTTCCGCGCCCGCCTGCGCTTCACCGGCACCCCCGTCGACCCGTTGACCGCCGTCGCCCTGTTCTTCACGCGGCAGCTGCCCGCGGCGCTCTACCGGATCCGCTGGGTCACCATCTGGGTCGCGCTCGCCACGGTGGCGATCGGGGCGATCGTCGCCGTCTGGATCACGACCACCCCGGGTGCGACGGCGACGTTCGGCAGCGACGAGGCCCTGCGCCGGTACGCCACGCAGGACTTCGTCGACTACTACTCCGACCGTGGCCTGGGGGCCTTCACCGCGCAGGTCTGGACGAACAACGCCTACATCGCCGCGACGATGGTGGCGTTCGGCATCACCGGGGTCTTCGTGCCGTTCTCGATCATGCAGAACGCCGTCAGCCTCGGGGTCTCCGCCGCGATCATGCACTCCCAGGGGCGCCTGGCCGACTTCTTCCTCTACATCTCCCCGCACGGGCAGCTCGAGCTCTACTCGGTGTTCCTCGCGGGCGGTGCGGGATTGATGATCTTCTGGTCGTGGGTGGCACCGGGGCCCGGACGCACGCGTGCCCAGGCCCTCGCCGAGGACGGCCGCGCACTCATCACCATCGCGATCGGCCTGACCCTGACCCTGCTGCTGTCCGGCATCGTCGAGGGCGTGGTGACGCGGCAGGACTGGCCGTGGCCGATCAAGATCGGCATCGGCACGGTGGCCCTGGTCGCGGTGCTCGCCTACCAGTGGGTGCTCGGCGGCCGCGCGTACCGAGCGGGGGAGCGCGGCGACCTCGAGGAGTTCGAGCGCGGCTCCACCGCCCTGGTGGCCGGCTGACGTCCGTCCCGGTTCAGAGCCGGCCGGTGGCCTTCGCCCGGATGTAGGCGTCGGCGACGAGCGGCGGGACGTCCGCTGGTGCGCCGCGCACGACCTCGGCGCCGGAGCGCCGTGCGACGTCGGCCGCACCGTCCGCGTCGAGCAGGGTGCGTTCGGCGGCCGCGCGTCGGTAGACGTCGCGCTCCGCGCCGGTCGGGAGGCCCGGAACCCGTCCGCCTCGCACCGTGCGGATCGCCGTGGTCGGGTCCACCCCGCCGCGCGCCATCCGCTGGACGGCCGGGTCCTCGATGCTCGTCACGACGACGGCGTGCCGTCGGGACAGCCGGGGGAGCACGGCGAGCAGGTCGCCCGAGGCGCCGACGGAGTCGAGGCTCGAGGCGAGGACGACCATGGCGCGCGAGGTCGTGATCGAGTCGACGAGCGCGGGGACGGATGCCCAGTCGGTCGCGGCGAGCCCGGGCTCGGCCATCGCGAGGGCCTCGCCGAAGCGCTGCACGACGTCGGTGCGGGTGGCGCCGTGCACGCGGTCGTGTGCGGTGTCGTCCAGGACCACCAGGTCGACGCGGTCACCGGCGGCTGCCGCGAGGGCACCGAGGAGCAGCGCCGACTCGATGAAGGTGTCGAGCCGGGGTTCGTCGGCGACGCGGCCGGCCCCCGCCCGGCCCGCGTCGACCACGACGACGACGCGCCGGTCGCGTTCCGGACGCCAGGTGCGGACGACGAGGTCCTGCCGCCGCGCGGTGGCGCGCCAGTCGATGGAGCGCACGTCGTCGCCGCGCACGTAGTCGCGCAGCGAGTCGAACTCGGTGCCGTGCCCGCGGAGCTGCAGCGTGGTCTCGCCGTCGAGCTCGCGGAGCCGTGCCAACCGTGACGGCAGGTGCCGCCGGGAGCGGAACGGCGGCGTCACGACGAGTTCGCCCGGTGCCGCGACGACCCGCTGCCGTGCGGCGAGGCCCAGGGGACCGAAGGCCCGCACGGCGACCCCGGTGGTGCGGCGTCGACCACGACGGAACGGTGTGAAGCGCATCCGGGCCGTCCGTCGCTCCCCGGCGGGGACGACCATCCGGATCCGACGGGGACGGTGGCCGGCCGACGGCTCCCACATGTCGCGGACCACACCGCGGACCGTCCGGGAGCCGTCGTTGGCGAGCACGAGGGTGCCGTCTGCGGTGCTGTCGCGTCGAGCGAGCCGGGGCATCCGCCGCTCCACGCGGACTCGTCGCAGGTCGGCGGCGAGCACGACGTCGAGTGCCGCGGCGAGCAGCACCACCCCGACCCACGCCAGACCGGCCCACCCGCTGCCGAGCAGCACGGTGGGCACGAGGGCGACGGCGAGGAGCGCGACGAACCGGCCGGAGACCGCCACTAGATCGGCACCCGCACCTGCTCGAGCACCTGCTGGAGCACGCCGTCGGCGCCGACGCCCTCGAGCTCGGCGTCGGCGGCGACCCGCAGGCGGTGCCGCCAGACCGGCAGGGCCATGGCCTGCACGTGGTCCGGGGTGATCGCGTCGTAGCCGGTGAGCCAGGCCCAGGCCTTGGCGGCCGCGAGCAGTGCCGTCGCTCCGCGGGGGCTCACCCCGACGCGGACGGACGGTGCCTGCCGGGTGGCCCGGGCGAGGTCGACGATGTACGCGAGCACGTCGTCGCGGGCCCCGACGCCGCGGACGGCACGCTGCGCACGGACGACCTCGTCGACGCCGACCACCGGGGTGATGCCGGCGGACCGGACGTCGCGCGGGACGAACCCGTCGGCGTGGCGCCGGAGCACCTGCCACTCGACGTCGCGCGGCGGGACGTCGAGCGTCAGCTTCATCAGGAACCGGTCGAGCTGCGCCTCGGGCAGCGTGTACGTGCCCTCGAACTCGATCGGGTTCATCGTCGCGGCGACGAAGAAGGGGTCTGGAAGCGCCCGGGCGTCGCCGTCGACGCTCACCTGGCGTTCCTCCATGGCCTCGAGCAGGGCCGACTGGGTCTTCGGCGGCGTGCGGTTGACCTCGTCGGCGAGCAGGACGTTCGTGAAGACGGGGCCCTCGCGGAACGGGAACGTGCCGGTCGAGGCGTCGTAGACGAGCGACCCGGTGACGTCGCCGGGCATCAGATCCGGCGTGAACTGGATGCGCTTCGTGTCGAGCGTCATCGCGGCGGCGAGGCTGCGGACGAGCAGGGTCTTCGCGACACCGGGGACGCCCTCGAGCAGCACGTGCCCCTGTGCGAGGAGTCCGACGATCATGCCGGAGACCGCGCCCTCCTGGCCGACGACGGCCTTGGCGACCTCGGTGCGGACCCGGCCGAACGCGTCGCGCAGGTCGGAGCCGGCCGCGGTCGTGGGGTCGTGCTCCGGTGCGGTGTGCTCGGTGGTGGCAGGGGGCAGGTCGGTCACGGTCGTGCTCCTGGTCGGTCGGGGTCGGAGGTCGGTCGGTCACCGGAGGTCGCCCGGCGGACAGCGCGTTCGAGGTCGTCGAGCGCGGCGGTGCCGTCGACGAGCGCACGGTCGTCGACGGTGGTCCCGCCGACGAGCACGGCACCGACACGGGTGTGCGGGATGCCGGTGGCCTGGGCCGCGGTCCGGACGACCTCGTCGACGTGTGCCGAGCGGGGCAGACCGAGCATCCGGCCGATGCGGCGGACGGCGGCGACGCGCAGGGTGTCGAGGGCGTGGGTGCGGTCACGGGTGCGGGCGTACATCCGGGCGCGCCCCTCGGTGGTCTCCGCAGCACGGACGACGACGGGCAACCGCTCGACGACGAGCGGGCCGAGCCGTCGGCCGCGCCAGACGCCGGCCGCGACGGCGACGAGGGCGAGCAGTGCGAGGGCGCTCGGGACCCACGGCGGTGCGAGCTCGCCGAGGGTCGGTGCGGCGTCGGGGGTGCCGACGGCCGGGGTGTACCAGACGAGTCGCTCGTCGGCGCCGAGCAGCCCGAGGGCGAGCGCGGCGTTCCCGGCGGTGGCGATCGTGTCGTTCCGGAACGCCGAGGTCGTGCCGAGCAGGGTGACGTCACCGCCCGGGGTCGTGGTGCGCACGAGGCCCCAGACCCGGGAGGCGCCCTCGCCGGTCGGCGCACACCGCTCGGCGGTCGCGTCCTGCACGGTGTACCCGGAGCCGGCGGTCGTCACCCGCGCAGCCGAGGCCGCCGCCGGGATCCCGCACGAGGCCGTCGAGACGGTGGCGTCACCGTCGATCTGGGCGGGCGGGTCGACCGGGAACCCGAGCAGCGCGTCGAGGCCTGCGCCGCTCGTCCCGACGACCACGACGTGCCGGGCCGTGCGGGCGATGCGTTCCGCGACGGCGGGGTCGAGCGCCCCGTCGGAGTCGTCGATGAACACCGTGCCGCCGTCGATCCCGCCGACGCCGTCGACGGTGTCGGTGACGGCGACCGCGGTGCCCCGCTGCTCGAGCACCCGGACGAGCGCGGCCGAACCACTGGCCGTCGTCGAGGTCGGGTCGAGTGCGCGCGGTGCGTCCGGGTCGGTGCCCTGCACGACGGCGGTCAGCGCGGCGAGCAGGACGCCGACCAGGACGATCGCGACCCAGAACCCGATGCGGAACCGGCGTCCCTCGGCCGGAGCAAGAGCCGGAGCCCGAGCAGGAGTCGGTCCGGCGCTCGTCCGTGTGGCGGTGTCGGTCGTCATGCCGGCACCACCGGTCCCTCGGCCCGGGCGGGCCGGGCCTGCCGGACGGTCCGCTCGGTGTCGAGCACGCGCAGGGCCGCGGCTTCGTCGGCCTCGGCACCGAGGTACCGGACCGCGTCGAAGGTGGTCGCTGCCGCGTCGAGTGCCCCGGCCGACGCGGGGAACGGCACGGCACCCCGCGTGGCGATCGTCCGCGCGGTGGCTCCGGGCACGTCGGGCACCAGGTCGCGTTCGCCGAGCCCCCTGGCGATCGCGCGGAACCCGTCGAGCACCGCTGCCGACCAGTCGGCGCGACGGACGGCGGCCTGGGCCGCTTCGAGGAGTTCCCGGGCGGAGCGCAGGTCGTCGGCGTCGAACACCCCGCCGGTGTCACCGTCGCCGGCCCGGGCGCGCCGGCGGGGGAGTCCGCGGGCGACGACGACGAGCACGACGACCGCGACGAGCACGACGATCGCGATCACCAGTGCGGTGCGGGCCGCAGCGGGGGAGTCGATGCCGTCGGCGCGGAGCGACCCGAGCCAGTCGAGGAAGGAGCGCGAGACACGGTCCCACCACGTCGGCCGGGCACCGTCGTACGCGGACCGTTCGAGCTCGCGCTCGAGCAGGCGACGCGCCTCGTCCGGGTCGACCGCCGTCACGCGGAGCCGTTCGGCGGCGCCTGGCCCGGACCCTGCTGCCACGGCTGTTGCTGCTGACCGGGCTGCCACTGCTGCTGACCGGGCTGCCACTGCTGCTGCTGCTGGCCGGGCTGCCACGGCTGCTGCTGGGCCGGCTGCCACTGCTGCTGCCCAGGCCACTGCTGCTGCTGCGCCTGCCACTGCTGGCCACCCCACTGCTGCTGCGGCGGCCACGGCGGGCGTGCGACGGGCTCGGACGGTGCGAACGGGTCGGTCGGCTGCCCGGAGTCCAGGTGCGACGCGATCCGCTGGTCGAGCGCCTCGGTGCGGATCCGCCGGTCGATGGCGAGGAACGTGGTGATCGAGGCGCTCAGCACGTCGGTGATGCACTGCACCGCAATCGCGAGCAGGCTCCCGACGACGATGGCGATGACGGCACCGGTGCCGGCTCCCGACGTGCCACCCGTCTGCCCGAGCGGGTCGAACGTGCCCCCGACGAGCACGGCGCCGATGGTGAGCGGGATCGACGCGATGGACGCCGCGAACCCGAACATGAGCTGGACGAGCAGCAGGATGCCGAAGGTCCGCCAGAAGGCCCCGCGGGTCAGGCGCCACGACTGTGCGGCTGCGGCGAAGACCGGCCGGCCCTCGAGCGCGATGGTCGGGACGGTGAGCACGAAGCGCGTGGCGAGCCACACGACGACGACACCGATGCCGAGCACGAACAGCACGAGCGCCAGCACGAACCACCCGGTGCCGGAGTCGGCGGCACCCATGGCCGCGAACACCCCGAAGAACACGAGTCCGGCCAGGAGCGCGAGGACCACGCCGGCCCCGATCTGCACGAGCATCCACGCGACGACGGACCACCGGCGGCCGGCGAGCAGCGCCCACAGCCCCCGGAACGTGGCGCGACGGCCGAGTACCCGCTGCCCGGTGTCCGCGGCGACCGGCGCCACCAGGAACCCGCGACCGAGGTAGGCGAGGAACGGCAGCACGACCGAGAGCAGTGCCGTGAGCGTCAGCGTGCCCGCGACCACCGAGTCGGCACCGCTGCCGCCGTCGAGGGCCGAGAACATCCGCGACTGCAGCGCCTGCTGCCCGAACGTGCTGGCCAGCGTCGAGAGCAGGCCGAGCACACCGCTCAGCAGCACGCTCCAGAGCAGCAGCACGCGGGCGTTCCGGCGGAAGACCGTGAACGCCCCGGCCAGGATGTCCCCGAGACCGAGCGGGCGCAGCGGGATCACCGGACGCGAGCCACCGGACGGACCGGCCGGTCGCCCCGGACCCGGCCCCGGGGCGGGCTGCGGCGGCACGGAGAAGCGGGGCGGGCCTCCAGGCTGGGGTCCTGGTCCCTGCGCCGATCCGGACGCCGGCGGCGTCGGCGCACCCTGCTGCCCACCGCCCGGTGTGTGCCAATCGGACATGACTCCAGCCCCCTCGTCGTGTCGGACCGAGCCAGCGATGCACGGTCCACCCCCATCCTGGCGGAAAACCCGGCGCGGCGGGGCCTCGGCTATCGTGTGGGGACACGTGCCGACCACGGCACCCGCACGCCACACGGAGTCCAGATCACATGACACCGCGCATCCTCGTCGTCGACGACGACCAGGCCCTCTCCGAGATGATCGGCATCGTGCTCCGCTCCGAGGGGTACGAACCCGAGTTCAGCGCCGACGGCAACGACGCCGTCGACGCGTTCCACGCCACCAAGCCGGACCTCGTCCTGCTCGACGTCATGCTGCCCGGCATCGACGGCATCGAGGTGTGCAAGCGCATCCGTGCCGAGAGCGGCACGCCGATCATCATGCTCACGGCGAAGAGCGACACCGCCGACGTGGTCCTCGGGCTCGAGAACGGTGCCGACGACTACGTCGTGAAGCCCTTCAACCCGAAGGAGCTCGTCGCGCGCATCCGGACCCGCCTGCGGCCGAGCGCGTCCGACGCCACCGTCCTGCACGTCGGCGACGTCACGGTCGACGTCGCCGGGCACGAGGTGCGCCGCGGTGACACCGTGATCGCGCTCACGCCGCTCGAGTTCGACCTGCTCCGGGCGCTCGCCGAGAAGCCGAACCAGGTGTTCACCCGCGAGATGCTGCTCGAGCAGGTCTGGGGTTACCACTACAAGGCGGACACCCGCCTGGTCAACGTGCACGTGCAGCGGCTCCGCGCGAAGATCGAGCACGACCCGGACAACCCGAAGACCGTCACCACGGTCCGCGGCGTCGGGTACCGCGCCGGAGGAGCCTGAGCACCGTGCCGCCCTCGACGCGCCCGTCGGGCTCGGCACGCTCGGGCCGGGCCGGCGGGGCCGGCCGTGCCAGCGGCGCCGGTGGGGCCGGCGGCGCCGGTGGGTCCGGCAGCACCACCGTCTCGATCGGCGTCGTCGACCGCAGCCGTCGCCGGATGCGGCGCTGGCTCCGACGCGCCTGGCGTCCGATCGCCTACCTGTGGCGGCGCTCGCTCATGTTCCGCTCGGTCGCCATCACCGTGATGACGACCGGGCTCGCGGTGGGGATCATCGGCACCGCGGTCATGGTGAGCATCTCGACGAACGTCTACTCACAGCGCCGCGACCAGATCGAGTCCGAGTCCGCACGGGCCACCATCGTCGCCCAGGGGATCTTCGACGCGGCGACGGCGGCCGAGGACAACAACCAGTCCGAGCTCGAGACCCTGCAGAACGAGGCGCAGCAGGCGATCCTGTCGAACACGACGAGCCCGGGCGGCACGAGCATCGCCATCGAGCGGAGCCCGGACCAGTCCACCCCGCAGACGCTGCAGACCATCGCCAGCCAGGACTTCCCGGACGCGGTGATCACCGACGCCCTGCGCAAGGAGGTCGCGCAGAACACCGGTCGGCTCAGCCTGCAGCCCGTCGAACTCGACGACGACGGGCGCCGGGTGCCGGGCCTCGCCGTCGGCTCCACGCTGCAGATCCCGAGCGCCGGCCAGTACGAGCTGTACCTGGTCTACGACCTCTCCGACGCGCAGCAGACCCTGGACTTCGTCTCCCAGACCCTCTCCATCGGCGGTGTGGCCCTGATGGTGCTCATCGCCCTGGTCACCTCGCTCGTCGTCCGGCTCGTCGTCGTACCGATCCGCGGTGCCGCCGAGACGAGCCGGAAGATCGCCGCGGGCCGCCTCGACGAACGCATCCCGGTGCGCGGCCAGGACGACCTGGCGACCCTGGCGCGGAGCTTCAACGGGATGGCCGAGGCGGTCAGCCGCCAGATCACCCAGCTCGCCGAGCTCTCCCGCGTGCAGCAGCGGTTCGTGTCCGACGTGTCGCACGAGCTCCGCACCCCGCTCACCACGATTCGGCTCGCCGGCGACATGCTCTACGACTCCCGGCACGCGTTCGAACCGTCGGTCGGCCGGTCCGCCGAGCTCCTGCACGCCCAGGTGGAGCGCTTCGAGATGCTCCTCGCCGACCTGCTCGAGATCTCCCGGTACGACGCCCAGGCGGTGCAGCTCGACACCGCACCCGTCGTGCCGGCCTCCCTCGCCGCGGACATCGTCGAGGAGTTCCGCCCGCTGGCCGAGCGCGCCGGCATCGACCTGCAGCTCGCGACCCCCGGCGGCCACACCACGATGCGGCTCGACGCCAAGCGGGTCCGACGGATCCTGCGCAACCTCGTCGGCAACGCCATCGAGCACGGCGACGCGAAGCCCGTGCAGGTCGTCGTCGACAGCGACGCACGCACCGTCGCCATCGCCGTCCGCGACCAGGGCGTCGGCATGCCGCCGGAGGACGCCGCACGGGTGTTCGACCGCTTCTGGCGGGCCGACCCGAGCCGCAAGCGCACCATCGGCGGCACCGGCCTCGGCCTCGCGATCAGCCTCGGCGACGCGAAGCTCCACGGCGGGCGCATCGACGTGTGGTCCCGGCCGGGCGCGGGATCGACGTTCGTGCTCACCCTGCCCCGCAACGAGCAGGGCACCACCGCCACCTCGGCCATCCCGCTGCCCGAGCTCGACGAGTCGTACGACGGCCCCCGCGCCGTGCGAGAGGAGTCCTGATGCGCCACCGGATCCGCCACGTCCTCGCCGTCGCGCTCGCCGCGGTCAGCCTGCTCGCGGTCACCGCCTGCGCGGCCATCCCGACCGACGGTGCCGTGCGCACCGGGCAGACGATCAAGGACGAGTCGCTCTCGGGCGTCGACTTCCGGCCGGACAAGCCGATCACCGGGTCCGACCAGACGGCGATCCTCCGTGGGTTCATCGCCGCCGCCACCGGCGCCCAGGACAACTACGCGATCGCCCGGCAGTTCCTGGCCGCCGACTTCGCCCAGCGGTGGAACCCCCGGCAGGGCGTCACGATCCGGGACGGCAGCGGCACCGTCGAGCGCGCCGACGACCGCGAGCTCACCTACACGATGACGGCCAGTGCCACGGTCGACTCCGACGGGGAGTACACCCAGGCGGTCCGCCCGACCTCGTCGACGCTGACGTTCCAGTTCGTCCGCGAGGACGGCGAGTGGCGCATCGCCTACGCCCCGGACGGCATCATCCTGTCGCCGGTCAGCTTCGAGTCGGTGTTCCAGGCGCACGCCCTGTACTTCTACGACCCGACCTACCGCTTCCTGGTGCCCGACCAGCGCTGGTTCCTCGCTCGGTCCTCCACCAGCACCCGCATCGCCAGCGCCCTGCTCGCCGGCCCCGCCGACTGGCTGAAGGGCGCCGTCGTCTCGTCGTTCCCGGAGGGCACCCAGCTGTCCCTCAACGCGGTGACGATCGACAGCGGCACCGCCCTGGTCGACCTGTCGAGCGACGCCCTGCGCGCCAGCACCGTCGACAAGGTCCGGATGCGCGAACAGCTCAGCAAGTCCCTCGCATCGGTCGCCACCATCTCGTCGGTCTCGATGACGATCGAGGGCGCGACGCTGTCGGTGCCGGACTCCGGGGGAGCGGACGCCCAGCAGAACCCCGACGTCGACCCCCGACCCCTGGTCGACGAGGACGGCGTCGTCGGCTACGCCGCCTCGGGCACCGGCAAGGTCGCCGAACTCGGCAGCGGCGTCGGGGCCGCGATCGCCGGCCTCGACCCGACCTCGATCGCCCTGTCGGCGTCCGGCACCACCGCCGCCGTCGGCAACCGGGACGGCGTCGTCGTCGTGCGCGGCAAGGACCGCCTGCGCGTCGACGCCCGCGAGGACCTCGTCGCCCCCGCCGTCGACGACCTCGGCTTCGTCTGGGTGGGGCAGCAGTCCGACACCCGTCACATCACCGCCTACGGCCTCGGCGGTGACCCCCACCAGGTGCGCACCACCCTGCCGCGCGGCGACCTCGTGTCGTTCCAGGTGTCCCGCGACTCCACCAGGGCCCTCGCACTCATCGAGACCGCGGACGGCCCCGGCCTGTACGTGATGGCGATCATCCGCGGTTCCGACCGGTCACCGACCTCGTTCGGTGCCCCGGTCCGGGTGCAGGCCGCCAGCGGCACCGCGGTCGACGCCACGTGGGTGAACGACACCGACGTCGCCTCGGTCGGGCAGACGCCGACCGGTCCGAACATCGTCCGCACCACCATCGGCGGCAAGTCGAGCACCCTGCCGAAGCCCGACGGGCGCGCCACGGCGATCAGCGGCGGCAGCGGCGGCGCGCTGCTGCTCCGGATGTCGAGCGGCGACGTCCTGCAGTCCACCGGGGGCGGCTGGGACTCGACGGGCGTCACCGCCGACGTGCTCGGCGTCCAGCGCTGACACACGGTCCTCCACACCCCACCCGGCCTGGAGGCCCGTCCACCGTCCGGCATGCCGGCCCAGCGCCGTCGTCCGGTCACCACCACAGTCGTGGCATGCCCCCTGACGACGCCCCCACCCCGTGGCGCGACGCAGTGCTCGCCGTGCTCGCGCTCTTCCTGCCCGTCGCCTGCCTGGGCTGCGGCCGCCCGGACCGCGCGCTCTGCCCGCCCTGCCGCGCGGCGCTCGACGCACGGCCCCGGCGTGTCCGGCTGGTCGCCGGCGTCCGGCTCGACGCGGCCTTCGAGTACGAGGGGCTGGTCCGCACCCTGGTGCTCGAACTCAAGCTCCGGGGCCGGGTCGACGTCGCCCGTCCGCTCGGCGTCCGCTTCGGTGCCCTCGTCCGTGCGGCGCTCGCCGCGGCCCCGGACGGCACCGTGGTGCTAAGGGTGCCGCCGTCCCGCGCGGGTGCCCGACGCCGTGGGTTCGACCCGGTGGTGCTGCTGCTCGCCCGTGGTGGTGTCCGGCACACGGGGCGCCTCGGCCGGACCCCTGCCGGACGACGGCGATCCGGACCGGGGCAGAAGGAGCGGTCGGCGGTGGAACGCGTCGCCGCGACCGTCGGGACCCTGCGGGCGACCGGTGTCGACGGCCGCGACGTCGTGCTCGTCGACGACGTCGTGACGACGGGCGTCACGATGGCCGAGGGCGTCCGAGCGGTGCGGGCGGCGGGCGGTCGGGTGGTGCGCTGCGTCGCCGTGGCGAGCGTCGACGACTGATGATCGGTGAACACCCGGTGGCCGCTGTGTGTCCGGTGAGTGTCCGACGGACTCGCCGCCTCCCCGTGACGCCGAGGGTGCGCCGGGTCTAGCCTCGCGACAAGGCGTTCGGGTCGCCGGACGGAGGCGACGCGCCGACACTGGATGGGAGCCGCCACATGGACGTGACGATCACGGGCCGGAACGTCGGGGTCACCGACCGTTTCCGCACCTACGTCGAACAGAAGTCCGAGAAGATCGACGTGCTCGCCGACCGCGCCCTCGCCTTCGAGGTGCGCATCAGCCGCCACCACGAGAAGTCGAGCGGCAGCCAGGGCGAGGACCGCGTGGAGCTCACGCTGATCGGACCGGGGCCGCTCGTACGGGCCGAGTCCGCGGCGTCGGACAAGTACGCCGCCTTCGACCTCGCCTTCGCGCGGATCATGGAACGCCTCCGTCGGGCGCGTGACCGCCGCAAGGTGCACCACGGCCGGCACCGCCCCACCTCGGTCGCCGAGGCCGCCGGCAGCGGCTTCGACGGCATGGGCGTCGTCCCGGCCGACGGCAAGCTCATCGAGGACGTCGCGACCGGTGCCGTCCCGGTCGTCGATCAAGAGGCCGCCGAGGACGAGAACGAGGTCTACAGCCCGGTCGTCATCCGGCACAAGGTCTTCGAGGCCGCCCCGATGACGGTCGACGACGCCCTGTACTACATGGAACTCGTCGGGCACGACTTCTACCTGTTCCTCGACGCCGAGACCCGCCGTCCGAGTGTGGTGTACCGACGCAAGGGCTGGGACTACGGCGTGATCGGCATCGACGAGGTGCCCGCCGGCCAGGCGCCGGCCGCGGTCGACTCCGACGCGGAGCGCGCAGCCGCGATCGCCTGATCCGACTCGGGACCTCCGGTCCCGCACCGTGTGCGCGGTCCGTTCGCGGGCCGCGCACACCCGTGTCCGCGACAGCCGCGCCGCTCACAGCGCCGGGGGTTCGCGGGTTGCTAGCATGACTGGTCGATCGGGCGTGCAGGTCGCGCGCGACGACCTCGTAAGGAGTTCACGTGGCAAACGTGCTGGAGAAGGTCCTCCGCATCGGCGAAGGACGAACCCTCCGCCGGCTGAAGGCGTACGCCTCGGCCATCAACGACCTCGAGGACGACTTCTCGAGCCTCACCGACGAGGAACTCCACGACGAGACCAAGGAGCTGCGCGAGCGGTACGCCAACGGCGAGACCCTCGACGACCTCCTGCCCGAGGCGTTCGCCGCCGTGCGTGAAGCCGCGAAGCGGACCCTGGGCATGCGGCACTTCGACGTGCAGCTCATGGGTGGCGCGGCACTGCACCTCGGCAACATCGCCGAGATGAAGACCGGTGAGGGCAAGACCCTCGTCGCGACGACCGCCGCGTACCTCAACGCGATCCCGTCGCGCGGCGTGCACGTCATCACGGTCAACGACTACCTGGCGTCGTACCAGTCCGAGATCATGGGCCGCGTCTTCCGCGCGCTGGGCATGACCACCGGCTGCATCATCGCGAACCAGACCCCGGCTGAGCGCCGCGAGCAGTACGCCGCCGACATCACGTACGGCACGAACAACGAGTTCGGCTTCGACTACCTGCGCGACAACATGGCGTGGCAAGCCTCCGACATGGTGCAGCGCGGCCACTTCTTCGCCGTCGTGGACGAGGTCGACTCGATCCTCATCGACGAGGCCCGCACGCCGCTCATCATCTCCGGTCCGTCCTCGGGCGAGGCCAACCGCTGGTTCACCGAGTTCGCCTCGATCGCCAAGCGCCTCACCCCGGGCGAGGACTACGAGGTCGACGAGAAGAAGCGCACCGTCGGTGTCCTCGAGCCCGGCATCGAGAAGGTCGAGGACTACCTCGGCATCGAGAACCTGTACGAGTCGGCGAACACCCCGCTCATCTCGTTCCTGAACAACTCCATCAAGGCCGTCGCCCTGTTCAAGAAGGACAAGGACTACGTCGTGATGAACGGCGAGGTGCTCATCGTCGACGAGCACACCGGCCGCATCCTGATGGGCCGCCGCTACAACGAGGGGATCCACCAGGCGATCGAGGCGAAGGAAGGTGTCGAGGTCAAGGCCGAGAACCAGACCCTCGCCACCGTCACGCTGCAGAACTACTTCCGCCTCTACCAGAAGCTCTCCGGCATGACCGGTACCGCCGAGACCGAGGCGGCCGAGTTCATGTCGACCTACAAGCTCGGCGTCGTCCCCATCCCGACGAACAAGCCGATGCAGCGCATCGACCAGACCGACCTCGTCTACAAGAACGAGAAGGCGAAGTTCGAGCAGGTCGCCGAGGACATCGCGGAGCGCCACGAGAAGGGCCAGCCCGTCCTCGTCGGCACCACGAGCGTCGAGAAGTCCGAGTACCTGTCGAAGCTCCTCGCCAAGCAGGGCGTCAAGCACGAGGTCCTCAACGCGAAGAACCACGCACGTGAAGCCGCGATCGTCGCCCAGGCCGGTCGCTTCGGCGCCGTGACCGTCGCGACGAACATGGCCGGTCGTGGTACCGACATCATGCTCGGCGGCAACGCGGAGTTCCTCGCCGTGCAGGAGATGCACGCCAAGGGCCTGTCGCCGACCGAGACCCCCGACGAGTACGAGGCCGAGTGGGACGACGTGTTCGCCCGCGTCAAGGCCGAGGTCGAGGAAGAGGGCGACAAGGTCCGCGCCGTCGGCGGCCTGTACGTGCTCGGCACCGAGCGCCACGAGTCGCGCCGCATCGACAACCAGCTGCGTGGTCGTTCCGGCCGCCAGGGTGACCCGGGCGAGAGCCGCTTCTACCTGTCGCTGACCGACGACCTGATGCGCCTGTTCAACTCCGGTGCCGCCGAGAGCCTGATGGGCCGCTCGAACGTGCCGGACGACCTGGCGATCGAGAACAAGCTCGTCGGCCGTGCGATCCGGTCCGCCCAGGCGCAGGTCGAGGGCCGCAACGCCGAGATCCGCAAGAACGTCCTGAAGTACGACGACGTCCTGAACCGCCAGCGCGAGGCGATCTACAGCGACCGCCGCCACATCCTCGAGGGCGACGACCTGCACGACCGCGCGCAGTCGTTCCTCAAGGCCGTCATCGACGACGTGATCGACAGCCACACCGGCGAAGGCTCCCCGGACGACTGGGACCTCGACGCCATGTGGACCGAGCTCGGCACGCTCTACCCGATCTCGATCTCCATCGACGAGGTGATCACCGAGGCCGGCTCGAAGGGCAAGGCGTCGCGTGACTTCCTGGCCCGCGAGATCCTCTCCGACGCCAAGCTGGCTTACCAGCAGCGCGAGGAGCTCCTCGGCGACGAGGCGATGCGTGAGCTCGAGCGTCGCGTGGTGCTCTCGGTGATCGACCGCCGCTGGCGCGACCACCTGTACGAGATGGACTACCTGAAGGACGGCATCGGCCTCCGCGCGATGGCGCAGCGCGACCCGCTGGTCGAGTACCAGCGCGAGGGCTACGCCCTGTTCCAGACGATGATGGGGCAGATCCGCGAGGAGTCCGTGGGCTACCTCTTCAACCTCGAGGTCCAGGTGCAGTCCGACGGCGAGAACGCGGTGATCGAGGCCAAGGGTCTCGGCGAGGACGAGGTCTCCGGCCTCGAGTACTCGGCACCGTCGATCGACGGCGAGGTCGAGGTCCGCGACGAGAAGGGTCGCCTCGAGCAGGCCGCGACCGCTCGTGCGCAGCGCGCCCAGGCCGAGGCCGAAGCGGCCGCCGAGCCGGAGCAGGGCTCCGCGTTCGGCAACGCGGCCACCGCCTCCGGTCAGGCCGCGGCGAGCAACCGCGCCGAGCGTCGCCAGGCGGCCAAGAAGAACTAGCGTCCGCGCGCGAGCGCATCGTGAGCAGGAATGGTCGGGTCCCACGTCGGGACCCGACCATTCCTGCTCACCGAGCGTGACCGACGACGGACGGGAGGCCCGGTGCCAGCTGGCACCGGGCCTCCCGTCCGTCCGCCACCCGGCTACAGGACGCCGATCGCGGTCGCCTGCCACCTTCCGTGTCGCTCTTCGAGCCGCATGGCGACCGCTCGCGCATGACTGCGCGTGTGCACGACCACCGTCGCCTCGGCGACGCCCGCCGCGGGGCGGCAGACCAGGACGCTACCGACCCGGAGCACCGGTCGTCCGCGTGCCCGCCGACCGGAGCCCCGGGCGTGCGCGGCCACCGCGGCCCGCTGCTGCAGGTGGCGCTGCACGTCGTCGCTGATCCACCGGGCGATGCTGTCGACCTCCCGCGCGCCGGTGAGCACCTCGGCGACGCAGAGCCCGAGCGCGCGTGCAGTCGTCGCCGGGTCCGGGGGACCGGTCGCCACGGCGGGCTCCGGTGCCGGTTCGACGATCCGCAGCGGCGGCGGGTGCGCCGTCGTCGTCTCGTGATCGATGCGGCGTGCCTGCTCTGCCACCCCTGCCCCTTCCGTCGTTGGAGCGAGCGTATGGGGCGTGCGACATACGAAATACACACTGGTCTGCCCTGTGGAGAGGGCGACGTTCTCCACAAGGCGGCGGACCTAGACTGGCTGGGTGTCGACCCTCAGTGACCTCGTCCTCGCGCAAGGCCGTTCCTCGGAAGCAGACGTGGAGTGGCTCCACCTGCTCGTGGGAGACTGGCAGCTCCTCGCCGACCTGTCCTTCGCCGACATGGTGCTCTGGGTCCCGACCGCCGAGGACGGCTCGTTCGTGGCCGTCGCCCACGCCCGCCCGAGCTCCGCGGCGACGCTGTTCTACCGGGACATCGTCGGCCAGGAGATCCGCGAGGAGTGGCGCGGCCAGGTGACCGAGAGCTTCGCCGGGTCACGCGTCGTCGACTCCGCCGAGCCGGACTGGTACGAGGACACCCCGACCCGTGTCCGCGCGATCCCGGTGCTCCGCCGCCTGAGCGCGAAGAGCGCCGAGACCACCGAGCGACCGATCGCCGTCGTCACCCGGCACTCCAACCAGGACGAGATGCGGACCCCGAGCCGCCAGGAGCTCAACTTCACCGCGAGCGCGAACGACCTGTTCGGCATGATCGCCACCGGGGACTTCCCCGACCTCGGAGCACCGGCCGGCCCCCGTCGTGGTGCGCCCCGTGCCAGCGACGGCCTGCTGCGCCTCGACACCGCCGGCATCGTCACGTTCGCGAGCCCGAACGGCCTGAGCGCGTTCAACCGGATGGGGTTCGAGGGCGAGCTCGAGCGGAAGTCCCTCGCCGAGGTCACCACCGAGCTGATCGGTGCCCAGCTCGACGTCGACGAGTCCCTGCCGCTCGTCGTCACCGGCCGCGCACCGTGGCGAGCGGACATCGAGTCGAAGGGCGTCACGGTGTCGCTCCGCTCGATCCCGCTCCGCGACCACGGTGAGCGCATCGGTGCCATCGTGCTCTGCCGCGACGTGTCCGAGCTGCGGCACCAGGAGCGCGAGCTCATCACCAAGGACGCCACGATCCGCGAGATCCACCACCGCGTGAAGAACAACCTGCAGACGGTGGCGTCCCTGCTGCGGATCCAGGCGCGTCGCACGCACTCGGACGAAGCGCGGACCTCGCTGCAGAACGCGATGCGCCGCGTCGCCGCCATCGCCGTCGTGCACGACACCCTGTCGAGCGGGCTCAGCCAGACGGTGGACTTCGACGAGGTGTTCGACTCGGTGCTCAAGCTGGTGACCGAGGTCGCCGCGTCGCACAACACCACCGTGCACCCGAAGAAGACCGGCGAGTTCGGGGTGCTGCCGTCGGAGGCCGCGACGCCGCTCGCCCTCGGCCTCACCGAGCTCGTGACGAACGCCGTCGAGCACGGGCTGGACGGCCGTGACGGCGAGGTCGAGATCGTCGCCCGCCGCTTCGACGACCACCTGGAGATCGAGGTCCGTGACAACGGTGTGGGGCTCCCCGAGGGCAAGGTCGGCTCGGGCCTCGGCACGCAGATCGTCCGCACGCTCATCCAGGGTGAGCTCGGCGGCACCATCGACTGGCACACCCTGACGGGCAGCGGCACCGAGGTGACGATCACCATCCCGTTCCGCTGGCTGACCGCCCCCGCCGCCTAGTCTCTGCGCCGCCGGAACCAGGTTCCGGACACAGCACCACGGAGATCCACGGTGTCGTGTCCGGAACCTGGTTCCTCCGGTCGCCGCCGCCCCGCGCGCACGACGACGCCCGCCGCCCCCGAGGGGACGACGGGCGTCGTGGTGTCAGACGACCGGGGTCAGGACGCGCGGCGAGCGCGGGCGGCGCGACGCTTCAGCGCACGACGCTCGTCCTCGCTGAGACCACCCCAGACACCCGAGTCCTGGTTGTTCTCGAGTGCGTACTGCAGGCACATCTCGGTGACCGTGCAACGCGCACAGACCGACTTGGCCTTCTCGATCTGGTCGACGGCGGGCCCGGTGTTCCCGACGGGGAAGAAGAGCTCGGGGTCTGCGGTGAGGCAGGCAGCCTTGTCACGCCAGTCCATGTGTGGTGCTCCTTGATGTCGATGCTCGAACGGCAGGCCGGGGCCGTGGCTCGGGGGATCGGACCGCTGACCATGCATGCGGCATGGAGGGGACAACTGTGGGGAGGAGTCCGCAGGAAGCGTGTCTGACGCCCGCGAGACGCTCGGGGGAGGAGCGATGAACCACGGGAGACGCACACCACATCGTGCCGTCCAAACGACCTCCAATATCGTTCCATACTGGTAGGGCCAAATCAAGGGTTCCGATGCTGGAGGATCACTGTGCACGACGACACCCCGAACGACACCGAACCCTCCGCACCCGTGGCGCGCCGGTCGCCGGCGATGCTGGGGCTGCTCGCCGTGGTCGGCCTCGAGTTCCTCGCGGTGGTGGTCGTGACCGTCGTCCTGGTCGTCGAACTGCTCGTCGCCCCGGCCGCGAGCATCGCGTCCGGCATCGCCCTCACCGTCCTCGTCGCCATCGCTGCGCTCTGGCTCGGTGCGCTGCTGAACGGTCTGTGGCAGGGCCGGGCGTGGGTGCGCTCCGGCATCATCGTCTGGCAGGTCCTGCAGGGCGCCATCGCGATCGGGGCGTTCCAGGGCGTCTTCCGCGTCGCCGCGGTCGGCTGGGTGCTGCTCGTCCCGGCCCTGCTCGGCATCACGCTGGTGCTGTCGCGGTCGGTGACGGCCGCGCTCGCGCGTCCGGCCGAGTAGACGGTCTGGTCCGCCACGCACTGGAGGCCCGGTGCCGGTTCTCGGAACCGGCACCGGGCCTCCAGTGCGTGGCCGGCCCTCAGACCAGGCCGAGCTTCTTCCGCAGGCTCGCGACGTGCCCGGTGGCCTTGACGTTGTAGAGCGGCAGCTGGACTGCGCCGTCCTCGTCGACCACGATCGTGGACCGGATCGTGCCGGTGACGATCTTGCCGTAGTTGTTCTTCTCGCCCCAGGCCGCGTACGCCTTGTGCACGGCGAGGTCGGGGTCGCTCAGCAGCGGGAAGGTCAGCGCCTGCTCGTGCTGGAACGTCTTGAGCTTCGCCTGCTCGTCCTTCGAGACGCCGAGGACCTCGTAGCCGGCGGCCTGCAGCGAGGACATGTTGTCGCGGAAGTCGCAGGCCTCGGTGGTGCAGCCCGGGGTGGACGCCGCCGGGTAGAAGTACACGATGACCTTCTTGCCACGGAGGGCAGCGAGGGAGTGCTCGACGCCGTCCTGGTCGGGCAGCGTGAAGTCGGGGGCGGTGTCGCCGGGGACGAGACGGTCGGTCATGGTGCTCCTGTTCGCGTCGTGCGCCCGCGAGTGGTCGTGGGCGCGCGAAACCCATGCTATTGTTGATTCCCGTTGCGGCACGGAAGCCGGAACATGCACCTCTAGCTCAATTGGCAGAGCAACTGACTCTTAATCAGTGGGTTCTCGGTTCAAGTCCGAGGGGGTGCACCGCAGGACGAACGCCCCGGCTCATCGAGTCGGGGCGTTCGTGCGTTCCCGGCAGGTTTCCACGCCGATGCGGAGACACGCCCGAGGTGTGCAGGAACCGCGAATTCAGTCGGCGCGGACGTCGACGATCCGCTCCTCGCCGATGACGGGTTCGAGCGAACCGGCCGACGCGGCGGCGAGGTCGGCGGTCAGGGCGCCGAGCGCCTCGTGGGGGACCCACACCTCGAAGGTCGCCGCCTGCCCGTACTCGGTCGGACCGAGCGTCGCGTGGTGGTGCCGCACCCAGTCGCGCAGCACGTTGTCGAGCCGCCCGGCGTCGGCGTGGTCGACGTCGAAGCGCACCTGCGTCAGGGCCTCGCGACGGACGAGGACCGCCGTGTCGAGCGCCTCGGACACCGAGGTCGAGTAGGCCCGGACCAGTCCGCCGGCACCGAGCTTGACCCCGCCGAAGTACCGCGTGACGACCGCGACGACGTCGGTCAGCCCGCGGCGTCGCAGGACCTCGAGCATCGGGACGCCCGCGGTGCCGGAGGGCTCCCCGTCGTCCGAGGAACGGGCCTGGTCGCCGAGCACGCCGGTGACCATCGCCGTGCAGTTGTGCCGGGCGTCCCAGTACCGACGGCGGACCTCGGCGATCACGCGGTCGGCGTCCTCGACGCCGGAGACCGGTGCCACGGTCGTGATGAACCGCGACTTCGTGATGACGATCTCGTGCTCGACCGGTGCCGCGACGGTGGCGGGGAATCGGCGGGGCATGCCCACGAGGGTAGCGGCGCGCGTGCCGGGCACCCGCGCTAGCATGGCGTCCACGCGCCGGACCCACAGGTCGCGCGGACACGGCTGGGGAGGAGTCCGAGATGGACACGGGTGATCTGAAGGGCGGGGCGCTCGACGCCGCCGAGCTCGCGCGCCGCCTCAACCTGCTCCTCGACTTCGAGGAGTCGCAGCGTGGTGCTCCGGTGCCGTTCTCCTCGATCGAGGAGTACGTCGCGGCGCACGGCGGGTCGCTGTCGCGGGCGAAGTGGACCTACATGCTCTCCGGCGACGGCCGCCGCAACCGCGACACCGAGCTCCTGCGCCTGCTGGCCGGGTACTTCGAGGTCGACGAACGCTTCCTGCTCGAGGACAGCGAGGTGCCGGAACGGATCGGTGCCCAGCTCGCACTCGTCCGGTCCCTGCGCTCCGCCCGCGTGAGCGGCTTCGCGGCCCGGACCTTCCCCGGTGAGCTCTCACCCGACGCGCTGCGGCGCATCGCCGAGGTGCTCGAGGAGGAATCGCAGCGGGGGAGCGTCGCATGACCGACGCCCTCGTCGAGGCGTTCTGGGCTCGCGGTGCCGCCGAGGGGTGGTCGGACGTCGACCAGGCCGTCGCCGCCGCCGCTGACGTCGTCGGCAAGCCGATCGTGGTGCGCGAGGAGTCGTTCCTCGCCGCCGAACCGGTGTGTGGCTTCGTGGCCACCCTCGAGCACGCGCACCTCGTGATGATCTCGCCGACGACCTCGCCGACGTTCCGCTCGTTCGTGATCGGGCACGAGCTCGGACACGTCCTGCACCGGCACCAGGAGCACGCCCCGCAGAGCGCCTACATCCGTGACGTCATCCCCGACCTGCCCGAGTACAAGGTCGAGCGGGCACTCGCCCGTGGGCTGTTCTCGAACACCTACGAGCACGAGGCCGAGGTCTTCGCCGACCGCCTGGCCACCGTGATCCGCCAGCACCGCGGCCGCCCGAGCGCCTTCCGCGGGGTCTTCGGGTGATCATCGCCGTCGTCCAGGCGGTGCTGCTCATCGTCGGGACGATCGTGCTGTTGGTCCTGCAACGCGGGCAGGACCGCACCCTGGCGTTCACGTTCCTGCTCTTCGCCGCCACCATCGTGACGAACGTCGACCCGCTGTACCGGTGGCTCGACCCGCTGCTCGGCGGGTTCAACGTCGTCACCGTCATCAGCGACTGCCTCATGGTGGCCGGCACGAGCACGCTGCTGTGGGGCGTGGCGAAGGCGGTCGGCGCGGCGCGGCCCTGGCTCCGGAACGCGGTCGTGGTGTCCTTCGCCGTGGTCGTCGTGGTGGTCGTCGTCGCGTTCACCGTGCTCGACAAGCCCGCGACGACGACGACCTTCATGCTCGACGCCGGCTCGCACCCGGCTGCCACCGTCTACTCGATCGCGCAGACCGTGTACCTCGGCGTGGCCCTCGGCGCCACGGGCTTCATCTGCGTGCTCCGGCTGCGCGAAGCCCGGACGACCACCGACCTGGTGGGGCTGTGGGTCCTGGTCCTCGGTGGGGTGCTCGGGGTCGTCCGCATGGTCGTGGTCGTCGTGATGGACGTCGCCCACGTCGCCGGCGACCTGGACGTCACGCACGCGCTCTCGCTGCCCTACGACATCACCACGCCGGGGGCCGTGCTGTGCGTGGCGTCCGGCATGCTCCTGCTCGTCGTCGGGCACCGGATCTCCCGCCGCCGCCGTGCCCGCCGTGTGGACGATGCGCTCCGCCGCCTGGCACCGCTGCACGAACGGATCGGCGTGGACAACGCCTACCCGCCGACCGACGACCCCGCGACCCGGCTCAGCCGCCGCATCGTCGAGATCAACGACGGCGTCCGGGGTGCACGGGCGTCCCTGACCGCCGCCGAGCGTGCCGCCCTCGCCGACGCCGAGGCCGCGCTCGAGACGGCGTAGTCCCTCGACGCTGCCGAACAGGCCGTGTACAGTCTGTAGCAAGTGCTACAGATCCTGTGGCCTGCCGGGTCGGGACTCGGCCGCGTTGGGGGCGGCCGAGCACCACCCGCCCGGCGTCGACGTACCGGCATCGTCGCCGCGAACGTTCACTAGGATCGTCCCGTGCTCGTCTTCGCCGCAGTCGTCCTGTTCATCGGCGCCGTCTTCAACGTCGTCACCTGGCCGCGCTTCTTCCAGCGCGTCGCGAAGGACTCGCGTGCCCGCGACGCCGCCGGCAAGCCGACGACGTTCTACACGGTGCACCTCGTGCTCCTGCTCATCGCGCTCGCGATCGCCGTCGCGTCCGTGATCGCCGGGATCCTGCTGCTGGTCTGAGCCCGCCGGGTCGGCGCGGCCCTGGTCCGGACCACCGCCGGACGGGAGGCCCGTGGCGGCGCCGCCACGGGCCTCCCGTCCGCCCCGGGCACCGTCGCGAGCCGCGCTGGCGGGCCGCTTCAGCCCTGCTTCAGCGGGGCACGGCAGGATCGACCCCATGCGGGTGCTGGTGGTCGACGACGAGGTCCGGCTCGCCGACGGCGTGCGCCGCGGCCTCGAGGCCGAGGGGTGGGCGGTCGACGTCGCGAACGACGGCGTGGACGGTCTGTGGCACGCGCGTGAGTTCCGCTACGACGCGATCGTGCTCGACCTGATGATGCCCGGCCTGAGCGGCTGGGCCGTGTGCGCGCAGCTCCGCGCCGACGGTGACTGGACCCCCGTGCTCATGCTGACGGCCAAGGACGGCGAGTGGGACCAGGTCGAGGCGCTCGACGCGGGGGCCGACGACTACGTCACCAAGCCGTTCTCGCACCCGGTGCTCGTCGCACGGCTGCGGGCGCTCGTCCGACGGGGTGCCCGTGAGCGCCCCACCGTGCTGACCCTCGGCGACCTGGTGGTCGACCCCGCTGCGCGCACCGTGGCCCGCGGCGAGACCCCCGTCGAACTGACCAGCCGAGAGTTCGCCGTGCTCGAGTACCTCGCACGGCACCCGGGACAGGTCCGGTCGAAGCGCGACGTCATCGAGAACGTCTGGGACGTCGACTTCGAGGGCGACCCGAACATCGTCGAGGTGTACGTCGGGCACCTGCGCCGGAAGCTCGACCGACCGTTCGGGCGCGCCGCGATCGAGACGGTCCGTGGTGCCGGGTACCGCTTGGCGGCGGACGGTGGCTGAGCGGCCGAAGCCCCGTGCGAGCGGAGTCGCGCGAAGCAGGCCACGGCGCGCCCGGTCGGTCCGGGCCCGCACCACGCTCGGCGCCGGGATCGTCGTCCTCGCGGCGCTGGTGATCGGTGCCGTCGCCTTCGTCGTCGTGCTGCGGCTCGTGCTGCTCGACGGCGTGCGGACCTCGGCCGAGGCTGGTCTCGAGCAGGTGTCCTCCCGGGTCGAGGCGGACGGTGCGGCCGCGGTGACCGGCTACGAGGACGTCCTGGTGCAGGTGATCGGCGACGGCGGTGCGGTGCTCGCACACGGCGAGGACGCCGACGGGGACGCCCTCCCGACCGCCGACGAGTCCCGGTGGACCCACGACGGCGAACGCTGGCTGCTCGTGGCGGACGACGTGGACCTGCCCGGCGGCGGCGAGGCGACGCTCGTCTACGGCGCCACGCTCGACCAGGCCGACACCGCGGTCCGCACCGCCGTCGTGCTCCTCGCCGTCGGGGTGCCCGTGCTGGTGCTCCTGCTGGTCGCGGTCACCTGGGCCGTCACCGGGCGCTCGCTGCGGCCGGTGGAGCGGATGCGCACCGAGGTCGAGACGATCCGGTCGGCCCGTCCCGACGCCCGGGTGGAGGTCCCGGACACCGGCGACGAGGTCGCCCGGCTCGCGAGCACCATGAACGCCATGCTCGACCGCCTCGAACGGTCCGCCGAGAGCCAGCGGCGCTTCGTGTCCGACGCCTCGCACGAACTCCGGTCGCCGATCGCGTCGATCCGGCAGCACGCCGAGGTCGCCGTCGCGCACCCGGAACGGACCGAGGTGGCGGACCTCGCTGACGTCGTCCGCTCCGAGGCGGTGCGCCTGCAGGACCTGGTGACCGGGCTGCTCGAGCTCTCCCGCCTCGACGAGGGCGGGATCCGCACGCGGCGCCCCGTCGACCTCGACGACCTGGCGCTCGACGCGGTGGCTCGGGCTCGGGCGCGGTCGACGGCCGGTGTCGCGCCGGCGCGGGACGGCGACGCCCCGACGGTGCGGGTTGACGGCTCGGCGATCTCGGCAGCGCGCGTCCTCGGTGACGAGCGCGTGCTGGCGGGGGTGGTCCGGAACCTCGTCGACAACGCCGTCCGGCACGCGAGCACACGCGTCGCCGTGTCGCTCACCGAGCACGACGGGTCCGCGGTGCTCACGGTCGACGACGACGGCACCGGCGTCCCCGAGGACGAGCGCGAGCGCGTCTTCGAGCGGTTCGTCCGTCTCGACGAGGCCCGCAGCCGCGATGCCGGCGGCGCGGGGCTCGGCCTCGCCATCGTCCGCGACGCCGTGCGGGCGCACGGCGGGGACACGACCGTGGTCGCGTCCCCGCTCGGTGGCGCACGGTTCGTCGTCCGCATCGCACTCGGCGGCTGAACAGGCGGCTTCAGGGCTGCTTCAGCACCCCGCCGCGATGCTCGTCCACATGAACTCCCGTACCCAGCACCAGAAGCCCTCCGCCCGCCGCATCGCCGCGTTCGCCGCCCTGCCGATCGTCGCGGCGCTCGCACTCACCGGGTGCGCCAGTGACGACTCCGACGACGACAACGGCTCGGCCGGTTCCGGCTCCGGCTCGGTCGGTTCGTCGGCGACGGACTCGGCCGGCACCGGCACCGGCACCGGCACGTCGTCGTCCGGCTCGGCGTCCTCCGGCTCGAACAAGGCCCTGCTCGCCGCCGTCGCCACCGCACGCGGCGAGGTCGGCTCGGGCACCGTCATCTCGGTCGAGCAGGAGCAGGGTGCTTCCGCCTACGAGGTCCTCGTCGTCACGAAGGACGGCACCGAGCACGAGGTGCACACGGACGCCGACGGTTCCGCGGTCGCCGGCACCCCGCGGACCGAGGCCGCCGACGCCGATGACAAGGCCGAGCACGAGCGCTTCGTCGCCGCCGCCGACCTGAGCGTCAAGCAGGCCGTCGACGCCCTGCAGGACCTGCACGCGGGGACCGTGACCGAACTCGGACTCGACGACCACGTCGGCACGGTCGTCTGGGAGGGCGACGTGCTCGACTCGTCCGGAACCAAGCACAGCGTGCGCATCGACGCCGGCTCCGGTGACGTCGTCACCGACCGCGTCGACACCGACGACTGAGCCGGCCCCCGGGCAACCGGGGCCCGGCACCCGCGCCCTCAGGACTCCAGCGGCGGGCCGAGGACCTTCCGGATCGCCAGCGCAGCGAGCTGCTCGTCCGGGGTGTCGAGCAGCACCCGGTAGGTGTCCTGCCCGGCGATGAACTCGACGCAGACGGCGTCCTCGTCGCACGGTCCGAGGCGCCACCCCTGCACCGCGTCCATCGGCACCACGGTGCGGGTCTCGCGCTGGTAGTCGGTCTCGGCCTCGAGACGATCCGCGAACACCCGGAGGCGTCCGTAGGCACCTCGCCAGCTGAGCTGCAGGTCGAGGGTGGGAGAAGGAGAGCGGTCCGGCACCCGCTGATGGTAGCGACGGGTGCCGGACCGCTCGTGTTCGGCGCCGGGGGCCTTGCGTTCCGGGGACAAGCGGAGCGCTAGCTCCTGTCGCCGTCGCGTCGCACCGAGGCAGCGGGGTCGCGGACGCCGATCGGGTAGGGGCCCGTGACGCCCTCGCGCAGGGCGGCGATGCGCAGGATGCGGTCACGCTGCAGGAACCAGCCGACGACGAGCAGCGGGATGATGATGACGAGCGACGCGATCGTGTACGTGCCGACGGGGTAGTCGATCGCCATCAGGACGATGACCGAGGCGAGGAACGCCAGGGTCAGCCAGGCGGTGACCGGAGCACCGGGCAGCTTGAACGAGGGTTCCTTCGCGAGCCCCTGCTTGGCCCACTGGCGCAGTCGCATCTGGCACAGGATGATCGTGCCCCACGCGGTGATGATGCCGAGGCTGGCGATGTTCAGCGCGATCTCGAACGCCTGCTTCGGGACGAAGTAGTTCAGCACGACGCCCGCGACGGTGAACGCCGCGGTGAGCAGGATGCCGGCGTAGGGGACGCCGCCCTTCGACATCTTCGTGGTCCACTTCGGCGCCGAACCGTTCATGCCCATCGAGTGGAGCGCGCGTCCGGTGGAGTACAGGCCGGCGTTCAGCGACGACAACGCGGCGGTGAGCACGACGAAGTTCATGATGCCGCCGACGATCGCACCGATGTGCGGGTTGCCGAGCGACGAGAAGAACGTCACGAAGGGGCTCTCGCCCTCCTTGTAGGCCGTGTACGGCAGCAGCAGGGAGAGCAGGATGATCGATCCGACGTAGAAGACCGCGATGCGGAAGACGACGGAGTTGATCGCGCGCGGGATGACCTTCTCGGCGTTCTGCGTCTCACCCGACGCCGTGCCGACGAGTTCGATCGCGGCGTAGGCGAAGACGACACCCTGGATCACGATGACCGCGGGGAGCAGCCCGTTCGGGAACAGCCCGCCGTTGTCGCCCCAGATCGTGAAGCCGGTCCGGACGGCCTCGCCACCGGCCTCGACGGGGAACGCGAAGACGAGCCAGATGATCGCGACGACGAGGAACGCCACGAGCGCGGCGACCTTGATCAGGGCGAACCAGAACTCGAGCTCGCCGAACACCTTCACGGCGACCATGTTCGCCGCGAGGACGACGATCAGGGCGATCAGCGCGAGCAGCCACTGCGGCGCCGCGGTGAAGGCCGACCAGTACTGCAGGTAGATCGCGACGGCGGTGGTGTCGACGATCGAGGTCATCGCCCAGTTCAGGAAGTACATCCAGCCGGCGGCGTACGCGAACTTCTCGCCGTAGAACTCGCGGGCGTACGAGATGAACGACCCCGAGGACGGGCGGTGCAGCACCAGCTCGCCCAGGGCCCGCAGGATGAAGAAGGCGAAGATCCCGGCGACCAGGTAGGTCAGCGCGAGCGCGGGGCCCGCGGTGTGCAGGCGTCCACCGGCACCGAGGAAGAGGCCGGTGCCGATCGCGCCGCCGATCGCGATCATCTGCAGTTGCCGGGGCTTCAGACCGTGCTGGTAGCCCTCCTGCTCGTGCGAGAAGTCGTTCGCCGGCGCTCGGTTGCCACCCGTGTCGTTCTGCGCTGTCATGCGAGAGAACCTACATGCGCACCGGACCGGGGCGTCACGCAAACCCCGGTTCGGTCGAACCGCAGCTGCTGAACGTCCGCACAGCCGGCGGCGGCCCGAACCTGAACGACGACCGTCGTCCGTTGCTTGCATGGAGGGATGGACATCCTCCTCCGACTCCTCGTCGCGATCGGGTTCGCCCTGCTCGTGACCGCCGTCGTCGCCCTCGTCCTGCACCTGGTCCTCCGGGCGATCGCGCGCCGGGAACGGTGGGCCGGCGTGCTCTCACGCCGGACGAAGCACCCCTTCCGCACCGTGCTGCTGGTGGTCCTGCTCTGGATCGCGTTCACGTCGAGCATCCCGCGGGACCCCGACGCCTACCCGTGGCGCGACGAGGTCGTGCACGGCTTCCTCATCGTCACGATCGCTGTCGGCTGCTGGCTCGCGTGCCACGTCGCGATCTTCCTCGAGGACCTCGGGCTGCACCGCTTCCGCATCGACGTCCCCGACAACCGGCAGGCGCGTCGCATCCGCACCCAGGTGCTCATCATCCGGCGCCTCACCGTCGCCCTGCTCGTCATCATCGCGGTCGGCGCGATCCTGCTGACCTTCGACGGTGTCGAGGCCGCGGGCGCGAGCGTGCTCGCCAGCGCCGGCCTCATCTCCGTGGTCGCGGGCCTCGCCGCGCAGTCCACGCTCGGCAACGTGTTCGCCGGCATGCAGCTGGCGTTCTCCGGGTCGATCCGCGTCGACGACGTCGTCGTGGTCGAGCAGCAGTGGGGACGGATCGAGGAGATCACGCTGACCTACGTCGTCGTGCACCTGTGGGACGACCGTCGGTTCGTGCTGCCGTCGACGTACTTCACGAGCACGCCGTTCGAGAACTGGACCCGGACCGGCAGCGAACTGCTCGGTGCCGTCGAGTTCGACCTCGACTGGCGGGTGAGCCCGGCCGACATGCGTGCGGAGCTCGACCGGATCCTCGACACCTCGACGATCTGGGACCGCCGGGTCAAGGTGCTCCAGGTCACGGACGCCGTCGGGGGACTGGTCCGGGTCCGCATCCTCGTGACGGCACCCGACGCCGGCGGCCTGTTCGACCTCCGCTGCTACGTCCGCGAGGAGATGGTCGAGTGGATCCAGCGCACCCACCCGGACGCCCTGCCGGTCCAGCGGGTGCAGCTCACCGAGCCGGGTGCGGCGGCACCGCGCCGACGCGGACGCCCGGCAGAGGGGGACTCGCAGCTGTTCGGTGACGACGAGCGCGGCGCCCTCTTCACCGGACCGATCCAGACGTCCGGCATCCCGGAGTCCGAGCGCTGACCCGGTGACGTGACCGCGTGCCGTGCACGGGACGGACGACGGACGGGAGGCCCGGTGCCAGCTGGCACCGGGCCTCCCGTCCGTCAGCCGGGTCGCGTCCGCGACCCCCTGCCGCGTCTCGAGCTACTGGCGCGCCTTGACCGCGCGGTCGTCCTCGACGACCGTGCCGATCGCCACGATCGTCGTGGCGAGCCACGCGACCCAGGTCAGCGTGAGCCGCCAGTCACGCGGTCCCTGGCGGGTGGTCTGCAGCACGCTGTAGCCGCTGATGAGCGAACTCCACACCGCACCGTTGAACATGAACTTGCGCACAGAGGCCTCCTGTCGTCGTGCTGACAACGCTACCGGCCCGTACATTGGAGCGCCGCCGGTCACCCTGCCGCGGTGTCTTCCGGAGGAGTGTTCGTGCGTCAAGCGGTCATCGGAGCGGCCCTGCTCGTGGTCGGCGCGGTCTGCGTCGTGTTCGGGCTGCTGCCCCTCGACGACCTCGCCGTGCTCGCCGACCGTGTCCTGCCGGTCCTCGGGTTCGTGCTCGGGCTGACCGTCGTCGCCGAGCTCGCCGCGGACGCCGGGGTGTTCGACCGCCTCGCCGACGTCGCCGCCCGGGTCGGTGGCGGGCGCACCATCGGCCTCTGGGGCGCGGTCGTCGTGCTCGCCGTGCTCTGCACCGTCTTCCTGTCGATCGACACCACCGCGGTGCTCCTCACCCCCATCGTCATCTCGCTCGCACGGCGCGTGGGGCTGCCCCCGATGCCGTTCGCCCTGACCACGGTCTGGCTCGCGAACACGGCCTCGATGCTGCTGCCGGTGTCGAACCTGACGAACCTGCTCGCCGTCGACCGGATGGGGCTCGGCGGCCCGCTGCCGTTCGCCGGGCTGATGGCCTGGCCCGCGGTCGCCGGGGTGGTCGTGCCGTGCGTCGTCCTGCTCGTGGTGTTCCGCGGCAAGCTGTTCGGCCGGTACTCGCCGGTGTCCGTCCGCACGCCGAAGGACCCGGTGTTCTTCTGGGCGGCCTCCGCCGTGCTCGTCGCGCTCGTCGTCGCCCTGACGGCCGGGGTGACCGTGTGGATCGCCGCGGTCCTGGCCGCCGTGGTGCTCGTCGTGGTCGCGGCGTTCCGGTCACCGTCCGAACTCCGGGTGTCCCGCGTGCCGTGGTCGACCCTGCTGTTCGCCGCCGGGCTCTTCGTGGTGGTCGAGGCGCTGCACACGACGGGCATCACCGACCCGATCGTGCACGCGCTGCAGGGCGGCACCGGGACCGGCCCGCTGCTGCTGCTCGGCGGTGCGGGCGCGGTCGCCGCGAACGGCATCGACAACCTGCCGGCGTACCTTGTGCTCGAACCGGCCGCCGGGCACGAGGCCGTCCGGTACGCGGCGCTGCTCATCGGCGTCAACGCCGGCTGCCTCATCACGCCGTGGGCCTCGCTCGCGACGCTGCTGTGGCACGCACGGCTGTCTGCCGAGGGCGTGCACCTGTCCTGGGGCCGGTACATGGCGCTCGGGTGCGTCGTCGCGCCGCTCACCGTCGTCGCCGGGGTCCTGGCGCTCGCGCTCTGACGCCGGCGGAGCCCGGTGCCGAGGCGGTGCCGGTGCCGGTGCCGGTGCCGGCGCCGTGCGCGGTCAGAGCCAGTCGCGGGTCTTGAAGACGCGGTAGAGCACGAGCGACGACGCGGTGATGATCGCGAGCGAGGCCCAGAGACCACTCCAGGCGCCCTCGCCCGGGAACTTCACGTTCTGCCCGTAGAAGCTCGTCACACCGGTCGGGATCGCGATGATCGCCGCCCAGCTCGTGACCTTCTTCATGACGGTGTTCTGCCGGTTCGACGCCAGGTTCAGGGTCGTGTCGAGCACGCTCGACACGGCGTCACGGAGCTGTTCGACGGAGTCGGCGATCGAGACCAGGTGGTCCTCGACGTCGCGGAAGTACGGCCGGATGCCGTTCGAGATCGTCTCCGCGTCACCGTGCAGCAACGAGGCGACGCTGTCCCGCGTCGGGACGACCAGCCGCCGGAGCACCCCGAGGGTCTTGCGGAGCCGGAACGACCGCCGCTGGATCTGCTGCTCGCGGGGGTCGCCCGGTTCGAACAGGTCGTCCTCGAGCGCATCGATCTGCCGCTCGAGGTCCTCGACGGTGTCGGTGGCCCGGTCGACGACCGCGTCGAGCAGCGCCCAGACGAGCCAGGGCACGCCGTGTTCGGCGATGTCGGAGTTCGCCGTGAGCCGATGTTCCATCGGGGTGGTGTCGACGTCGGACCCGTGGATGGTGACGAGCGCCCGTTCGGTCACGAAGGCCTTGACCTCGTGCGTGATCAGGTCACCCTCGTCGTCCGTGCCGCCCACGTCGTAGACGACCAGGAACAGGCTGTCCCGGTACCGGTCGAGCTTCGGCCGCTGTCCGTGCTCGACGGCGTCCTCGACCGCGAGCGCGTGGATGCCGAGCTCCTCCTCGATCTGCTCGAGGTCGGCCGCCGTCGGGTCGGTGTAGTCGATCCAGACGAAGGTGTCCGGGTCGGCGACGAGGTCGGAGATCCGGTCGACGGGGAAGTCCCGTTCGACCGTGTCGCCCTTGCACCACGCCCGTGTCCTGACCATGCTCGTCAGCCTACTGAGACGGCCGACCCGGGATCTCCCGGGTCGGCCGTCGTGGTGCTGCGGCGCCGTCAGCCGGCTCCTGCTCAGCCGGCTCCTGCTCAGCCGGCTCCTGCTCAGTAGGCGGAGACGAGCTTGCCGTCCTCCACCTTCAGGTACTGGTTCACATCGAACGAGTCCTCGCCGCGCTTCTTGTCACCGAGGTACGAGGTGTAGCTGTACGAGACGCTCCCGTCCTTCGTGCTCGTCACCATCACGGTGCCGGCGCGGGACGCCTCGACCTCCAGCTCGGGCATCGACGTGACGTCGTACTGCACGCCGCCGTCGGCGTCGTAGGGCCCGTACCAGGGGCAGCCGCTCAGGGCCCGGAGTTCGGTCTTCTCGGCGCAGTCGTCGATGAGGTCGGTCACGTACTGCTCGGCGTCCTGCTCGAGTGCCTTGGTCGCCTTCGGCGCGAAGTCGACGTAGCCCGACATGACCGCACCCACGGCGACCTTCTCGGTGCCGCCGGTGAAGTACTTCGTCCCGCCGACCGAGACCTGGTAGGTGCCGGGGTAGGCGAGGGACGTGAACTTGCCGTCGCTGATCTTCCCGATCTCCTTGCCGCCGACGGTCACCGGAGCGCCCTCGAGGACGTCGGAGGCCGTCAGGGTGACCTGCTGCGCCAGCGGCTGCGTGACACGCCACTCGTCCTTCACCAGGAACGAGGTGCCCGTGCGCCGCAGCGACACCTGGCCGGAGCGGTTCTTGCCGTCCTGGGTGTAGCTCAGGGTGGCGATGGCGGTGTCACCGGTCCGGGCGACCCGGCCGACGCGGATGTCCGACGGGCGGTCCTTCGCGCTCCCGAGCACCTTCGAGTCGAGCATCGCCGCGTCGTCGGGGATCTCGCTCAGGTCGGCGGCGGTGTCGGCGTCACCGCTGGCGATGGCCTGCACGTAGGACTTCACGGTCGGTGCCGGACCCCAGACGTTGGCGCGGAGGACGCTCGTCGTGACCGCACCGGCGATGACGACGACGATGACGGCGCCACCGGCGATGAGCGAACGGACCAGGATCTTCTTGGCCCGCGGGGACATCGGTGCCGGAGCGGGGGCACCACCGCCGATGAACGGCTGCGACCCGTCGGCCGGTGGTGCGCCGTACGGGGGCTGCGTGCCGTAGGGCGGCTGCGACCCGGCCGCCGGCTGCGCGCCGGAGATCGACTGCACGCCGTACGCGGGTTCCTGGGCAGGCCCGGCCGGCGGGTACGGCACGTGCTGGTCAGCGGCCGGGGGAGTGTTCCACGCGGCGGCGGCCGGCGCGTCCGCGGCGACAGGCGCGCCGGGTGCAACGGGAGCGCCGGGCGCACCGGGCGCGGCCGGGTCGACGGTCGCGGTGGGCGCGACGGGCGCACCCTGGGCCGCGGCGGGCCCGGCCTGGCCGGCTGCGGGCCCGGCCGGGAACGCCGGCGGCACGACGGGGCGGGGGTCCGCTCCGACCAGGCGGGACGTCCGGAGCACCACGGCTCCGCCGAGGCGGGGCAGGAGCACCGGGGCGAGGTACCGGGCGACGACCTCGATCGCGCCGCCCCACAGGGCGAAGACGATCGGCGTCCACGGCGTGATGCCGATCGACCCCGAGCCGTCCACGGAGCTCGTGCTGCTCACCTGGTACGAGACGACGCCGGTGCCGAGGACGAAGCAGAGCAGACCGAGTGCGAACCACACCAGCGGCGTGACGACCCAGTCGAGCGTGGTGCGGATCCGGTCGTTGCGACGGACGGCGAGGGCGAGCCCGGCCGCGACCGAGGTCACGACGACGAACAGCACGACGAGCCAGGTCCAGCCGCCAGCTCCGCCGAACACCGAGGCGGTGTCGCTGGCGGACCCGAAGCCGGACGTCCCCACACCACCGAAGAACCCGAGCGCGGTCAGTCCGATCGCGACGTTCCCGAGCAGCAGCGGCAACGCGGAGCCGTAGGACGGCTGGGCGATCAGGGCGACGACGATGACGACGAGGGCGACCAGCACGACGAGGACCGTGAGCTGCGACGCGGCGACCCGGAGCGTGCCGAGCAGGCGGGCGGTGAAGACGTTGCGCCCGGCGAGGACGGAGGGCCGGGCGAGGAGTGCCGCCAGGGCCCCGATGACGAACGCACCGATGATGCTGCCGAGACCGACGGCGTGCACCGGCTCGATGACCGCGCCGGACACCGACGGGAACCGGATCGCGAAGAGGCCGGCGGCGACGTTCGTGAGCACGGTGGTGACGAGGCCGGAGGCCACCGCGGTGACGAGCACCTGCGTGCGGCCGAGGCCACGCGTGCGGATCCGGCGGGTGAGCAAGACGGCCAGGACGACCTGCGCGGCGAGCACCAGCGCAGGCACCACGGCGAGCGAGCCCGAGCCGGAACCGAGGAACCCGATCGACCCGGACAGGTGCAGTCGGCCGAGGTCGGCGAGGGCCACGAGCTGCGCCGGCGCGCCGAGCAGGACGCTCACGCCGGAGAGCAGGGACTCCACGTCGGGAGCCGAGCCCGCGCCGAGGTCGGTGCCGGACCCGGTGGACGGAGCGGCCGACCCGCTGCCGCCCGACGCGAGCAGTCCGACGGTGATGAGCAGCGAGAGCCCGGCGACGACGTACGCCGCGACCCAGCCGCCGACGGCGGCGAGCACGGCCGCCAGCCAGTCGCGACCGGACACGGACCGCAGGAAGCGACCGAACGCATCGGACGGCTGCGCGGCGGGGGCGGGCTGACCCGACCACTGCTGCGGGCCTCCAGGCTGCTGCTGCCAGGCGGGCTGGCCGTTCCAGGCAGGCTGGCCGAAAGCGGGCTGGCCGTTCCAGGCGGGCTGGCCGGAAGCGGGCTGGCCCGATCCGGGCTGGCCGGTACCGGGCTGGCCCGGACCGGGCTGCGACGGCGGGACGGGCTGGTTGGGCGGGTTCTCGCTCACGGCTGGGGGTCCTCTCCGACCGGGAGGCCGGCGCCGCACTCCAGCACCCGTGTCCCCCCGACACGTGCCTGCAGCGTAGCGGACCCGCCGATCCGCCGTGAATACGCTGTCCCCACGCTGGTAACTTCGGCAGCGCACCCGGCGCAGCACGCCGGACCACCCGGCGCACCACGCCGGCCGTCGCACCCGACGCACCCGACGCACGACGCACCCGACGCACCCGGCCCCGGCCGGGCGGAACGGAGATCACACCACCCCATGCCTGCAGACCGCACCGAACAGACCCGCTACTCGTTCGTCGTCGCCTCCAACCGACTCCCGGTGGACCGCGTCGTCGACCAGGACGGCAACGAGGGCTGGCGGCACTCGCCGGGTGGCCTCGTGACCGCCCTCGAACCCGTGATGCGCGCGAACGACGGAGCCTGGGTCGGCTGGGTGGGGCAGGCCGAGGTCGAGGTCGCACCGTTCGACAACGAGGGCATCCACATCGTCCCCGTCCCGCTCTCCGACGACGACGTCGAGGAGTACTACGAGGGCTTCAGCAACGACACGCTCTGGCCGCTGTACCACGACGTCATCGAGCACCCGAGCTACCACCGCGACTGGTGGAACGCGTACAAGCGCGTGAACGAGCGCTTCGCCGCGCAGATCGCCGAGATCGTCGAGCAGGACGGCATCGTCTGGGTACAGGACTACCAGCTGCAGCTCGTGCCGGCCCTGCTCCGCGCCAAGCGCCCCGACCTGACGATCGGCTTCTTCAACCACATCCCGTTCCCGCCGGTCGGCATCTACGCGCAGCTGCCGTGGCGTGCGCAGATCCTCGACGGGCTGCTCGGCGCCGACGTCATCGGCTTCCAGCGCCACGACGACGCCAGCGACTTCCTCCGAGCGGTCCGGCACATCAAGGGCTACACGACCAAGGGCACCACGATCGACGTCCCGGTGGACGACCCGGCAGCGCCGCGCAGCCGCAAGGGCATCACGGTCCGCCACGTCGAGGCCAGGCACTTCCCGATCTCCATCGACGCCGAGAGCTTCGAGGCGATCGCCCGCAAGCCCGAGGTGCAGGAGCGTGCGCGCGAGATCCGCGAGAGCCTCGGCAACCCGAAGACGGTGCTGCTCGGCGTCGACCGGCTCGACTACACCAAGGGCATCCGCCACCGCATCAAGGCGTTCGGCGAGCTGGTGGAGGACGGCCGCATCGCGGTCGAGGACGCCACCCTGATCCAGGTCGCGAGCCCGAGCCGCGAGCGTGTCGACTCGTACGCTGCGCTCCGTGACGAGATCGAGCTGAGCGTCGGCCGCATCAACGGCGACCTCGGCGTCATCGGCCACCAGCCGATCTCGTACCTGCACCACGGCTACCCACGCGAGGAGATGGTGGCGCTCTACCTGGCCGCCGACATCATGCTCGTCACCGCATTGCGCGACGGCATGAACCTCGTCGCGAAGGAGTACGTCGCCGCCCGCTTCGACAACGACGGGGTGCTCATCCTGTCCGAGTTCGCCGGTGCCGCCGACGAGCTCAAGCAGGCTGTGATCGTCAACCCGCACGACATCGGTGCGCTGAAGGACTCGATCGAGCGCGCGATCCAGATGCCGCGTCGCGAGCGGTCGACGCGCATGCGCGCGCTCCGCAAGCGCGTCCGCGACAACGACGTGGCGCGCTGGTCGCGCTCGTTCCTCGAGGCGCTCGACCGGCACGCGCCGCGGAACGCCCAGATCGACCCGTCCGCCGCCGACCCGCGCGAGCAGCACCGTGAGGCGCAGACCGACAACATGTCGATCTTCGACCAGGACGCCCAGTCCGCCAGGGCTGCCGAGGACACCCGGGAGGCACGTGATGACTGAGACCACCACCGACCAGTCCGCCATCGACGCGGCCCTCGAGACGCTCGCGGCTGCGCCGCGACTGATCGTCGCCCTCGACTTCGACGGCACGCTGGCCCCGTTCGCGGACGACCCCTCGCAGGTCGGGGCGCTGCCCGGGTCGTGGGCCGCGGTCCTGACCCTGCACCGTGCGAAGGACACCGAGGTGGTGCTCGTGTCGGGGCGTCCCCTCGGCAGCCTGGCCGCGGTGACCCACGCACCCGAGGACATGGCGCTCGTCGGCTCGCACGGCGTCGAGTGGCGCGTGGGCGGCCACGACGAGGCCGCGCTGTCCGATGACGAGGTCGAGCGTGTGGCACGGATCGGTGCCGCGCTCGACGCGGTCGGCGAACGGTTCCCGGGCGTCGTCATCGAGCACAAGCCCGCCGGGCACGGGGTGCACACGCGCCGTGTCTCCGCCGAGGTCGCGGCCGAGGCGAACGCGGCGGCGAGCCGCGCGGCGCACGAGGCCGACCCCGAGGTGCTCGAGCGCGGTGGCAAGGACATCGTCGAGTTCGCGGTGCGCCACGTCACGAAGGGCGACGCGATCGCCCGGCTCCGCGAGCTGCACGGTGCCGACGCGGTGTTCTTCGCCGGCGACGACGTCACCGACGAGGACGCCTTCCGCGTGCTCGGCGACGGCGACGTCGGGGTGAAGGTGGGGCCGGGGGAGACCCGGGCCGGGTACCGCATCGCCGACCCGGCGGCCCTGACCGGGGTCCTGAAGCAGCTGGCGAGGCTCCGAGCCACCCGCTGATCGCGGCCCCGGAGCATGAGAATGCACGGGGGTGCACGGCTGGTATCCCAAAGCGTCCTAGACTCATCCCATGCCTGATATCGACGTCAAGCCGCGCAGCCGGGTCGTCACCGACGGGATCGAAGCAACCACCTCGCGTGGCATGCTGCGGGCCGTCGGTATGGGAGACGAGGACTGGAGCAAGCCGCAGATCGGCATCGCGTCCTCGTGGAACGAGATCACGCCGTGCAACCTGTCGCTCGACCGCCTCGCACAGGGTGCGAAGGAGGGCGTGCACTCCGGTGGCGGCTACCCGCTGCAGTTCGGCACCATCTCCGTCTCGGACGGCATCTCGATGGGCCACGAGGGCATGCACTTCTCCCTCGTCTCGCGTGAGGTCATCGCGGACAGCGTCGAGACCGTCGTCAACGCCGAACGCCTCGACGGCACCGTCCTGCTCGCCGGCTGCGACAAGTCGCTCCCCGGCATGCTGATGGCCGCCGCGCGCCTCGACCTGGCGAGCGTGTTCCTCTACGCGGGTTCGGTCATGCCGGGCTACGTGAAGCAGGCCGACGGCACGATGAAGGAAGTCACGATCATCGACTCCTTCGAGGGCGTCGGCGCCTGCAAGGCCGGCACCATGAGCGAGGAAGAGCTCAAGAAGATCGAGTGCGCCATCGTCCCGGGCGAGGGCGCCTGCGGTGGCATGTACACGGCGAACACGATGGCCTCCGTCGCCGAGGCCCTCGGGATGTCGCTCCCGGGCTCCGCCGCCCCGCCGAGCGCCGACCGTCGCCGTGACTACTACGCGCACCGCTCCGGCGAGGCCGTGGTGAACATGCTCGAGCACGGCATCACCGCGCGGCAGATCCTCACCAAGGAAGCCTTCGAGAACGCGATCGCCGTCGCGATGGCCCTCGGCGGTTCGACCAACGTCATCCTGCACCTGCTCGCGATCGCCTACGAGGCCGAGGTCGAGCTGTCGCTGGACGACTTCAACCGCATCGGTTCCAAGGTCCCGCACCTGGCCGACATGAAGCCCTTCGGCAAGTACGTCATGGTCGACGTCGACCGCAACGGCGGCATCCCCGTGATCATGAAGGCGCTGCTCGACGCGGGCCTGCTGCACGGCGACTGCATGACCGTGACCGGCAAGACCGTCGCCGAGAACCTGGCCGAGATCGACCCGCCGGCACTCGACGGCGAGGTCTTCCGCACGCTCGACAACCCGATCCACGAGACCGGTGGCCTGACCGTCCTGCAGGGCTCCTTCGCTCCCGAGGGTGCCGTGGTGAAGACCGCGGGCTTCGACGCCTCCGTCTTCGAGGGCCCCGCCCGCGTGTTCGACCGCGAACGTGCGGCGATGGACGCCCTGACCGAGGGCGGGATCGAGAAGGGCGACGTCGTCGTCATCCGCTACGAGGGCCCCAAGGGCGGCCCGGGCATGCGCGAGATGCTCGCCATCACCGCGGCCATCAAGGGCGCGGGCCTCGGCAAGGATGTACTACTCTTGACCGACGGTCGATTCTCAGGCGGCACAACCGGCCTCTGCATCGGCCACATCGCACCGGAAGCGGTGGACGCAGGTCCAGTCGCTTTCGTTCGTGATGGCGACCGCATCCGTGTCGACATCGCGGCTCGCTCGCTCGACCTACTGGTCGACCCGGCCGAGCTGGAGGCCCGCCGTGACGGCTGGGCCCCGCTGCCCCCGCGCTACACCCGCGGAGTCCTCGCGAAGTACGCCAAGCTCGTGAAGTCCGCCGCCCAGGGCGCGGTCACGGGCTAGCGTCCGACACCCGCACCACCGCCACCACTCAGGCAAGGACCACTCATGCCCACGGAAGCAACTCCGTTGTCCGCGGCCGCCGGTGCACGCCGGTCGCCGGAGATCCTCACCGGCTCGGGAGCCGTCCTCCGGACGCTCGAGCACCTCGGGATCACCGACGTCTTCGGCCTGCCGGGCGGCGCGATCATCCCGTTCTACGACGAGCTGATGGCGTCGACCACGATCCGCCACATCCTCGTCCGTCACGAGCAGGGTGCCGGCCACGCCGCCGAGGGGTACGCCTCGTCGTCCGGCAAGGTCGGCGTCGCCATCGCAACGTCCGGCCCCGGTGCGACGAACCTCGTCACGGCCATCGCCGACGCCTACATGGACTCGGTGCCGTTCATCGCGATCACCGGTCAGGTGTTCTCGACGCTGATGGGCACCGACGCGTTCCAGGAAGCCGACATCGTCGGCATCACGATGCCCATCACGAAGCACTCGTTCCTGGTCACCGACCCGGCCGACGTGCCGGCGACCCTCGCCGCGGCGCACCTCATCGCGACGACCGGTCGGCCCGGCCCCGTGCTGGTCGACATCACGAAGGACGCCCAGCAGAAGTCGGCGCCCTACGTGTGGCCGCCCAAGATCGACCTGCCCGGCTACCGCCCGGTGACCAAGGCGCACGGCAAGCAGATCACCGCGGCCGCGCAGCTGCTGTCCGAGTCGAAGCGCCCGGTGCTCTACGTCGGCGGCGGGGTCATCCGCTCCCGCGCGACCGCCGAGCTCCTCCGCTTCGCCGAGGCGACCGGTGCGCCGGTCGTCACGACCCTGATGGCGCGCGGCGCGTTCCCGGACTCGCACCCGCAGCACCTCGGCATGCCCGGCATGCACGGCACGGTGCCCGCGGTGCTCGGCCTGCAGGACAGCGACCTCATCGTCGCCCTCGGTGCCCGCTTCGACGACCGCGTGACCGGCAAGGCCGACGAGTTCGCGCCGGACGCCAAGGTCGTGCACGTCGACATCGACCCGGCCGAGATCTCGAAGATCCGCTTCGCCGACGTCCCGATCGTCGGTGACGCCCGCGAGGTCCTGGTCGACCTGCTCGACGCCTGGGGCGGCATCGCCGTCGAGGACCGCGCGTCGACCGACGAGTGGTGGGCGAAGCTCCACCAGCTCAAGACCGACTTCCCGCTCGGGTACGCCGAGCCGACCGACGGGCTCCTCGCGCCGCAGGGCATCATCAAGCGCATCGGTGAGCTCTCCGGTCCCGAGGCCGTCTACGCCTCCGGTGTCGGCCAGCACCAGATGTGGTCCGCGCAGTTCATCAAGTACGAGCGGCCCAACGCCTGGCTCAACTCCGGTGGCGCCGGCACCATGGGCTACTCGGTCCCCGCGGCCATGGGCGCGAAGGTCGCCCAGCCGGACCGTGTGGTCTGGGCGATCGACGGCGACGGCTGCTTCCAGATGACGAACCAGGAACTCGCGACCTGCGTCATCAACGACATCCCGATCAAGGTCGCGATCATCAACAACTCGTCGCTCGGCATGGTCCGGCAGTGGCAGACGCTGTTCTACGACGGCCGGCACTCCTTCACCGACCTCGAGACGGGGCACGCCTCGCGCCGTGTGCCGGACTTCGTGAAGCTGGCCGACGCCTACGGGGCCCTCGGCATCCGCGTCGAGAAGGCCGACGAGGTCGACGCCGCGATCGAGCTCGCCCTCGCGACCAACGACCGCCCGGTGGTGATCGACTTCGTCGTGAGCCGTGACTCGATGGTCTGGCCGATGGTCCCGCAGGGCGTCAGCAACTCGTCCATCGAGTACGCCCAGGCACTCGCGCCCACCTGGGACGACGAGGACGCCGACATGACGGGAGAAACCGCATGAGCCACGTCCTCTCCCTCCTCGTGGAGGACAAGCCCGGTCTGCTGACCCGTGTCGCCGGGCTCTTCGCCCGGCGCGGGTTCAACATCGAGTCGCTCGCCGTCGGCAACACCGAGGTGGACGGCCTCAGCCGGATCACCGTCGTCGTCGACGTCGAGGACCTCCCGCTGGAACAGGTGACGAAGCAGCTCAACAAGCTGGTGAACGTCATCAAGATCGTCGAACTGGACTTCTCGCAGTCGGTCCAGCGCGAGCACATGCTCGTGAAGGTGCGCGTCGACAACCAGACGCGCTCGGCGGTGCTCGAAGCAGTGAACCTGTTCCGTGCCCAGGTCGTCGACGTGGCGACCGACTCCCTGATCGTCGAGGTGACCGGCGACCCCGGCAAGATCCAGGCGATCCTCCGCGTGCTCGAGCCCTACGGCGTCAAGGAGCTCGCCCGAGCGGGCCTCCTCGGCATGGGCCGCGGACCGAAGAGCATCACCGACCGGGTGCGCTGAGCGCCCGTCACACCCTTCCCGGGCGCCGATGGTGCCCGGCACCGACCACAGAACCAAGGAGACACACCCTCGTGACTGACATCGTGTACGACGCCGACGCCGACCTGACGCTCATCCAGGGCAAGAAGGTCGCCGTCATCGGCTACGGCTCGCAGGGCCACGCCCACGCCCTCAACCTCCGTGACTCGGGTGTCGAGGTGAAGATCGGCCTGCAGGAGGGCTCGAAGAGCCGGCAGAAGGCCGAAGAGGCGGGCTTCGAGGTCCACACCCCGGGCGACGCCACCGCCTGGGCCGACGTCGTCGTCATCCTCGCGCCGGACCAGGTCCAGCGCATCGTCTACGCCGAGGACATCCGCCCGAACCTCAAGCCGGGCGCGACGCTCGTCTTCGGCCACGGCTTCAACATCCGCTTCGGCTACATCGAGGCGCCGGAGGGCGTCGACGTGTCGCTCGTCGCGCCGAAGGGCCCGGGGCACACCGTCCGCCGCGAGTACGAGGCCGGCCGTGGCGTCCCCGTGATCGTCGCCGTCGAGGTCGACGCGTCCGGTTCCGCCTGGGACCTCGCGTGGTCGTACTCCAAGGCCATCGGTGGCCTCCGCTCCGGCGGCATCAAGACGACCTTCACCGAGGAGACCGAGACCGACCTGTTCGGCGAGCAGGCCGTCCTCTGCGGTGGTACCTCGCAGCTCATCCAGTACGGCTTCGAGACCCTGGTCGAGGCGGGCTACCAGCCGCAGATCGCCTACTTCGAGGTCCTGCACGAGCTCAAGCTCATCGTCGACCTCATCTGGGAGGGCGGCCTCACCAAGCAGCGCTGGTCGATCTCCGACACGGCCGAGTTCGGTGACTACGTCTCCGGCCCGCGCGTGATCTCGCCGGACGTCAAGGAGAACATGAAGGCGGTGCTCGCGGACATCCAGAACGGTGCCTTCGCGAAGCGCTTCATCGAGGACCAGGACGCCGGCGCTCCGGAGTTCAAGGCGCTCCGTGCCAAGGGCGAGGGCCACCCGATCGAGGCCACCGGCCGTGAGCTCCGCGCGCTCTTCGCGTGGAAGCAGAACGACGGCGACTACGTGGACGGCTCGGCCGCGCGGTAGTCTTCCGAGAACCACTCGACCTGCGAGGCGGCGGTGCACCTGCACCGCCGCCTCGCGATGTGACCCGAACGTTATGCAGCAGCTCTTCTCCAGCCCCCACGCCGCGGACCGGCGTCCCTGCGCCGCGCGCGCGGACGATTCCCGACACCCGTCGGCCGTGGTGCGCACCCGCGGTCAGGACCGCCCCGACCAGCATGGGATGATCGTCGGATGGCGGTGACGAAGCGAGCGGTCCACATCGGCGCCGGCAAGATCGGGCGCGGGTTCGTGGGCCAGTTCCTCGTGGCGAGCGGCTACGAGCTCACCTTCGTCGACGTCGACGAACGCGTGGTCTCGGCCCTGAACGAAGCCGGCCGGTTCGTGGTGCACGAGGTCGGCGAGATGCCGGTCGAGCACCTCGTCTACGGGTTCCGCGCGCTCAGCAGCAAGACCGACCGCGAGCGTGTGGTGCAGGCCATCGCCCAGGCCGACGTCGTGACCACCGCCGTGGGCGCACGCACGCTGCCGCTCGTCGCGCCGCTCATCGCCGAAGGGCTCGCGGCACGCCCGCTCGAGCGCGGTGACGTCACGATCGTCGCCTGCGAGAACGCGTTCAACGCGACCGATTCCCTGCACGCCAGCATTCGCCGCGCCCCGATCCTCGAAGACCGCGACATCGCCGCCGTCTTCGCGAACTGCGCGATCGACCGCATCGTCCCGGACCAGTCCGGTGTGCTCGGTCAGTCCGGCGGCCTCGACGTCGTGCTCGAACCGTTCTACGAGTGGGTCATCGAGCGCACCCCGTTCCTGGGCTCCGACGCCGAACCGCCGACGATCGAGGGCGTCACCTGGGTCGACGACCTGCAGCCGTTCGTCGAGCGCAAGCTCTACACGGTCAACACGGCGCACGCCACCGCCGCCTACCACGGCTACGTGCGGGGCATCCGGCTCATCCGCGAAGCACTCGAGGACGACGCCGTCCGCGCCGAGGTCGACGGGGTGCTGGCCGAGACCACCGCACTGCTGATCGCGAAGCACGGCTTCGACCCCGAGGACCACGCGCGCTACGTCGCCGCGAACCTCTCCCGCATCGCGAACCCGCACCTGCCGGACTCCACCGCGCGCGTCGGCCGCAACCCGCTCCGCAAGCTCGGCCGTCGTGAACGCTTCGTCGGCCCGGCGTCGCAGCTGGCCGAGCGCGGCCTGCCCGTCGAGCACCTGCTCGGTGCCGTCCGCGTGGCGCTCGCGTTCGACGACGAGAACGACCCGGAGTCGATCGAGCTGCACGCACTCCTGCGTTCCGGGGCGACCGCGCACGCGCTGACCGAGATCCTCACGGGCCTGATGGAGAGCCACCCGCTCTTCCCGGCCGTCCGCGACGTCGTCGCCGAGGTCCTCGCGACGCAGCCGGCCGACGTCTGACCTCGGCCTCCCGGCCGCCGCTGGTCCTCCCGGTGTCGTGTCCCTCGTAGAATCGGGGCATGACCACGGCAGCATCCCCACCAGACGGGTCGATCGACCCGGACGTGCCGAACGCCGTCGACACCGACGACGCCGCCCTCAGCTGGGGTGACGCCGACGACGCCACCCACGTCGACGCGGCGCACAACCCGGTGGCGGTGCGCGAGCGCGGCGAGCGGGACCCCGAGGCGCCCGAGACATCCGGTGCGCTCGTCGGGTTCGGTGTCTTCGGGGGCCTCTACCTCCTCTACACGGTGGCCTGGCTCCTCACCGCGTCGACCGCGTACGTCTCCGGCGTCGACACGGTCCTCACGCTCTTCGTCGAGGTGCTCCGCTTCCTCGCGATCCTCGCGCCGGCACTCTGGTTCACGGTGGTGCTCTGGGCGGCGCGCAGCAGCCGCACGCGCACACGCCTGCTCTGGATGCTCCTCGGTGCCGTCGTGCTCTTCCCCTGGCCGTTCCTCCTGACGCGGAGCTTCGGGTGACCGGGGCAGTGCCGGCGACGACCCGCCGGAGCAGCGCCCCCGTGGTCGCGAAGATCGTGGTCTGGGTCGTGTTCGCGGCGCTGTTCGCGTACATGACGGTGCAGGCCGTCGGCAACCTCACGCAGATCAACCAGCGGGTGGACGCCTTCAACGCGTTCCTCCAGACGACCTCGGGCGGCGACTCGCTGCAGACCAGCACCCCGTGGCTGTGGCTCGTGCTCGACATCCTCATCGCGCCGGTCGCGTTCGTCGCGGCGATCGTCATCACCCGGCGTTCGAGCCTGCCCGTCACGATCGCGGTGTTCGTGGTCGCCTTCGCGGGCGCCGGCGCCCTCTGGCTCGACCTCCAGCTGTTCGTCCCGACGCTGCTGGACTTCTGACGCGACCCGCCGACGGCCAGGAGGCACGGTGCGGCCCCGCCCCGCGCCTCCCGGCCGTCGTGTGGTTCTCCACAGGACCGCTCCCGCGGTCGTAACCACCGGCCCGCGTCGATAGCATGGTGGGATACCAACCGTCTCGAGTGAGGAAACAGCTGCTGTGTCGAAGCCGGTCGTCCTGATCGCCGAAGAACTCTCGCCCGCAACGGTCGACGCCCTCGGGCCCGACTTCGAGATCCGGAACGTGGACGGCACCGACCGTCCGGCGCTCCTGGCGGCGCTGTCCGACGCGCACGCCGTCCTCGTGCGGTCCGCCACCAAGATCGACGCCGAGGCGATCGCCGCGGCACCGGTCCTCAAGGTCGTCGCCCGCGCCGGCGTCGGCCTCGACAACGTCGACATCAAGGCCGCGACGACCGCCGGCGTGATGGTGGTGAACGCCCCGACCTCGAACATCATCTCGGCGGCGGAGCTCACGGTCGGGCACATCCTGTCGCTCGCACGGCACATCCCGGCCGCCCACGCCTCGCTGGCCGCCGGTGCGTGGAAGCGCTCGTCGTACACCGGTGTCGAGCTCTACGAGAAGACCGTCGGCATCATCGGCCTCGGCCGCATCGGCGCGCTCATCACCCAGCGGCTGCAGGCCTTCGGCGTGACGGTCATCGCGTACGACCCGTACGTCACCACCGCACGTGCGCAGCAGCTCGGGGTCGAGCTCGTCTCCCTCGAGGACCTGCTGCGTCGGGCGGACTTCACCACGATCCACATGCCGAGGACGCCGGAGACCCTCGGCATGATCTCGGACGACCAGTTCGCCCTGATGAAGCCGACCGCGTTCGTCGTGAACGTGGCCCGCGGTGGCCTGATCGACGAGGACGCCCTGCACCGGGCCCTCACGTCGAACACCATCGCCGGCGCCGGCCTCGACGTCTTCGTCGCCGAGCCCCCGAAGGACTCGCCGCTCCTGGCGCTCCCGAACGTCGTCGTGACCCCGCACCTCGGCGCCTCCACCGACGAAGCGCAGGAGAAAGCGGGCGTCTCGGTCGCCAAGTCGGTCCGTCTCGCCCTCGGCGGCGAGCTCGTGCCCGACGCGGTCAACGTCGCCGGCGGGGTCATCGACCCGTACGTGCGCCCCGGCATCCCGCTCGTCGAGAAGCTCGGCCAGGTCTTCACCGCCCTCGCGACCTCGCCGGTCACGAGCATCGACGTCGAGGTACACGGCGAGCTCGCCGAGTACGACGTCAGCGTGCTGAAGCTCGCGGCGCTCAAGGGCGTCTTCACCGACGTCGTCAGCGACCAGGTCTCCTACGTCAACGCTCCGCTCATCGCCGAGCAGCGCGGGGTCACCGTCCGCCTCATCACCGAGACCGACAGCCCCGAGTACCGCAACGTGCTGACGATCCGCGGTGCCCAGTCGGACGGCCCGGCGATCAGCGTCTCCGGCACGCTCACCGGCCCGAAGCAGGTCGAGAAGCTCGTCGAGATCAACGGGCACGACGTCGAGGTGCCGCTCGACCGGCACCACGTCGTCATGGAGTACACCGACCGTCCGGGCATCGTCGCGGTCTACGGCAAGGAGTTCGGCCAGGCCGGCATCAACATCGCCGCGATGCAGATCTCCCGTGAAGCCGCCGGTGGCCAGGCACTGAGCGTCCTGACCGTCGACTCGCCGGTCCCGGCCGAGATCCTCGAGCACGTCCGCTCGGCGATCGACGCGTCCTCGCTCCGCGAGATCGACATCACGCTCTAGGGGAGTGGCGGACATGAGCAGCGCGCAGACGATCCGACTCGCGGTCATCCGTGGGGACGGCATCGGCCCCGAGGTCGTCGACGAGGCCCTGAAGGTCCTGCACGCGGTCCTGCCGGATGACCTCGTGGTGCAGGAGACCCCGTTCTCCCTCGGTGCCGCACGGTACCTGGAGACCGGCGACGTCCTGACCGACGACGACATGGCGGCGATCGCGCAGCACGACGCGATCCTGCTCGGCGCTGTCGGCGGTGACCCGCGTGACCCGCGGCTCGCCGGCGGCATCATCGAGCGCGGGCTGCTCCTCAAGCTCCGCTTCGCGTTCGACCACTACGTGAACCTCCGGCCGACGACGGTGCACCCGGCCGTCCCGACGCCGCTCGCCGACCCCGGCGAGGTCGACTTCGTGGTCGTCCGCGAAGGCACCGAGGGGCCCTACGTCGGCAACGGCGGCGCCATCCGGACCGGTACCCCGCACGAGATCGCGACCGAGGTCTCGTTGAACACCGCCTTCGGTGTCGAACGGGTCGTGCGGTACGCCTTCGCGCTGGCGGACCGACGCCCGCGTCGGCACCTGACCCTCGTGCACAAGAGCAACGTCCTGGTGCACGCCGGAGCCCTCTGGCAGCGCACCGTCGCGGCCGTCGGCGCCGAGTACCCGGACGTCACGGTCGACTACCAGCACGTGGACGCGGTCACCATCCACATGGTCCGCGACCCCGCTCGGTTCGACGTCATCGTCACCGACAACCTGTTCGGCGACATCATCACCGACCTGGCCGGCGCGATCAGCGGCGGCATCGGTCTGGCGGCCTCGGGCAACATCAACCCGGACGGCACCTTCCCCAGCATGTTCGAACCGGTCCACGGTTCCGCGCCGGACATCGCAGGTCAGCAGCTGGCCGACCCCACCGCCGCGATCCGTTCCGTCGCCCTGTTGCTCGACCACCTCGGTCGCGGTGACCTGGCGGCCGCGGTGACGGCTGCGGTGGAGTCCGACCTCGCCGACCGGGGCACCACGCCGCGTCGCACGGCCGAGATCGGCGACGCGATCGCCGCCGCGGCCACGGCACGCACCACCACCGCCTGAGAAGGAGTCCTCCCCATGAGCACCGACACCGCCTTCGGACTCGAGTTCGCCAGCACCCCGTCCGCCGACCGCCGCGCGGCTGCCGAGCGTGAGGAGATCCTCGCCGACCCGGGCTTCGGCAAGCACTTCACCGACCACATGGCGACGGTCGAGTGGACGCTCGACGACGGCTGGCACAGTGCGTCGATCCACCCGTACGGGCCGCTGTCCCTCGACCCGAGCGCGAGCGTCCTGCACTACGCCCAGGAGGTCTTCGAGGGGCTCAAGGCCTACCGGCACGCGGACGGCTCGGTGTGGTCGTTCCGGCCGGACGCCAATGCCCGGCGCTTCCAGCGGTCCGCCCGACGGCTCGCGCTCCCGGAGCTCCCGGTCGAGGCGTTCGTCGAGTCCATCCGGCAGCTCGTGCAGACCGACGTCGACTGGGTGCCCTCGGCACCCGAGACCAGCCTGTACCTGCGCCCGTTCATGATCGCGACGGAGTCGTTCCTCGGGGTGCGCGCGGCACAGGCCGTCGCGTACCACTGCATCGCGAGCCCCGCCGGTGCGTACTTCACCTCGGGCCCGAAGCCGGTGTCGATCTGGCTGTCGACGCAGTACGCCCGTGCCGGCAAGGGCGGGACCGGTGCGGCGAAGACCGGCGGCAACTACGCCTCGTCGCTGCTGCCCCAGCAAGAGGCCTACGAGCACGGCTGCCAGCAGGTGATGTTCCTCGACTCGGTGGAGGGCAAGTACCTCGAAGAGCTCGGCGGGATGAACGTCGTCCTGGTCAAGTCCGACGGCACCCTCGTCACGCCCGACTCCGACTCGATCCTCGAGGGGATCACGCGTGACTCGATCCTGCAGTTGGCCGAGGACCGCGGCCTGACCGTCGAGAAGCGCCGCGTGACCCTCGACGAGTGGCGGGACGGCGTCGCCGACGGCTCGATCACCGAGGCCTTCGCGTGCGGGACCGCCGCCGTGGTGACCCCGATCGCCGAACTCCGGGGTGACGGGTTCACGATCGGTTCGCCGACCGTGGGGGCCGGGGAACTCACGATGTCCCTGCGCGATGAACTCACCGACATCCAGTACGGCCGTCGTCCCGACCCGCACGGGTGGATGACCAAGCTGACCGACGCGTCCTGATCGACCGGCGGGCGTGGGTAGGGTCGAACGGTGAAGATCGCACGGTTCAGCAGCAAGGGTGAAGACCCCCGGTACGGCATCCTCGACGAGCGCGCTCTGGTGGTGCTCGCGGGGGACCCGATGTACCAGGGGTTCGAGACCACGGGGGAGCGCGTGGCACTCGCCGACGCCAAGCTCCTCGCACCCGTCATCCCGCGGTCGAAGGTCATCGGCGTCGGGCTCAACTACTCGGAGCACGCCTCCGAGATGGACGAACGCGCCGGCGACGACCCGGTGGTGTTCCTCAAGCCGAACACCTCGGTGATCGGTCCGGACGAGCCCATCCGCCTCCCCGCCGACATCGGACGCGTCGACCACGAGGGCGAACTCGCCATCGTGATCGGCTCGCTCGCGAAGAACGTCCGGCGCGAGGACTTCGCGAGCGTGATCCTCGGCTACACGATCGCCAACGACGTGACCGCCCGAGACCTGCAGGCTCGCGACGGTCAGTGGACCCGGGCAAAGGGCTTCGACACGTTCTGCCCACTCGGCCCCGTGATCGAGACCGAGATCGACCCGTCGGACATCCGCATCGAGACCCGCGTCGACGGTGACCTCCGGCAGGCGGCCTCGACGAACGAGATGGTGCACGACATCCCGTCGCTCGTCGAGTTCGTGTCCTCGATCTGGACCCTCCTGCCCGGTGACGTCATCCTGACCGGGACTCCGGCCGGTGTCGGGCAGATCCGCGACGGCGAGATCGTGGAGGTCACCATCTCCGGCATCGGTTCGCTCAAGAACCCGGTCATCGCGCGGCACTGACAGCGCTCCCGAACGGCCGGTTCCCCTGGTGGGGAGCGGGCCGTTCGTCGTTGCCGGGGGAGTACCCCACCAGCGGGGCAGAGGACGACACGCCCGGGATGTGGGCCGGCTTGGCGCTGCCGTTGACCTCTGCGTAAAGTAATCACTCGTTGCCGCTGAGGCGGAGAACGGAACGGCCGAGACGATCACCGGGTTGAACACCTGGAGATGCAGTCCGGACGGGGTCCCGCTCAGGCAACCAACTCCTCGGAAACACGACCTCTGGTTGTGCGCCCAGGATGTTGTACAAGACGAATGCCTCTCTGGCGGAACCTGTGATGGGTCGAGCGGGGAGTGCGTCTGGTCCTTGAGAACTCAACAGCGTGCACATTGTCAATGCCAATTTAT
>NZ_JARVRO010000009.1:0-181376 GCF_030209645.1 Curtobacterium sp. ME-Dv--P-122a
ATGGTACTGCAAGGGGGACCTTGTGGGAGAGTAGGACGCCGCCGGACTTAACGTAGAAACACCAGGGCACCCCTGACCATTCGTGGTCAGGGGTTTTCTGCGTTCCCGGCCCGTCCACAGAGCAGGTGGCAGGGACAGACACCGCGGTAGGGTTGTCGGGTCATGACTGCGCCATTCACCACCGCCTCCGGCTCCGACATCCGCGTCCGCTTCTGCCCGAGCCCGACGGGGACCCCGCACGTGGGGCTCATCCGCACCGCGCTCTTCAACTGGGCCTACGCCCGCCACACCGGCGGCAAGCTCGTGTTCCGCATCGAGGACACCGACGCCGCCCGCGACAGCGAGGAGTCGTACGCGCAGATCCTCGACGCGCTCCGCTGGCTGCGGCTCGACTGGGACGAGGGCGTGGACGCCGGCGGCGAGCACGGACCGTACCGGCAGTCGGAGCGCACCGCGATCTACGACGACGTGATCGCGAAGCTCAAGGAGTCGGGACACATCTACGAGTCCTTCGTCACGCCGGACGAGATGGAAGCCCGCAACAAGGCGGCCGGTCGTGACCCCAAGCAGGGCTACGACAACCACGAGCGTGATCTGACCGATGCCGAGCGCCAGGCGTTCCGCGACGAGGGCCGCGAGCCGGCGCTCCGTCTGCGGGTGCCCGACCGTGACCTGAGTTTCGACGACCTGGTGCGCGGGGAGATCACCTTCAAGCAGGGCACGTTCCCCGACTTCGTGGTGGTCCGCCCGAACGGCAAGCCGCTGTACACGTTCACCAACCCGGTCGACGACGCCCTGATGGGCATCACGCACGTGCTCCGGGGCGAGGACCTGCTGTCGTCGACCCCGCGCCAGATCGCCCTGTACGAGGCGCTGTACGAGATCGGCCTCGCGCCCTCCATCCCCGTGTTCGGACACCTGCCGTACGTGATGGGGGAGGGCAACAAGAAGCTCTCGAAGCGTGACCCCGAGTCGAACCTGTTCCACCACCGCGCCGCCGGCATGATCCCGGAGGGGCTCGTCAACTACCTGGCGCTGCTCGGCTGGTCGATCGGGCCCGACCGCGACGTGTTCTCGATCGACGAGATGGTCGCGGCGTTCGACGTCACCGACGTGAACCCGAACCCGGCCCGTTTCGACCACAAGAAGGCCGAGGCGATCAACGGGGACCACATCCGTCTGCTGGCGCCGGAGGACTTCCGGTCGCGCCTGCTGCCGTACCTGTCGGAGTTCATCAGCGACCCGGCGACACCGGAGCAGCTCGAGGTCCTGACCAAGGCGGCTCCGCTCGTGCAGGAGCGCATGCAGCTGCTCGGCGAGGCACCGGCGATGCTCGGGTTCCTGTTCACCTCCGACGCCGACCTGGTGGTCGAGGACGACGCGCTGGCCTCGCTCAAGGGCGACACGGCGACGGTCCTGAACGCGAGCACCGCCGCGCTCGAGGGTGTCCAGGACTGGACCACCGAGGCCATCGAGGGTGCGCTCCGTTCGGCCCTCATCGACGAGCTCGGCCTGAAGCCCCGCGTCGCCTTCGGCCCGCTGCGCGTGGCAGTGTCCGGGCGTCGCATCAGTCCGCCATTGTTCGAGTCGATGGAGATCCTGGGCAAGGAGTCCACCCTGACCCGGCTCCGCGCCCTCGCGGCGCGCTGACCGACCGTGAGCAGCACGGAGCACGCCGACCAGGTCGTGCACGACGTCGCGGTCATCGGCGCCGGGCCGGCCGGGCTGAGCGCTGCGCTCAACCTGGTCCGGGCGAAGCGGACCGTGCTGCTCGTCGACGCGAACCGACCCCGGAACGCCGCGACGCTGCGGTCGCACGGGTTCCTGACGCGCGATGGCATCTCGCCGCTCGAACTCCGCAAGCTCGGGCGGACCGAGGTCGAGGGGTACCCGGAGGCGACGGTCGTGCAGTCCGTCGTCGACCTGGTGACCCCGGACCCCGACACGGACACCTGGCGGGTGCACGGTTCGTGGCGGGGCGCCGAGCTCGAGGCCCGGGCCCGGACGGTCGTCGTGGCGACGGGGTTGCGTGAGGAGTTCCCGTCGCTGCCGATGCTCCGCGCGTTCTACGGCACCGCGGTGCACAGCTGTGTCGAGTGCGATGCGTACGACAAGGCCGGGCAGCCGCTCGCGTTCATCTGCGAGACCGACGACGTCGTCGACCGCGCACTGCTCATCGCCGCGTGGACCGACGACCTGATCGTCTACACGAACGGGGTGGCGCCGCTCGACGACGCCGGCCGCGCTCGACTGGCGGCCGCCGGGATCGTCGTGGACGAGCGGGTCGTCGAGGACCTCGAGGGCGATCGCACCGGGATGACCGGTGTCCGGCTCGCCGACGGCCACGTCGAGCCACGGACCGGCGGGTTCGTCCGACCGGTGTGGCACGCCGACCTCGACTGGCTGCGCACCAGCGCCACCACGAGTCCGAGCGCAACGAGCGGGAACACGGCCGCGAACGACGACACGCCCGAGGCGCTCGACGGGCTCCAGCGCGACACGCAGGGACTCCTCGTGGTCGACCGGGTGGGCCGGACGTCCGTCCCGGGGCTCTACGCCGTGGGAGACGTCACACCTCCCGGGCCGGAGCAGCTCATCGTCGCCGCCGGACACGGAGCCGCGACCGCCGCCGCCGTGCACCGAGACCTGGTGGGTGGTCTTGCGGACCTCCGGGATGCTGTACAGTAGTTGATCGTGCCCCGGGTGACCGGGCCAGAAGGCCGACAGGCCTTTTGGGGTATGGTGTAATTGGCAACACAGCGGTTTCTGGTACCGTCGTTCTTGGTTCGAGTCCAGGTACCCCAGCACTCGACGAACAGCCCTCGGGACATCCCGGGGGCTGTTCTCGTTTCCGGGACCTTCTCGTTTCCGGGACCTTCTCGTTCCGAGCGTCCTCATCGGCGATGCACGGCGCATCCACGGTGCCACCACGGCTGATCCGGAGGTTGCGCGGAACCGCACGATCCCCGAGCCGGGGGAGCCGCCGTGCGGGAGGCGCCCACGGCGGTGGACCGGTCGTTCCGGAGTCGTACCGTCCGGGGCGGACGCAGGCCGCGCCTCCCGGCCGGTTGCGGTTCCCCGCACCGGGCCGACGCCTGCTCGCGGGCCGGGGGAACGCGGACCTACGGTCGGAGGACCGTCGCGGGAGTCGTGGCGGTCCGCTGCTGAGCACCCGAGGTGTCATCGTGACCTCCGTCGACCCGCTGACGACCGTCGATCCCTGGAACCACCCCGCAGCCGTGCCCGCGGCGGCCGACCACTCCGTGCTGGACCGCTGGGACCGCGTGGTGGCGCTCCGGGGCGACGCCGCCGCGCTCGCGGGGGACGGCCGTCCGTACACCTACGCCGAAGCGGACCGGGCCTCGCGCGCGCTGGCCGCAGCCCTGGCCGTGACGCTCCGACCCGACGACCACAGCGGCGCCGGTGTCGGCGACACCCCGGGCGGGGCGTCGAAGCCGGTCGGGCTGATGGCGGGGCAGTCGACCGAGGCCGTGATCGGCATCCTCGCGCTGGTGCGTGCCGGACGGACCGTGGTGGTGCTCGACGACCACCTGCCCGCAGCACGCCTGGCGCACGTGGCCCGGCTCGCCGGCGTCGACGAGATCGTGGCAGACACCGAGCGTGCAGCGCTGGCCGCCGACGCGGTCGCGGAACGGGACGGCCGGGTGCACGCACTCGGCGAACTGCTGGACGCGGGTGAACCGGGCGCGGCCCCGTCGGCGGACACCGTCGGCGTGCGCCCGGGAGGGCGGGACCCCTTCGCCATCGTCTTCACCTCCGGCTCGACCGGCATGCCGAAGGGCGTCGTCCTGACGCACCGGCAGCAGATCGCCGACGCCGAGCAGGACGCGGTCGCGCTCGGCCTCGGCCCCGGCGACCGGCTCGGTGTCGTCCTGCCGCTCTCCTTCGCGGCCGGGCTCCTGTTCTCGTTCGACACGTTGCTCTGCGGCGGCACCATCGTGCTGCTCGAGCCGCGTGAGCTCGGTGTCGAGCGGCTGCTCGGGCGGTTCCGGGACGACGACGTGAACGTGCTCGTCTGCACCCCGCACCTGCTGCGCTCGATCATCGGGTCGCAGAACGCCCCCGGGTCGCACGGGACGGCCGCCGGGACCGCACCGGTGCTCGGCGGGCTGCGCTTCCTGATGACCACGGGCGAGTCCGTCACCGGCGCCGACCTCGCCGCTGCCCGACCCCACCTGGACCCGGACACGCTGCTCCTGAACGCCTTCGGCTCGAGCGAGACCGCGTGCGTCGCGTACTGCCCGGTGGCCCCGGGTGAGCCGGTGCCCGAGGGCGTCGTGCCCGCCGGGTGGCCGTTGCCCGGCAAGACGGTCCTCGTGCTCCGAGAGGACGGCAGCCCTGCCGACCCGGGGGAGACCGGCGAGCTCGTCGTCGTCTCCGACGCCCTGACCGCGGGCTACTGGGGTGCGCCGGAGAAGACCGCCGAACGGGCGGGACACACCGGCGAGGCCGAGGCCGTCGCCGGCATCCCCGTCGGGACCCCGAGCTGGCGGCAGGGCGACCTGGCACGCGTCGACCCCGACGGGCGGCTCGTGCTGCTCGGCCGATCCGACGACGCCGTGAAGGTCCGTGGCTACCTGGTCGAGCCGAGCGAGGTCGAGGCGGCGCTCCGCGCGGTCCCCGAGGTGCACGACGCGGTCGTGACGGCACAGGTCGACCCCGGTTCCGTCACCCGGCTCGTCGCCTACGTGGTCGGTCGCCCGGGGCACCGCACCCCGGCACCGGGTGCGCTCCGACGGGCGCTCCGTGAGCGGCTGCCCGAGTACATGGTGCCGGCCTCGATCGTGCCGATGACCGAACTGCCGCGGAACGAGCGCGGCAAGGTCGACCGGGCCGAACTCCCCGGGGCGCCGAGCGTCGAGACCGAGATGGTCGAGGGCGAGTACGACCAGTGGGAGCTCGTCGTCGGGCAGATCTGGGCCGAGGTGCTCGGGCTCCGGGGCGTGCACCTGGACGAGGACTTCTCCGCCCTCGGCGGCGACTCGCTGTCCGCCGAGGAGATGCTCGCCGTCGTGCAGGACCGGCTCGGGGTCGACCTGCGCTCCTCGGACGTGCTCGAGCACCCGACGCTCCGCGCCTTCGCCCGACGGGTGCGGAGCGGGACGAGCGCGCTGCCGAGCCACCCCGACGTCGTGAAGGTGTCCGAGGCGCGCGAGGGCGGCCGTCCGCCGGTGTTCTGCTTCGCCGGTGGCGGTGCCCTGGCGCTGACGTTCCTGCCGCTCTCGCGGCACCTGCCCGCGCACGACCTGTACGCGTTCCAGCAGCACGCCCTCGAACGCCGCGGGATGCCGGACTGGAACATCGAGCGGAGCGCCCGCCGCTACCTCGCCCTGATGCGCATCGTCCAGCCCCGCGGCCCCTACCTGCTCGTCGGGCACTCGCTCGGCGGACTCGTCGCGCTCGAGATCGCCCGGCTCCTGACCGAGAGCGGCGAGCAGGTGGAGCACGTCGTCCTGCTCGACACCTACCTGCCCCGCACGAAGTCCGAACAGGCCCGCCTGCACTTCGGCCGGATGGAGCCGCGCGACCAGCCGAACACCGCCGTCCGGGCCGTGCAGCGGGGGCTCGACCGCGCCGTCAGGCGGGTCCTGCCCGCGGGCGTGCCGTACGGGGCACTGTTCGCCAAGCGGCTCCGCGCGTACACCGCCGGCGTGCTGCGGCACGGTGGGCAGAAGGACTTCGACGCCTTCTTCGACCAGGCCGAGATCGTCACCAGGCGCCACCACCCGACGCCGTTCCACGGGCGCGCCACCTACGTCCTCGCCGACGCCAACCCCGACGCCGCCGGGTGGTCCGCCCTGCTGCGCGGGCCCACCGAGATGGTGCGGATCGCGAGCGAGCACACGTCGCTGCTGCGGGAACCGCACGTCGCCGAGCTGGCGGTCGCGCTGCGGGCCGCCTTCGAGGCGGCGGACGTGCCGCAGGGCTGAGACCGGCCCACGGGCGGACGGGAGGCGCGGTGCCGGCTGGCACACCTCCCTCGCAGGCTCGGTCAGCGCGCCCCGCGCAACGCTTCGCGTTGCCGCTCTGCGGGGCGCGCCCGTCCGCTCGTCCTGCGTCCACCACCCGCCGGCCGCCGCGCCGGACCGCGAACCTGCACGACCGTTGCGGGTTTCCGTATCCGCACCCGGGTGTCCGCAAGGGACCGCACCGCGCATTGACCCTCCCGCTGGCCACGGCGATGGTTGGAACCGCGGGGGAGAGTACCCACTCACCCGCGGCAAGCAGGCGGCGTCGTACCCGCGTCCCGCTGCTCGACCGACGACGGTCACCGTCGTCGATGCGTCATCCGAGGACGCGCCGCTCGTCTCGACGAGCCACCACCCGACAGCAACCCTGACCCGACAGGACCGCGCCATGCCCGCACGTACCGTTCGCCCTGCAGACCCGAGGGTCTCCGTCGTCATCCCGGCACGGAACGAGGCCCGCAACCTCGAGATCATCCTCCCGAAGCTCCCGCCCGTGTACGAGGTGATCCTGGTCGACGGCAACTCCGTCGACGATACCATCGCCGCCGCCCAGCGCGTGATGCCCGACATCCGCGTCGTGCACCAGACCCGCAAGGGCAAGGGCAACGCCCTGGCCTGCGGCTTCGAAGCGGTCACCGGCGACATCGTCGTCATGTTCGACGCCGACTGCTCCGCGGACCCCGACGAGATCCCGCGGTTCGTCCAGGCGCTCGTCGACGGCGCCGACGTCGCGAAGGGCACCCGGTACTCGCTCGGCGGTGGCAGCGACGACATCACGATCGTCCGGAACATGGGCAACCGCGGCCTGAACATGCTCTGCAACATCATCCTCGGCACCCGCTACAGCGACCTCTGCTACGGCTACAACGCCTTCTGGGCGGACGTCCTGCCGGAGATCGGTCTGCTGTCGTCCGAGCTGCCGAAGCCGGCCGACGGTTCGATGCTGTGGGGCGACGGGTTCGAGATCGAGACCGTCCTGACCTGCCGCTGGTCGGCCGCCGAGCTCGCGATCACCGAGGTGCCGAGCCACGAGAAGCTCCGCGTGCACGGTTCCAGCAACCTCAACGCCGTGACCGACGGCATCCGCGTGCTGAAGTCGATCATGCACGAGCGTCGTCGTGCCGCGATCGGCCGTGCCGAGGTCCGTCGCGCGGCGATGAGTGTCGTGCCGCCGGCCGAGCAGCTGGCCGCGCCGGCTGCTGCGCCGGTTGCTGCTGCTCCCGTCGCTGTTCCCGTCGCTGCGACGCCCGTCGCCGCTGCGCCGGTCGGTGCGTCCGTCGCGACCCCCGTCGCCGCGTCCGCCGTCGCCGGGGCAGCCGTCGTCGCGTCCGTCGTCGCCCTCGAGGAGGACGTCGCGTGACGACCGTCGCGGTCGTCATCTGCGCCTACACCCAGCAGCGCTGGGGCGACCTGCAGGACAGCGTCGAGTCGGCCAAGCGCCAGCCCGAGGCCCCCGAGGTCGTCGTCGTCATCGACCACGAGCCCGAGCTCCTGGCCCGCGCCGCCGCGCGCTGGCCGGAACTCCGGGTCGTCCCGAACACCGAGGACCGCGGACTCTCCGGGGCCCGGAACACCGGTGTCGCCCTGACCGACGCCGACGTCGTCGCGTTCCTGGACGACGACGCCACCGCGGACCCCGACTGGCTCGGACACATGCTCACCGCGCTCGAGGACCCCGACGTCGTCGGTGTCGGCGGTCGTGCCACGCCGTCCTGGCCGACCGCGACCGGCCCCGGCCCGTACGCCGACGAACTGCTCTGGATCGTCGGGTGCTCGTACCGCGGGCTGCCCGAGACCCCGGGCGACGTCCGCAACGTCATCGGATCGAGCATGGCGTTCCGCCGCGACGCGATCCTGCTCGCCGGCGGCTTCCGCTCCGGCATCGGCCGCGTCGGCAACCAGCCGCTCGGTTGCGAGGAGACCGAACTCTGCATCCGCATCGCCCAGGCCCGTCCCGGCGCGCGGATCCGGCACGAACCGCGCTCGAACGTCTCGCACCGGGTCTCCCCGGACCGTGTGACGATGCGCTACCTGCGCCGCCGCAGCTACTACGAGGGCATCTCGAAGGCCGTGCTGAGCCGTCGGGTCGGCACCGGCGACTCGCTCGCCAGCGAGTCGACCTACCTGACCCGGGTGATCCCGGGCGCCGTGCTGCGCGAACTGCGCCACGTCGGTCGTGGCGGAGGCCTGCGGGCGTACGCCATCGCGCTCTCCGTCGTCTCGACGGTCGCGGGCTACGCCGTCGGCCGGGTCCTCGGCACCGTCGTCGTGCGGACCCCGCCCGCACCCGCACCGCTCCCGCAGCCGGTGGGCACACCGTGACCCGCGCGACCCTGGCGATGGTCCTCTCGCCGGTCGTGACCGGGCCGCTCGTCCCCACCTGGGACGGCGCGCTCTGGGTCGGCGAGGTGGACCGTGCCGACGTGCACGCGACGAGTCACCGGGACGTCATCGCCCTGCAGGGATCTGCCGGGTACGGGCGTGCCCGCCTACTCGTCCGCGACCACGGCGAGCCCCTCGGCTTCGTCGAGGCCGAGATCACCGAACGCCGTCGCATCGGCGGCACCATCGACGTCCGTGCGCTCCTGCGCGCGATCCGGCCCATGCCGGCACCCGAGCGTCGGCCGGCAGCAGGTCTGGTGCTGCCGTCCGTCACCGTGGTGCTCTGCACGGACGGCGCCGCCGGCACGACCATGCGGTCGGTGCTCGCGAACGGGCACCCCGACTTCGACGTCGTCGTCGTCTCGCACGGCGCCGACGACGGCGGTGTGGCGACCGTCGACATCGGCGGACGCCGCATCACCACCATCCCCGCGCCCGACGGCGGACTCGCCGCCGCGCGGAACGCCGGCCTGCTCGTCGCGACCGGCGACGTCGTCGCGTTCGTGGACGAGGGCGCCGTCGTGGACGGCGACTGGATCGCCGCGATCGCCCGCGCCTTCGCGGCCGACCCCGACGTGGCCTGCGTCACCGGGCTCGTCCCGAGTGCCGAGCTCCGGACGCCGGCGCAGCGCTGGCACGACGACCGCACCCCCGGTGGGCGGACCGTCCGCCGGCGGGTGTTCCGGCTCGACGACCCGGTCGACGACCTCCCGCTGCACCCCTTCGCCGCCTCGGCCTACGGCACCGGCGCGAACCTCGCCGTGCACCGCGCGACCGCGCTCCGGATCGGCGGGTTCGACACCGCCTTCGGGCCCGGCACGCGCGTCGGCGGTGGCGACGACCTCGACCTCTTCACACGACTGCTGTTCGCCGGATCCGCGATCGCCGTCGAACCGGCCGCGATCGCGTGGCAGCGATCGGCGGACGACGTCGCGTCGCTCCGCGCCGCCGCTGCCGCGCACGGCCACGGACTCGGAGCCTGGATGACCAAGAACGCACTCGACCGCGACACGCTGACCGCCTCGGTGGACGCGGCGCCGGAGGCCATCAGCGCCTTCGCACGCCTCGGCCTCGAGCAGGGCGACGACGTTGCCGACGCTGCTCCGGCGAACGGCCACGGGACGGGTGCCGCGCGTGACGCGGACACCGTCGACGCCGTCGACGCGGAGTTCGCGGCGACGAAGCGCCGGTTACGTCGCGTCGAGCGGCGCTCCGTGCTCACCGCACCGGTCCTGGCGCTCCGCGAACGCATGGGCGGCGCGGGGACGATCGACCGGACGGCGCACGGTCGCCACGAGCTGCAGCGCGGCCTCGACACCGCCGGGCCGGCACGACCGACCCCGGGTGGCGCGATGAGCCCGGCGGCGCGACTCGGTGCCGCCGCGATCGTCGTGCTGACGCTCGTGCTGGCCGCCGTCGGCAGCGTCGTCGAGCTGCCCACCCTGCGGGCGAGCGCCGTCGCGGTCTTCCTGTTCGCGCTGCTCGGGGTCGCCCCGATGCTGCTCGTCCGTCCGATGTCCCTCGCACGGTTCGCCGTCCTCGCTGTCACGGGGTCGCTCGTCGGCACGATCGGCATCGGCTACACCATGGCGACCTTCCACATCTGGGCGCCGACGGTTCCCTTCGTCGGTGTCGTCGTGCTCACCGCGGCGGCGCTCGCCGTCTCGGTACCGCGTGACCTGGCGGAGCTCCGTCGCGCCGGCCTCGTGCGCCGCGAGACCGCCCGGCCCCGGTGGAGCACGACCGCCACCGCGACGGCGCTCTCGCTCGGCGGGCTCGTCGTCGTGGTCGTCGCTGCGCTCACCCACATGGGCGACCCGGTGCCCGCAGGCCTGTTCGGCTCGCTCGGCCCCGGCCTGGTCGTCGGCCTCGTGCTCGTCGTCGCCGCGGCGGTCATCGCCCTGGTCCGCGGCCGCGCGCTCGCCGTGCCCGTCGTCGTGCTCGGCGGTGTCGTGCAGCTCGCCCAGGCGATCACGTACGGCGTGCCCACCGTGACCGCCGCCGCGCGGCACATCGGTGTCGTCGAGTACATCCGCCAGTTCGGTGGGACCAACCCGTCGGCCGACATCTTCCAGACCTGGTCCGGCCTGTTCGCCGGCGCGGCCTGGGTGGCCGACGTCGGGGGCATCGTCAACACGATCCTCATCGCCGCGTGGGTGCCGGTCTTGCTCGCCTTCAGCACGACCATCGCCGTCGGGGTCCTGGCGGCGCACTGGCTGCCCGGTGCCCGTCGGCCGTGGATCGCAGCGCTGCTGACCGCGATGACCGGTTCGCTCAACACCACGTACTTCTCGCCGCAGTCGACCGGCATCCTGATGTCGATCGTGATCCTCGTGCTCGCCACCGGACCGCTGCGCGATGCCGCAGTCACCACCGCCGACGGCTCCGTCGCCGCCAAGCCGCGGGCACGGCGGGTGGGGCTCTCGCGGATCGTCGCGATCACCCTCATCGGCATCGTGCTCGCCGTGACGCACCAGATCTCGCCGTACCTGACGGTCGCCGCACTCGTCACGCTCATCGTGTTCCGGATGCTCCGCCCCTGGTGGCTGCCCGTCGTCGTGCTCGTGCCGGCGGTGGTCTTCGCCGCGCTGAACGGCGACATCCTCGGACGGTTCCTGTCGCTCGCGGCGGTCGGACGGGTGCTCGACAACGTGCAGCCGCCCGCGCACGACATGACCGTCCTGCCGAAGCCGCTCGTCACGCGTCTGGCGTTCGACATCCCGGCAGCCGCGCTCGTCGTGCTCGGGCTCATCGCCGTGCTGACGGTGCTGATGCGGCGCGACCGGACGCACTGGGCGCTCCTCGCCACCGCCGCGAGCCCGATCTCGCTGCTCGTCGCCACGAACTACGGCCAGGAGGGCGTCTTCCGCGTCGTGCTCTTCGCGACGCCGTGGATCGCGATCCTGGCGGCGGCGCTCCCGATGCCCGCCGGTCGGTTCGCCCCGGTCGGGGCGGTCCTGCAGCGGGGGATGCGCCCGTCCGCCGTCCGGTTCGCGGTCGCCGGAGCAGCGGTGGCGGCGCTCGTCGCGATCGGTGCGTTCGGGCAGACCTCGCTCGACTGGAACCGCGTCATGACCCGGAGCCAGTCCGCGGCGACGCAGTACTACGACCGCACGGCACCCGCGGGCTCCGTGATGCTGCTCACCGGGTCGGCCAACGCCGTCCCGAGCAACACCGGCGCACGGTACTTCGACGTGGGCTACCTGTCCCGCGAAGCACTCGGCCCGTACCCGGACCCGACCGGCGGCTACGACGCCGAGGCGGACCTGTCGAACGTGACGCGGGAACTCGTCGTGAACTGGTCTGCCACCGGCTACTACGCCCTGGTCGCGGAGCCCTTCGGCGCCTACGACGAGCGGTACGGCTACCAGAGCGACGCCGACTACCAGGAGCTCGCCGCCGCCATGGCGTCCTCGCCCTACTGGAAGCGGGTCTGGTCGTCGGGGACGACCGCGATGTACGAACTGACGACGGAGGGCCTGCGCCATGCGACCGACTGAACCGACCTCCGACAGACCGCGACGGACGCGACGGGCCACCGTCGCGTCCGTCGCGGGCGTGGTCGCCACGGTGCTCGCCGTGCTGGTCGCGCCGAACCTCGCGGTCCAACCCGCCGCGGCCGCGGCCGCGGACTGCAGCGCCGGGCGGGTGCTCAACGTCGTCGCCCACCCCGACGACGACCTGCTCTTCCAGGGCACGGACCTGCGGAAGGACATCGACGCTGGGCGCTGCGTGCGCTCGGTGATCGTCACCGCCGGTGACGCCGGCAAGCCCGACTGGTACTGGCAGGAACGCCAGGTCGGGCTGATGGCCGCCTACGCGAGCATGGCGGGCGTCGACCCGGCGTCGACGACCGGCTCCACGACGGTCGCCGGACGGACCCTGCTCACCGAGACCCTGACCGCCGACCCGCGGATCAGCCTGGTCTTCATGGACCTGCCGGACGGCAACGTCGAGGGCAACGGCTTCTGGGCGAACGGCTACGAGAGCCTCCAACGCCTGTACACGGGCGACATGGACACGCTGCACACCGTCGCGGACGCCCCGCACGCCGCCACGTACACGCTCGCGCAGCTCCGGGCGACGCTGCAGGGGATCGTGCAGGACTTCGCACCGACGGACATCCACACCCTCGACCACGAGGGCGAGTACGGCGACGGTGACCACAGCGACCACCACACGGTCGCGTACCTGACCGACCAGGTGCAACAGCAGTACACCGGCACGCACGGCTTCACCGGGTACATGGGGTACCCGATCGCCGACCGTCCGGCGAACCTGACGACGGCCGAGACCCAGGCGAAGGCCGACGCGTTCTTCACCTACGCCGCGCACGACAGTGAGACCTGCGCCTCGTACGAAGCCTGCTCGGCTCGACCCGAGACCTCGTGGCTCAGCCGGCAGTACACCGCCGGCTCGCCGGTGCCGACCGACCCCACCGACCCGACCGACCCCACGGACCCGACCCCGACCCGGACGGACGTGACGGGTTCGGCGTCGGTGACGGCGAGTGCGGAGAACCCGGCTGACGGTCAGACGGCCGTGAAGGCGGTCGACGGTGTGGTGAGCGGGTACCCGGATGCGCCGACGGCGGAGTGGGTTGCGCCGTCTGGTCGTGCGGGGACGTGGATCCAGCTCGGGTGGGCGGGGGCGACGGCGTTGGACGCGGTCGACCTCGCTGATCGGCCGAACGCGGTGGACCAGGTGCTGGGTGGGACGTTGACGTTCTCGGACGGCTCGAGTGTGCAGGTGCCGGCGTTGAGCAACGGTGGTGCGGTGCAGCGGATCACGTTCGCGGCGCGCAGTGTCACGTGGGTGCGGTTCACGGTGACGGCGGTCAGTGGCGGGACGCAGAACGTGGGCCTCGCCGAGATCCGCGCGCTGGCCCCGGCCGACACGACGACGCCACCGCCGACCCCGACCCGGACGGACGTGACGGGTTCGGCGTCGGTGACGGCGAGTGCGGAGAACCCGGCTGACGGTCAGACGGCCGTGAAGGCGGTCGACGGTGTGGTGAGCGGGTACCCGGATGCGCCGACGGCGGAGTGGGTTGCGCCGTCTGGTCGTGCGGGGACGTGGATCCAGCTCGGGTGGGCGGGGGCGACGGCGTTGGACGCGGTCGACCTCGCTGATCGGCCGAACGCGGTGGACCAGGTGCTGGGTGGGACGTTGACGTTCTCGGACGGCTCGAGTGTGCAGGTGCCGGCGTTGAGCAACGGTGGTGCGGTGCAGCGGATCACGTTCGCGGCGCGCAGTGTCACGTGGGTGCGGTTCACGGTGACGGCGGTCAGTGGCGGGACGCAGAACGTCGGACTCGCCGAGATCCGCGCGTTCTCCCCGGCGAGCAGCGGCGGTACGACGCCGACGCCGACGCCGACGCCCACGCCGACCCCGACGCCGACGCCCACCCCGACGCCCACTCCGGGCCTGCGGGACGTCACCGGCTCGGCGACCCCGACGGCGATCGCCGACAACCCGGCCGACGGCCAGACGGTCGCGAAGGCTGTCGACGGCGTCGTGTCCGGCCACCCGGTCGACCACACCGCGGAGTGGGCCGTGCCCTGGGGACGGACCGGCATCTGGATCCAGCTCGACTGGTCCGCCCCGGTCGCGCTCCAGCGCATCGTCCTGCACGACCGTCCGAACAGCGACGACCAGATCACGAGCGGCACGCTGACGTTCTCGGACGGCAGCCAGGTCGCCGTGGGCGAGCTCCCGAACGACGGCAGCGCCCGGACGGTGGACTTCACCGCCCGCAACGTCACCTGGGTGCGGTTCACCACCACCGGGGTGTCGAACAGCACGATCAACGTCGGTCTCTCGGAGGTCCGCGCATGGACAGCTGGATGACCCCGGACGAGGACGGCCGCCGTCCCGTCGCCGAGCAGTCGGCCGCCGCGCACGGTGCCCCACCCGCGCACGGCCTCGGCGCCTCCCGTCACCGCACCCCGCTCCGGACACGGGGACGACGGGTCGCGATCGTGGCCGCCGCCCTGGTGGTCGCGGTCGGTGCCGTCGCCGCGGCGACCACCGGCACGACGTCCGTCGGCCCCGGACCCAGCGGGGTCGCGATGCCGACCGGCGACGGGGACGGCTGGAAGCGGGTGTTCTCCGAGGACTTCGACGAGTCCGCCCCGTCCGGCGGGTTCGAGGCGGCCTACGACGACCGGTTCACCGTCTACCACGGCTTCGCGGACACCGCGGGGACCGGTCGGTACCAGGCGTCCACGCTGAGCGCCCACGACGGGATGCTCGACATGCACCTCCGCACGACGAAGGCGGGCACCCCGCTCGCCGGCGGGGTCGTGCCGCTCGTCGACGGACGATGGGGCGGACAGACCTCGGGCCGGTACAGCATCCGGATGAAGAGCGACGAGGTCGACGGCTACGGGGTGGCGGTGCTGCTCTGGAGTGACGAGAACGTCTGGGCGCACGGCGAGATCGACTTCCCCGAGGGTGCGCTCGGTGCGCCCGCCTGGCTCAACGTGCATTGCCTGGTCGACCCGGCCGAGAAGTGCATCCACCACGAGACCGACGCATCGCTGGCCGATTGGCACACGTACACGATCGAGTGGACGCCCTCACGGATGTCGTTCCTGGTCGACGACGAGGTCGTCGGGAGCACCACCCAGGACATCCCCGTGGAGCGCATGCACCTGGTCGTGCAGACGGGATCCCTCGAGGGCCTGCCGCCCCGGGACGCCGCCGGGTCGTTGCTGGTCGACTGGATGACGATCGACGTGCCCGCGGACGGCGAGAGCCCCCGGGCCACGCTGCCGTCCACGGAACCCACCGCCGGCTGACGCCGCCGAGCCCGGCGCAGATCGATGCCGCCGCAGCCCGGCGCGCACGCACGACGCCGGGCCCGGCGCCGTTCAGCGCCGGGCTTGTGCCAGCAGCGCCTGGAGCAGCGCTCGCACGTGCGGCTCGCGCCCGTAGCGGTCACGCACCCACGCGCGGCACCGTGCGGCGAGTGACGGGTCGAGCTCGGCGTCGTCGAGGGTGTCGAGCAGCTTCTCCGCCAGTGCGTCGGGGTCGGCCGGGTCGACGGTGTACCGCGCCCAGTCGCCGGACAGGATCTCCCCGGTGCCGCCCGATGCGGCCGCGACGACGGGACGGCCGGCGGACATCGCCTCGACCACGACCCGGCCGAAGCCCTCGGGCTCGATGGACGGCGCCACCACGACGTCGGCGGCGTGCAGGAGCGGGACGACGTCGTCCCGCTCGGGGAGCACGAGCACGGAACCGGCGGGGAGCGCGTCGATCGCGGCGTGCACGGCGTCGGCTTCCTCCGGGTAGAGGGCACCGGCCAGCACGAGGAGCGGCGCGGGTGCCGCGTGACCGGCCACGGGGGGAGTGGTGATCGGCACGCGTGCCGCGGCGCTCGTGCGGACGCGACCCCACGCCTCCAGGAGGGCGAGCACGCCCTTCGACCGGGTGAGCCGACCGTAGTAGAGCACCGTCGGGGTGTCCTCGGCGATGCCGAGTGCTGCGCGGGCGTCGTGCACCGACGCCGGGGTCGCGGCCGGGAACGCGTCGGTGTCGACACCGTTCGGCACGATCGTGATGCGGTCCGTCGGCACGCCGGACGCCGCCCAGGCGCGCGCCATCGCGTGCGAGACGGCGAAGTAGCGGGTGCGGCCGCCGGCGATCGGTCCGAGCCGCCGGTAGTTCGGCGCGTGGTGCAGGTGCACCGCGAGCGGGACCCCGGAGACGAGCGACGCGACGCGGCCGAACGGCAGGTACTCGGGGCGGTTCAACCAGAGGACGTCGAGGTGCGATCGTCGGATCCGCAGCCCCTCGCGGGCGAACCGCCAGGCGTCGCGGAGCGCGGTGGTGATGCCGAACCGGTAGTCGGTGGCCTCCACCAGGCGCACGCCCATCGCCTCGTAGGGCGGCGGGCCCTCGGCGGCGCGCGGGGACTGGGCGTTCCGGTGCCAGACCTCGACCTCGTGGCCGGCGGCGACGAGCTCGCGGGTGTCCTCGAGCACGCAGCGTTCGAGTCCGCCGGTGATGGCGAGTCCGGTCACCAGGACGCCGACGCGGAGTCGGCGGGTGCCGTCGGTTGCAGTCTGCCGCGGTCTCACGAGACACCACCCCTTGCGGTCTTCAGTCGGCGGAGGAACCAGGGGAGGCAGGCGACCACCCCGGCGATGCGGACCCAGTTCCAGAGCACGTCCTGCGGTAGGAGCAGGGACGCGGCGGCCACGACGAGCGCGGCGAGGGTCGTCAGGACGATCCGGGCTCCCGGTCCGCGCCACTCACGGCGATCGGGCAGGGCCAGCAGCTGCATGGCGGCCAGGATCGCGTAGGCGACGACGGTGGCGAGGCCCGCGCCGGCGATGCCCAGCACGGGCACGAGCACGAGGTTCGCGCCGATGTTCACGGCGCCGGCGATCGCGGCGATCACCCCGACGGCGACACCGCGGCGTTCGACCAGCAGCAGGCGTCCGGTCGCGCCGCTGGCGACCACGGGGAACGCGGTGATCGCGACGACGAAGACGACGACGGAGAGCTCCTGCACGCGGTACGACGCCGGGGCGAGGATCGGCAGCGCGACCGGTGACACCAGGGTCACGGCGAGCAGGACCGGTCCGAGCATCTTGTACAGCTCGTCGCGGGAGTGCATGGCGAGCTGTCGGCGGGCGACCGGGTCGCGGAGGGCGGCGAAGTGCGGAGCCCACGCTTGGTTCGTGAAGGTCAGGAGCAGGATGACGGCCGAGCCGACGACGTAGGCGATCTGGTAGCGGGCCACCTCGTCCGGGCCGAGCAACCGCTGGACGACGATCCGGTCGCCGGCGTTGAGCACGAAGTACGACAGGTTGCCGAGGGCGATCGGCACGCCGAGGCGGAACGCCCGGGCGGTGGTCTTGCGGTCGAACAGGCCGGCGAGACGCGGGCGGGTCGCCGCGATGCCGATGACCATCGCCACGCCCTGGGCGACGACGCCGCCCCACGCGTAGGTGGTCGCGTCGGCCTGCACCCAGGTGAGGAGCCCGAGGCCGATGGCCGAGCCGCCGATCGAGGACAGCAGGCTCGTGACCGCGAAGACCCGGATGCGGTCCTGGGCGACGAGCAGCGCCAGCGAGATCTGCACGATGGCGGCGGGGCCGGTCCAGAGCACCGCGACGAGGAGCAGCGGGTGGTTGCCGACGAAGCCGGCGGCGTCGGCCCAGACCGGGATCGTGGTGAGCGCGGCGACGGTGACGACGATCGCGGTGACCATGCCGACGGCGAGCAGGCCACGCGCCCGGCGGTCGTCGCCGTCCTCGGCGCGCTGCAGCACCGACGCCTGGTCGATGCCCAGCACGGCCAGCACGACGAGCGCCTGGTACAGGGCGATGGCCGAGGCGAGGACGCCGAACTCGGCCGGCGGCATCAGGTGTGCGAGCACCGGGGAGATGAGCGACGAGACGACGAGCTGCATCGACCAGACGACGACGTACAGCAGGCCGCGGCCGAACAGGACGGAGGCGCCCTTCCGCACCGCGATCGACCCGGTGTCGAGCGACTCGGGCACGGGTGCGATGGGCTCCGCGGCGAGGGGCACGGGCGCGGCTACCTCGGCCTCGCGCGCTGCGCGGGCCTCGCGGCGGGTCTGCGGGGGGAAGCTCACGGCGCGATCACCGCTGCCGCATCCTGCCGTGCGGACGCCGACGCCGACGCCGTCGCGGACGCCGATGCCGTCGCCGCGCCCTGGCGCAGCCCGAAGGCAGCGTCCACGACGTCGAGCAGGTCACCGCTCAGGTCGGTCGAGAACTTCCGCGCGAACAGGTGCTGCACCTCGACGTCCGCGTCCGTCCGACGCTCGAGCAGCTGCCCCGCGTCGGCGACGGTCAACCACGGCGGGCTCTTCCGCGCGGTGCCGTCCCACCCGATCCACCAGAGCGGCTGGGAGACGTGCTCGTCGGCGAACCCCGGTGTCAGCGACGGCGAGTTGAGCACCGACGGCACGAAGGTCTCGTCGGCGACCCAGGTGCGCTGCCAGAACCGGACCAGGTCGGGGCGCTGGTCGACGGTGTCCACGACCGCGGCGGCGTGCCGACGGGCGAGGACCTTGAGCTGCGAGCCCCCGGCGAAGGAGACGTTCGCCGGCACGCGGCGGGGGACCGGCAGCCGGAGCATGTGCTTCCGCCACGCCCAGTGCCGGAACCGGATGCGGGAGATGCCGCCGTCACGGCCCCACGGTGCGAACGGCAGCGGGTTGACCGAGATGAACGACTCCTCGCGGTGGGACTCGAGCAGGGCCGTGATCTCGGCGGGGTTCGCGAGCGGGTAGTCGCTGCCGGTCAGCACGGCCACGTGCGAGGCGTCGGTCTCGGCCAGGGCGGCCCGGTAGCCGGACACCTCGGCGGCGACGTTCTCCCAGCGTGCCCAGCCGGTCCGGATGCGGGGGAGCAGGCGGACGCGGTCCGGCAGTCCGTCGGTCATGGCGCGGAACACCGTCTCGGGGGTGCGCGCGTCGCAGTGCAGGAACACCGGGAACGGGTCGAGCGCCTCGACGAGTCGGCGCACGTGTGCCGGGTCCTCGTGGGCGAGGACGATGCACGCGGGGACCGCGGGGGAGATGGCCATGGACGCGACGCTAACCGCGCCCTTCCGGGGCCGACAAGGCGACCCGTGCCCGTCTGCGGGGAAGCGGCGGTTTCCCGCACCGCCCCCGATCGGTCAGCGCTCGGAGCGCCGGATCAGCGCTTCTTGCGGAACTTCTGGCAGTCGCAGAGGGCGCAGTCCGTGCCCGGACGGTAGTGCTCGTGGGCGTCCTGCACGTGGCCGCAGACGCAGGTCACGGCGTCGACCACGAAGACGCTCTGTTCCGAGGGGAGCACAGCGCCGAGCTCGTCGGTGGGGCCCATCGACATGCGTCCTCCTCGTGCCCGGCGTGCTGCCGCCGAGTCGTCCTCACGATCCTACCGTCCGGGGGTGTGCACTGGCGGCAAACCGCAAGTCGGACGACCGTCGCCGCAACCGCGGGCGGCCGCCGTTGACCCCGCAGCAGGCCCACCGGAGCATCGGACCATGACCGACCAGCAGGCCACCACCACCCGCGTGCTCACGCTCACGCCCGCGATGCCGTCCCCGGACGTGCCCGCCTGGGCCGGCGCGGCCTGGGTCGGTGCCGTCGACCGACGGGAGGCGCTCGCCGCGTCCGCCGTCGAACTCGCCGGCGCCACCGGCTTCCGCCGCGCCCGCCTGCTCGTCCGTGACGGACGCGAGATCGCCGGGTTCGTCGACGTCAGCGTCGACGCGGACGGCGGCGTGGACCCGGCCGAGCTGGGACCGGCCCTGCGCGCGCTGCGCACCACGGGCCTCCCGGACGCCCCCGCGAGGACGCCGGTCGGGCGCATCTCCGTCGTCATCGGCACCCGCGACCGGCCGGACGACCTGCGCCGCTGCGTGCGCTCGGTGCTCGCGTCCGAGCACGACGACTTCGAGGTCCTGGTCGTCGACAACGCGCCCACCACCACCGCCACCCGCGACGTGGTCACGTCGCTCGCGGACCCACGCCTGCGGTACGTCCTGGAGGCCCGACCCGGCGTCTCGCGCGCACGGAACGCCGGACTCGCCCTCGCGTCCGGGGCCGTGGTCGCCTTCGTCGACGACGACGTGGTCGTCGACCGGCACTGGCTCGCAGCGCTCGCCGACGCGTACGCCCGCGACGCGGACGTCGTCTGCGTGACCGGCCTCGTGCCCAGCGGCGAACTCCGGACCCCCACGCAGCGGTACTTCGACGAGCGCGTCACCTGGGCGCGCAACACCGACCGCCGGGTGTTCCGTACGTCGGCGCCGCCGGCCGACCTGCCGCTGTTCCCGTTCTCCGTCGGCGCGTTCGGCACCGGTGCCAACATGTCGCTCCGCCGCTCGGCCGCGCTCGCCCTGGGCGGGTTCGACGTCGCACTCGGCCCGGGCACCCTGGCCCGCGCCGGCGAGGACCCCGACCTGTTCACCCGGGTGCTGTTCTCCGGCGGCGCGCTCGCCGTGGAGCCCTCGGCCGTCGTCTGGCACAAGCACCGGCCGGACCGTGCGGCGCTGCGCTCGCAGGCGCTCGGCTACGGCACCGGCCTCGGCGCGTGGGTCGCGAAGCTCATGCTGCGCCCGCGCACCGCACTGGCCGTGCTGCGTCGGGCGGTCGGGGCGCTGCGGCAGCTCGGGGCGCTCGGGCAGGGCACCGGTGCCGACGCCGACCAGGTGTCCGCCGCGGTGGACGCCGTGGGCGGGTGGCCGGTCGACGACGCGTTCCGCGAGGCGACGGCCGGCCTCAAGCGCGTCGAGCTCGTGGCGGCGCTCGGCGGACCGTGGCGGTACGTCGTCGGGCGGTCGCGGCGCGGGTGACCGCGCTCCGCGTGCACGGCACGCACCGGACGGACGGGAGGCCCGTGGCGACGCTGCCACGGGCCTCCCGTCCGTCCGGTGCGGACGTCTCCTGCACGCCGCCTACGGGCGGAAGCGGCCCTCTTCGACCTCGCGCCAGAACCGACGGCTGCGGAAGTACGCCGCCGGACCCGCCGGGAAGCCGCGGAACTCGTGGTAGGCCAGCGAGCGCGGGATCCGGGTCGTGGAGGCCTCGGTGATGCTCTCGGCCGCGGCGTCACGCCGGCCGGCCAGTCGCGACACGAGCTGCTTCAGTTTGATCTTGCCGGCGCGGGGCATCAGCCGTGCGAGCACGAGCGCGTGCCGGCGGTCCTTCGCGATGAGCTCGCACATCAGCGCCGTGAACCCGACGCCGTTCGAGTGGAGCTGTCCGTGCAGCCCGGCGAGGTCCTGGCGGTGCCGGTGGTGCACGACCGCGCGTGGTTCGAAGCCGATCCGGCCACCGCTCCACAGGATGTCGATGAAGATCGCCAGGTCCTCGCCGCCGCGGGCCGGCACACCGGCACCGAGCACGGGGTCGAACCCGCCGACGGCGTCGAACGCCGACCGTCGGACCGCCCAGTTCGCGCCGGCGCCGTAGCCGCCGATGCCGTACACGGCGAAGTGCTTCTGCACCGAGCCGTCGGGTCGGACGGCGCGGGCCTGCGCGTGCCGCATGACCCCGGGGACGTCGTCCGGCACGATCGTCACCGGCTGGAAGGTGCGCTCGCCGCTGAAGCCGCCGTAGTACGCCTCGTACCAGATCTGCGCGGGGGTCTCGAGCTCGACGGGCAGGATCATCCCGGTGACCGCGGCGACCTCGGGCTCGCGGACGAAGCGCGTGCCGATGGACCGGAGCCACTGTGCGTCGACCCGGACGTCGTCGTCGGTGAACGCGATGATCTCGCCGTGCGCCGCGGCGACCCCGGCGTTGCGGCCGGCGGAGCAGCCCGGACGGCGCTCGGTGACCAGCCGGACGTCGCGGCCCTCGAGCAGCCCGGGCAGGGCGTCGACCTCGGGCAGCTTCACGCGGTTGTCGACGAGGATGACCTCGTACCGCGGGTAGTCGAGGTGCTCGAGGAAGTCGAGCAGCTTCCGGATGTCCTCGACCCGGGTGACGATGGTCGACACGACGATCGAGATGAGCGGGAGCTCGAGGTCGGGGATCGGGGTCTCCGTCGCACCGGAGGTCCGTGCGATGCCGTCCACCAGGGGCGCCATCGCGCGGGCGGCGTCGGCCGGGTCCGCGGTGAGCAGCACGTCGAGGGTGGTGACGGGGAAGCCGTCGCGGTAGCCGACGACGAGCGCGGAGGAACCCGACTCGTCGGCGACCAGGCGCGGCAGCGGAGCGTCGAGGTCGACGCTGACGACCCGACGGGGGCCGGGCACGGTGACGGAGGAGTGCAGGGTCATGGTCGGGACGCTACGACCGCCCGCGGTGTCCGGACAACGGAGCGGACCAGCAGTGGCGGGGTTCGTGCGGGGTTCCGCAGTGCGGTGCGTGTGCCCCGGACGAGGGTGAGCGCTCACCCAGGAAGCCACGGGAACCTCATGGGTCACGCTCAGGTCACGGAACCGATGCAACCGGTTGCGCTCCCGCTGGACCGGGCGTAGCTTCCTCCACCAGCAGGCAGCGGCGCCTGCTCCAGGGCAGTGTCGTCGAACCCGGTCGATGCCCCCTGGTGATCTCAACGAGGAGACAACGCTGTGAAGACAACACGCTCCAGGGTGCGGTTCGCATCCGTTGCCGGGGTCGCCGTCATCGGCCTCGTGCTCACCGGCTGCTCGAGCGGGAGTTCCGGCACCGGCTCGGACGACGCCAAGAGCGGCCAGGACAGCCGCGGCCCCATCACCTACGTGCAGGGCAAGGACAACTCGAACGTCGTCCGCCCGCTCATCGCGAAGTGGAACAAGGCCCACCCGGACGAGAAGGTCACCTTCAAGGAACAGTCCGACCAGGCCGACCAGCAGCACGACGACCTCGTGCAGCACTTCCAGGCGAAGGACGAGAACTACGACGTCGTCGACGTGGACGTCGTCTGGACCGCCGAGTTCGCCGCCAAGAGCTGGCTGACGCCGCTGACCGGCGACATGGAGATCGACACCTCGAAGCTCCTGCCGTCGACGGTGAAGACCGCCACCTACAACGACACCCTCTACGCCGCTCCGCAGACGTCGGACGGCGCGCTGCTCTACTACCGCAAGGACCTCGTCAAGACGCCCCCGACGACGTGGGACGAGATGATGGACGACTGCAAGATCGCGAAGGACGCCGGCATCGGTTGCTACGCGGGGCAGTTCGCGAAGTACGAGGGCCTGACGGTGAACGCCTCCGAGGCGATCAACGGCTCCGGCGGTTCGGTGCTCGGCAGCGACGGTGCGCCCGACGTCGACACCGACAAGGCGAAGGCCGGCCTGCAGAACCTGGTGGACGCGTTCGAGGACGGGAACATCCCGGCCGAGGCGATCACCTACCAGGAGGAGCAGGGCCGCACCGCGTTCGAAGCCGGCAAGCTGCTGTTCCTGCGCAACTGGCCGTACGTCTACAGCCTCGCCAAGACCGACGGCTCGTCGAAGGTCAAGGACACCTTCGGCATCGCGCCGATCCCCGGTGCCGACGGCGTCGGCGCCTCCACGCTCGGCGGCCACAACGCGGCGATCAGCGTGTACTCGAAGCACAAGGCCACGGCGCACGACTTCCTCGAGTTCCTGACCTCGGACGAGACGCAGAAGTTCTTCGCGACCCAGGGCTCGCTCGCCCCGGTCGTCGGTGACCTGTACACCGACCCCGAGCTGACGAAGCAGCTGCCCTACCTGCCGACGCTCCTGAAGTCGATCGAGTCGGCGGAGCCGCGCCCGGTCACGCCGTTCTACCCGGCCGTCACGAAGGCGATCCAGGACAACACCTACGCGGCGCTCAAGGGATCGAAGTCGGTCGACGAAGCCATGAAGGACATGCAGGACGCCCTCAAGTCCGCGACCAGCAGCTAGCGGCTAACACCGCTTGATGGACGGGAGGCCCGTGGCGGGTCCGCCACGGGCCTCCCGTCCGCCCCCTACTTGCGTTCCGACACCCCCGGCAAGGAGGCCGACACGTGTCAGCAGCAACCGAGATCCCCGCAGCCATCCCCAACCCGACGGGCACGGAACCGAAGCGCCAGCGGCGCAAGGGCGGACTCAACGCCGAGCACGGCCGGTGGGCCGTGTACCTCATCGGCCCGACGATCGTGCTCCTGGCGATCGTCATCGGCTACCCGGTCGTCAGCGCGGTCATCCAGTCGTTCCAGCTCGACCAGGGCCTCGACAAGGCCACCGGCCTGTTCGTGCAGGGCGGGTTCGCCGGCATCACGAACTACGCGCACTGGCTCGGCCAGCAGTGCGGCAACGTCACGTGCCCGCCCGGTAGCCTCGGCTCGCAGTTCTGGGTGTCGATGGGCAACACGTTCTTCTTCACCGTCGTCACCGTGCTCGCAGAGACGGTCATCGGCGTGTGGATGGCCATCATCATGAACCGCAACTTCAAGGGCCGCGCGCTCGTCCGTGCCGCGATCCTGGTGCCGTGGGCGATCCCGACGGCCGTCACCGCGAAGCTCTGGTACTTCATCTTCGACGCGAACGGCGTGCTGAACCACGTCCTCGGGCAGCAGATCCTGTGGACGAGCGGCGAGTGGGCGTCCCGGTGGGCGGTCATCATCGCCGACACCTGGAAGACCACGCCGTTCATGGCGCTGCTCATCCTGGCGGGACTGCAGCTGATCCCGGAGGAGGTCTACGAGGCCGGCAAGATGGACGGCGCGTCGACGTTCCAGCGCTTCGTGCTCATCACCCTGCCGCTGATCAAGCCAGCGCTGATGGTCGCGATCCTGTTCCGCGTGCTCGACGCGCTGCGCATGTACGACCTGCCCGCGATCCTCACCGGCGGTGGCGGTGGTTCCGGCAACGCCACCACGACCCTGTCGATCCTGGTCGTCGAACAGATCCGGCAGGGATTCAACTCCGCGTCGGCCCTGTCGACCATCACCTTCCTGGTGATCTTCATCGTGGCGTTCGTCTTCGTCCGGTTCCTCGGCGCCAACGTCGTGCAGACGCAGGCCGCCCAGCAGAAGGGTGAACTCAAGTGACCCTCGCAGCAGACCGCCCGCGGTCCTCCGCAGCAGCACGCGACCGCGCCGTCGACCGCACCGAGGTGCGCGTCCGCCGCGACACCGGGCCGCGCATCCGCACAGCCGTGCAGGCGATCGTCATCGCCGTGTGGTGCCTCCTGCCGTTCTACTGGATGGTGGTGACGAGCTTCCGCGACGTCGGGTTCACGTTCGACGCCACCCCGTGGCCGACGCACGTCACGCTCGACAACTACGCGACGGCGTTCTCCACGTCGCTCGGCAACCACCTCGGTCGGGCGCTCGCGAACAGCCTGCTCATCGGTGGGGTCGTGACGATCATCGCCCTGCTCGTCGGCACCACGGCGGCGTACGCGCTCGCCCGGCTCGAGTTCCGCGGCAAGTCGCTCATCGCCGGCGCGATCCTGGCCGCGTCGATGTTCCCCGGCGTCGCCCTCATCTCGCCGCTGTTCCAGCTGTTCACCGACATCGGGTGGATGGGGTCGTACCAGGCGCTCATCCTGCCGAGCATCTCGTTCGTGCTGCCGCTGACCGTGTACACGCTCGCGTCGTTCTTCCGCGAGATGCCGTGGGACCTGGAAGAGGCAGCCCGCATCGACGGGTGCACCCGGGTGCAGGCGTTCCGGCGGATCATCCTGCCGCTCGCGGCGCCCGCGGTGTTCACCACGGCGATCCTGGCGTTCATCTCGAGCTGGAACGAGTACCTCATCTCGTCGCAGCTGTCGAGCGACGCGACCCAGCCGGTGACCGTGGCGATCGCCTCGTTCGCCGGGTCGCAGCCGCACCAGGAGCCCTACACGGCGGTGATGGCCGCCGGCACGATCGTCACGATCCCGCTCGTCATCCTCGTGCTGATCTTCCAGCGGCGCATCGTGGCGGGGCTCACCGCCGGCGGCGTGAAGGGCTGACGACCATGGCCCAGCGCGGACCCACCCGTCCCACCGCCCACATCGAAGAGTCGATCGGCTTCGTCGGGATGTTCGGCGTCCTGTTCCTCGGCGTCACGGTGTTCTGCGAGCTCACCGGGCGACCGGCGCTCGGCTGGGCGCTCACCCTGCTCGTGTGCGTGCTCGGCGTCGTCGCCCTGGACCGGTGGCGGGTCGCCGTCCTCCGCCGGACCGCACCGCAGGACGGCACGGGTGCGTCCGCTCCCGGGGGCGTCGGTGCTGCGCCCGCGGTCGCCCCGGTGCACACGTCGGTCACCGACCCCACCGGTCGCCGACCCCGACCCGGCGCGGACGGACGGGTGCACCAGCACGCGGGCTGGGACGAGGTCGCACCGGCTGCACGACGGCCGGCGCGCCCCGCACGGGTCCCGCAACGCCGGGCGGGCCGCGGCGTGCCCGCGGTGGCGGCCCGACGGGGTGGACCCGACACACCGGCGGACGTGACGCACGGCACGGACGGCTGACGGGCCTCCCGGGTCGCACCGATGGGGATCCAGGAGATCGCGACCGTCACGGGGCTGTCGAAGTCCACCGTCTCGCGGGCACTCCGCGGCATGTCGAACGTGGCCGACACCACGATCGAGCAGGTGCAGCGGGTCGCCGACGAACTCGGGTACGTCCCGAGCTCGGCGGCGGCCGGCCTCGCCACCGGGCGTCAGCGCGCCGTCGGGGTGGTCGTGCCCGTCATCGACCGCTGGTTCTACGTCAAGGCACTCGGCGGTGTCGACGCGGAGCTCCGCCAGGCCGGGTACGACCTGGTCCTCTACAACCTCGGCGGCCCGGGCGGCGACCGCGACCGGGCGTTCCGACGCTCGATGCTGCGGCACCGCGTCGACGGCCTCGTGCTGCTCTCCCTGGTGCTCGACGCCACCGAACGGGCCGAACTCGAACTCAGCCGGCACCCCATCGTCGTCATCGGCGGCCCGGCACCGGGTCTCCGGAACGTGGGCGTCGACGACCGCGAGGTCACCCGGATCGCGGTCGAGCACCTGCACGGCCTCGGCCACCGGCGCATCGCCTACGTCGGCGGGCAGGACGAGGCCGGCATGAACGTCGCCGTGCCGCACCTGCGACGGGAGGGGTTCCTCGACGCCGTGCGGTCGTCGGGACAGGCCGTGCCGGAACGGTGGTCCCTCGACGGCCGGTTCTCGTTCGCCGGCGGGACCGCCGCCGGGGCCGTGCTGTTCGCCGAACCGGCGTCGGAGCGACCGACGGCGGTGCTCTGCGCCTCGGACGAGATGGCCCTCGGTGTCCTCCTGGCCGCACGCCGAGCCGGACTCGCGGTCCCGGAGGACGTGTCCGTGATGGGGATCGACGGCCACGAGTACGGCGCCACAGTCGGACTCACCACCGTCGCGCAGGACCCGGTGGCCCAGGGACGCACCGCTGCACGGGCGGTGCTCGCCGAGGTCGACGGCGGTGTCGCCGGCCCGATCGCGGCGGCACCGGCGCACCTGGTCGTCCGCGCGACCACGGGACCCCGCCCGCACGGTCCCGCGTAGGGTCGCCCGCATGGAGGTCACGAAACTCGAACACGCCTGCCAGATCATCACCGAGGGCAACACCCGCCTGGTGCTCGACCCCGGCAACTTCACCCGCCCGGTCGACGTCACGGGTGTCGTCGCCGTCGTCGTGACCCACGAGCACCCGGACCACGTCACGCCCGAACAGCTGCACCGGATCCTCGCCGCCAACCCCGACGCCGTGGTGTTCGGCCCCGAAGGCGTCCGCGCGGCGCTCGCCGACTCCGGCATCGCGGTCGAGGTCGTGACCGACGGCGACCACCGCACCGTCGGCCCGTTCGAGCTCTCCTTCCACGGCACCCGACACCAGCTCATCCACTCCTCGGTGCCGATCGTCGACAACACCGGCGTGCTCGTGAACGGCCAGCTGTTCCACCCGGGGGACTCGTACACGGACCCGGGGGTCCCCGTCGAGGTCCTCGCAGCGCCCGTCGGGGCACCGTGGCTCAAGGTCGGCGAGATGATGGACGCCGTCGCGGCGATCGCGCCGTCCCGCGCGTACCCGATCCACGAGGCCACGCTCTCCGACGTCGGCTACGACATGCACACGGGGCGGCTTCGGGAGGCCGTCGAACCCGCGGGGTCGCTCGTCGTGCTGCGCCCGGGGGAGTCGCTCACGATCTGACCGCGCGGGGCGGCGTGGGGCGGCTCCCTGCTCGCTTCGTGAGCAGAACGGGTCGGGTGGGCGTGACCGACGCGACCGTTCCTGCTCACGAAGTGCGGCTCCGGACGTGCGCGCGGTCGGATGGGAGGCCCGTGGCGGGCCCGCCACGCGCCTCCCGTCCGGGGGGCGGTCGCGTCCACGGCCGCGCGACCGATGCGCACGCAACGGATGCGTGTGCAGAATGCGACAGAACGCGCGTCGTTCGACCGGTGTTCCGTCGGAATCTGCACGCGCAGCGAGCGCCGTATGCCGGGCGCAGCACGACGGCGCACCCGGGCGACACGCCCCGTTTTGGTACGGATGCAGGGCTTGTGCAATACTTGTCGAGTTGTCGGAACGGCCCCATCGTATAGCGGCCTAGTACGCTGCCCTCTCACGGCGGTAACGCGGGTTCGAATCCCGCTGGGGTCACCAGCACACGAAACCCCCGCCGAGCTCCTGCTCTGCGGGGGTTTCGTCGTCCCGTCCGACAGACGGTGTCGACCCGGCTCGGCACATGTGCGCATCCACACACCGTCCAGGTGCGGGCGATCGCGGGCGCCGCGGGTGGGGCGGTACGCTGTCGACGTCGCCAGACCCGGCAGTGGGGCCTGCCGGACCCAACCGCGCACCAGCCGCCAACGGTCCCTATCCCGAACACCGCACGCACGGAGACGATCCGGCGTGCTCGGCGATAGGAGTACCGATGACCGATGAGCGCCCACCACACCTGCGATGGGGCTTCATCGCCCTGGTCGCCCTCGGCGGCGCGATCGGGACGGCCGTTCGCGCACTCCTCGCCGCGGCGTTCCCCGCGCACGACGGGATCAGCTGGACCATCCTGGGGATCAACGTCGTCGGGGCGTTCTGCCTCGGGTTCCTGCTCGACGCGCTCGCACGCCGCGGCCCGGACGTCGGTCGTCGTCGTGCGGTCCGGCTGTTCGTCGGCACCGGCGTCCTCGGCGGATTCACGACCTACAGCACGCTCGCGGACGACACCGCGCAGCTGCTCGACCTCGGGCGCTGGACGGCGGGCACCGGGTACGCGCTGCTGTCGGTCGTGCTCGGACTCGTCGCGGTCGTCCTCGGTCTGTGGGTCGCTGCAGCCACCCGCACCCGCCCCGAACCCCGAGAGGACGCCCGATGACCCCGGTGGAACTGGTCCTGGTCGCCGTCGGCGGCGGAGCCGGCGCCGCGCTCCGCTTCGTGCTCGACGGGCTCGTCAAGGGCCGCGTCGCCGGGTCGCGGTTCGCCGGGTTCCCGGTCGGGACCCTGCTCATCAACGTGTCCGGATCGCTCGTGCTCGGGGTCCTGACGGGCCTCGGGCAGGCCGGCACCATCCCCGCCTCGACGGTCGCTGTGCTCGGGACGGGCATGATGGGTGGGTACACGACGTTCTCGACGGCGAGCGTCGAGACCGTACAGCTCCTCCGATCCGGCAAGACCCGGCTCGCCGTCCTGAACGGCCTCGGGATGCTCGTCGTCTCGGTCGGCGCAGCTGCGCTCGGCCTCTGGATCGGAAGGAACTCATGACCTCGGAACGCCCCGGCGAACTCGTCCTCGTCCGTCACGGAGAGACGGAGTGGTCGAAGAGCGGGCAGCACACCGGCCGCACCGACATCCCGCTCACCGACAACGGTGTCGAGCAGGCGAAGCGCGCAGGCCGGTACCTCGGGGACCGGTCGTTCGCGCTGGCGCTGTCGAGCCCGCTGCAGCGCGCCCGCGACACCGCGCACCTGATCGGCGTCGAGCCGGAGCTCGACGAGGACCTGTACGAGTGGGACTACGGCGCGTACGAGGGCCTCACCACCCCGCAGATCAAGGTGCTGCGCCACGGGCCGTGGGACCTCTGGACCGACGGCGTCCCCGCCGGCGACACCCCCGGTGAGAACGCCGCCGAGGTGCGGGTCCGCGTCGAGCGCATCCTGAACCGTGCCCGTCCGGTGCTCGCCGAGGGCCACGACGCGGTGTTCATCGCCCACGGCCACGTGCTGCGGGCACTCGGTGCCGCGTGGATCCGGCTCGCGCCGCAGGACGGCGCCGTGCTGAAGCTCGGCACCGCCTCGGTGAGCATCCTCGGCTACGAGCACGGCCGCCCCGTCATCGACGCTTGGAACATCCAGCCGCGCGACTGACGCGGGGGTGAGGCGGACGGGCTCGCGAAAGCGACAGACCCGCGGCACGCGGTGCCGTCCCGTCCGCGAGGGCGACAGATCCCCGCGGTTGTCCCGCAGCGATCTGTCGCTTTCGCAGGAGGCAGTGGTCGCGACCACGGCCGGACGGGAGGCCCGTGGCGGCGCCGCCACGGGCCTCCCGTCCGCCGTCCGCGCACGTTCCTTCCCCTGTCACGCGCGATGGCAGGCGGAATCGGGCATTCCTGGTCGAAAGGAACGACCTGGTACGCCCGATTCGACCCGGTACGCCCGATTCGACCAGGTACGCCCGGTTCGACCAGGCACGCCCGGAACGACCGGGCGCGTCAGACGGTCCGGATCGCGCTCGTCGCACCGAGGGCACGGCCGCGCCGGCGCTCGATCGCACGCCCGACGAGCAGCAGCCCCACGCTGACCACGGCACCGAGCACGGTCTGCGCGATGCGGTCGAGCGCCAGCAGCTGGGGCGCCTCGGGCAGGCTCAGCCACGACACCGCCAGGGCGAGCGGGGTGAGGAACAGCAGGCACACGGCGTAGTTCCGGGCGACGAAGATCTCGGCGAAGAACTGCCCGACGACGGCCAGCACGACGATCCACCACGCCGACGGCTCGAGCAGCAGGATGCCGACCGCGATCACGGTGCCGCCGATCGTGCCGACCACACGCTGCCCGGCGCGGACCACGGTGTGCCGCTGGCGGATCGCCGGCAGGGTCGACACCACCGCGATGACCGCCCAGTACGGGTGCCCGAGCCCGGGGATCGACTCCGCGACCGCACCCGCGACGAGGGACCCGACGACGTTGAGCGCGACGGTCTCCCAGAGCGCCGGCGTGCGCAGGACCGCGAGCGACCGGTGCTTGCGGTCGGCCAGCGGGCGGAACCGGTGCGGGGCGTGCGGGTGGAGCACCCGGCGGAGCACCGCTCCGGACATCGCGACCAGCCAGGCCCAGACCACCGAGCAGACGATGATCGTCGTGACGAGCGGGACGTCCGCCGGGCGCATCGGCACGAGTGCGGAGACGACGAACGCGAACACCGGGAAGATCGGCTGCGCGGGGATGGCCCGGAGTGTGGAGAGGGTGCAGACCGCGACCACCAGGACGACGACGAGACCCACGGCCTGCAGCCAGAGCGGCGACCCGACGAGCCCGACACCGATACCCGCGAACATGCAGAGCGCCTGCAGTGCGCCCGCGACACCGGTGGTGACGGCACGCTGCCGGTAGGGCTCGGTCGCACCGAAGATGGCGGTGAACCCGGCGAACATGGCGAAGGCGGCGTACCCCGGCATGCCGAGGGCGATGAGCAGCGCGAGCGGTGCGCCACCGGCGATCGCAGCGCGTGCCGCGCCCTCGAGGTTGATGGTCCGGGTCGAGTGCGCAGGTGTCGTCATGTCGCCACCATCTTCCCACCGCGACAGGTGTCGGGGAGTCGCCACGGGCCTCCAGGCCGTGCCGTCACGGGGTGACGGGCGTGCGACGGCGAGGTGACGGACCCGTGACGGGCGGGGTGCCGCGCGTTGGTATACCAATGGTAGAGTCGCCTGATCGCGCCGCGGTCGCGGCGCAACGACGAGGACGAGGAGGGCTGAGCTCATGGGAAAGACGCTCGCCGAGAAGGTGTGGGACGACCACGTCGTGGTCAAGGGCGAGGACGGCAACCCCGACCTCCTCTACATCGACCTCCACCTCGTGCACGAGGTGACGAGTCCGCAGGCGTTCGACGGCCTGCGGCAGGCCGGGCGACCGGTGCGTCGCCTCGACCTGACGATCGCGACCGAGGACCACAACACCCCGACGCTCGCCATCGACCGCCCCATCGCGGACCCGACGAGCCGGATCCAGATCGAGACCCTCCGTCGCAACTGCGAGGAGTTCGGCGTCCGGCTGCACTCCCTGGGGGACAAGGAGCAGGGCATCGTCCACGTGGTCGGTCCGCAGCTCGGCCTGACCATGCCCGGCATCACCGTGGTCTGCGGCGACTCGCACACCAGCACCCACGGGGCCTTCGGCGCGATGGCGTTCGGCATCGGCACGTCCGAGGTCGAGCACGTCCTCGCCACGCAGACCCTGCCGCTCAAGCCGTTCAAGACGATGGCGATCACGGTCGAGGGCACGCTGCGCCCGGGGGTGACGGCGAAGGACATCATCCTGGCCGTCATCGCGAAGATCGGCACCGGCGGCGGCCAGGGCTACGTGCTCGAGTACCGCGGCTCCGCCATCCGTGCGCTCTCGATGGAGGGCCGCATGACGATCTGCAACATGTCGATCGAAGCCGGCGCCCGCGCCGGCATGGTCGCCCCCGACCAGACCACCTACGACTACGTGCAGGGCCGCGACCACGCGCCCACCGGTCAGGACTGGGACGACGCCGTCGCCTACTGGGAGACCCTCGCCACCGACGACGACGCCGTGTTCGACGCCGAGGTGTTCATCGACGCGGACGAGCTCGAGCCCTTCGTCACCTGGGGCACGAACCCCGGCCAGGGCGTCTCGCTGTCCGAGAGCGTGCCGGACCCGGCCGCCTACAGCGACCCCAACGACCAGGCCGCCGCACGCCGCGCCCTGGAGTACATGGACATCACCGCCGGTACCCCGATGAAGGACATCGCCGTCGACGCGGTGTTCATGGGGTCCTGCACGAACTCACGCATCGAGGACCTGCGGGCCTTCGCGTCGATCATCAAGGGCCGCACCAAGGCCGACGGCGTCCGGGTGATGGTCGTACCCGGCTCCGCCCGCGTCCGGCTCGAGGCCGAGGCCGAGGGGCTCGACAAGGTCTTCACCGCGTTCGGCGCCGAGTGGCGGTTCGCCGGCTGCTCGATGTGCCTCGGCATGAACCCGGACCAGCTGGCACCGGGGGAGCGCTGCGCCAGCACCTCGAACCGCAACTTCGAGGGGCGCCAGGGCACGGGCGGCCGCACGCACCTGGTGTCGCCGCTCGTCGCCGCCGCCACCGCGGTGCGCGGCACGCTGTCGAGCCCGTGGGACCTGGAGACCGACGACGAGATCGCGGCGGCGACGTCCGCCACCGCCACCGAGGGGACCTTCTGATGGACAAGATCACCACCGTCACCGGCATCGCCGCGCCGCTCAAGCGGTCGAACGTCGACACCGACCAGATCATCCCCGCGGTCTACCTGAAGCGCGTGACGAAGACCGGCTTCGAGGACGCCCTGTTCTCCGGGTGGCGTCAGGACCCCGACTTCGTCCTGAACCAGGAGCGCTACCAGGGTGCCCGCGTCCTGATCGCCGGCCCCGACTTCGGCACCGGGTCGTCCCGCGAGCACGCCGTCTGGGCGCTCCGTGACTTCGGCTTCTCGGTCGTGATCTCGCCCCGGTTCGCGGACATCTTCCGGGGCAACGCCGGCAAGCAGGGCCTGGTCACCGCGATCGTGACCGAACCGGAGGTCGAGCGCCTGTGGGCCGCCATCGAGGCGAACCCGGGCATCGAGGCGACGGTCGACCTCGTGACGCAGCGCGTGTCGCTGGGGGATGTGGACGTCCCCTTCGAGATCGACGCTTACACTCGTTGGCGGTTGATGGAAGGGCTCGACGACATCGGGCTCACCCTCCGTGACGAGACCTCGATCACGGAGTTCGAATCCCGCCGCTCCAGTTGGCGGCCGAAGACATTGCCGGTGAAGTAGTGAACTCTCTCGTACAGGACGCAGCGGCCGCAGGGGCGCGCGTGGGCCTCAAGTCGGACGAGATCGTCATCCGCGGGGGCAAGCCGCTCGTGGGACGCATCGAGGTCCGTGGGGCGAAGAACCTCGCGACCAAGGCCATGGTGGCGTCGCTGCTCGGTGACACCCCGTCGATCCTCCGTGACGTGCCGGACATCTCCGACGTCAAGGTGGTCCGCGGGCTGCTCGAGGTGCACGGCGTGCGCATCACCGATCCTGCACGAGGCGAACTCATCCTCGACCCGTCGCGGGTCGAGTCGGCGCACTTCGCCGAGATCGACGCGCACGCCGGCTCGAGCCGCATCCCGATCCTGTTCTGCGGTCCGCTGCTGCACAAGCTCGGCGAGGCGTTCATCCCCGACCTCGGCGGCTGCCGCATCGGCGACCGCCCGATCGACTTCCACCTCGACGCCCTCCGCGCCATGGGTGCGGTCGTCGACAAGCAGGTCAACGGCATCCACCTGACGGCCCCGGACGGCCTGAAGGGCGCCTCGATCGAGCTGCCGTACCCGAGCGTCGGCGCCACCGAGCAGGTCCTGCTCTCGGCGACCCTCGCCAAGGGCGTCACGGAGCTGCGGAACGCCGCGATCGAGCCCGAGATCATGGACCTCATCGCGATCCTGCAGAAGATGGGCGCCATCGTCTCGGTCGAGCCGAACCGCGTCATCTTCATCGAGGGCGTCGAGTCGCTCCGCGGCTACACGCACCGCGCGATCAACGACCGCAACGAGGCCGCGAGCTGGGCCTCCGCCGCGCTCGCCACCAACGGCGACATCTTCGTCGAGGGCGCGAACCAGCAGGAGCTCATGACGTTCCTCAACGTCTTCCGCAAGGTCGGCGGCGGGTTCGACATCCAGGAGGACGGCATCCGGTTCTACCGCGAGCTGGACACCCTGAAGCCCGTCGTCATCGAGACCGACGTGCACCCCGGCTTCATGACGGACTGGCAGCAGCCGCTCGTCGTCGCGCTGACCCAGGCCGACGGTCAGAGCATCGTGCACGAGACCGTCTACGAGAACCGCTTCGGCTTCACCGACGCGCTGAACGAGATGGGTGCCGACATCGTCGTGCACAAGGAGGGGCTGCCCGGCCACGACCGCCGTGTCGCCCGCCGCCCGTTCGAGCAGGCCGCCGTCATCACCGGTCCGACAAAGCTGCACGCCGCGAACGTCCGCGTCCCCGACCTGCGCGGCGGGTTCAGCCACCTCATCGCGGCGCTGACCGCCGACGGCGAGTCGCACATCACCAACGTCGGCATCATCAGCCGCGGCTACGAGCACTTCATCCCGAAGCTGCGCAAGCTCGGCGCCGACTTCGACTTCGCTGGGTAGGCACAGTGCCGGTAGAAGGAAAAGGCGACGGTCTGGAGGCCCGTGGCGGCTCCGACGCGCAGGTCGCGACCGGCCTCCCCGTCCGTGGGCGCCGGTGGCGCCGCGGCGAGCTGAACACCGCGTTCCGGATCGTCGCCTCGATCGTCATCCCGACGTTCCGATTCTCGGCGCGCTACCACTGGCACGGACCGAATCGCCTGCCGGCGGAGGGCGCGTTCGTGCTCGCGCCGAACCACTTCACGAACATCGACCCCCTGGTCGTCGGCACCGCCGTGTACATCTCGAAGCGGGCGCCGCGCTTCCTCGCGAAGGCGTCGCTGTTCAAGGTCCCCGTGGTCGGCAAGCTCATGTCCGGCATGGGGCAGATCCCGGTCGAACGCTCCGGCCGGACGCGCCTGAGCGACCCGCTCGGTGGCGGCCGGTCCCTGGTCGAGCAGGGTGGGGCGATCATCGTCTACCCCGAGGGCACGCTCACCCGCGACCCCGACCTGTGGCCGATGCGCGGCAAGACGGGCGCGGTGCGGATCGCGCTCGAGAACGACGTGCCGCTCATCCCGATGGCCCACTGGGGCACGCAGAACATCATGGCGCGGTACGGCAAGAAGCTCCGGCTGTTCCCGCCGTCCCGCGTCGACGTGATCATCGGTGACCCGGTCGACCTGTCGGCGTACCGCGGTCGGCAGATCGACCAGCAGATGCTCGGCGAGGCCACCGAACTCGTCATGCGCGAGATCACCGCGCTGCTCGAGGTGCTCCGTGGCGAACGGGCACCCGCGACCCGCTGGGACCCGGCGGCGAACAACCAGAAGGAGACCGGCCGGTTTGAGTGACCTCCGACCCCACGACGACCGACCCGACCCCGCCGCCGCTGCTCCGGGGGCCTTCGACACCGCCGCGATCCGGGTGGTCATGCAGTCGACCGACAAGCCCCGGGTGGCCGTGATCGGTGCCGGCAGTTGGGGCACCACGTTCGCGAAGGTGCTGGCCGAGGGCGGTGCGTCCACCGTGGTGTGGGCCCGACGCCCCGAGGTCGCCCGCGAGATCACCGAGACCAAGCGCAACTCGGACTACCTGCCCGGCATCAACCTGCCCCGGACCCTGACCGCCTCGACGTCCCTCGAGCGCGTGCTCGACGGCGCCTCGCAGGTGTACGTCTCGGTGCCCTCGCAGACCCTGCGCTCCAACCTCGCCGCGATCCGCGAGCTGCTGCCGGCCGACGTGCCGGTCGTCAGCCTGATGAAGGGCGTCGAGAAGAGCACGGGTCTGCGGATGAGCGAGGTCCTGCTGCAGGGCCTCGGCATCGACCAGGACCGCATCGCGGTGGCCAGCGGCCCGAACCTGGCGCTCGAGATCGCCCGTCGGCAGCCGACCGCCGCCGTGGTCTCGTCGTCCTCGCTGGAGACCGCCACCGACGTCGCCGCCGTCGCGACGAACCCGTACTTCCGGTCGTTCATCAACACCGACGTCATCGGCACCGAGTTCGGCGGTGTGCTGAAGAACCTCATCGCCGTCGCGATCGGCATCGTCGACGGGGTCGGGTACGGCGAGAACACCAAGGCCTCGATCATCACGCGCGGCCTCGCCGAGATGACCGACTTCGCGGTGTCGCTCGGCGCGCAGTCGTCCACGCTGTCCGGGCTCGCGGGCCTCGGCGACCTCATCGCCACGTGCCAGTCGCCGCTGTCGCGGAACAACACCGCCGGGCGGTTGCTCGGCCAGGGCTACCGGTTCGACGAGGTCGTCCGCCAGATGAACCAGACCGCGGAGGGGCTGGCCTCGGTCGCCCCGATCCTCGAGCTGGCCGCGGCGAACGGCGTCGACATGCCCATCGTCAGCCAGGTCGGCGAGGTCCTCGCCGGTAGGCTCGATCCGCGCAACATCGCGCCGCACCTCACCGAGACCGACGAGCCGCAGGGCGAGTGACCGGTCCCGCACCGAGTCACGAAGGGACTCCCGTGCCCACGATCCCCGAGGGAACCCCCATGCCCAGGACCACCGTCGCCGTGCTCTTCGGAGGTCGCTCGAGCGAGCACGAGATCAGCTGCGTGACCGCCGGCGGCATCATGGACGTCGTCGACCGGGCCGAGTACGACCTCGTGCCGATCGGGATCACCCAGGACGGTGCCTTCACGCTGCAGTCGGACGACCCGGCGCAGTGGACGATCCGCGACGGTGCGCTGCCGACCGTGCCCGACAACGGCACGCGGATCGCGTTCCCGACCTCGCCGGCCACCAACGAACTCGTCGTGTCCCACCCCGACGGCACCGTCACCGCGATCCCGGTCGACGTGGTGTTCCCGATCCTGCACGGCCCCTTCGGCGAGGACGGCACGATCCAGGGCCTGCTCGAGATCGCCGGGCTGCCCTACGTCGGCGACGGCGTGCTCGCGAGCGCCCTGGCGATGGACAAGCACGTCGCCAAGGCCGTGCTCGAGCACGCCGGGCTGCGGGTCGCCCCGTGGACTCCGGTGCTCCGCCGGCAGTGGGCGGCCGACCCGGTCGACGTCGCCGAGACGGTAGCGGCACACGGCTGGCCGCTGTTCGTCAAGCCTGCCCGAGCGGGATCGAGCATGGGCGTCTCGCGCGTCGACGAGCCGTCGCAGCTGGGTGCGGCCATGGACCTGGCGTTCGAGCACGACTCAAAGGTCATCGTCGAGCCCCGTGTGATCGGGCGGGAGGTGGAGGTCGCCGTGCTCGAGGGCCGTGACGGTGTGCCGCGCACGAGCCTGCCGGGCGAGATCGTGGTGGCCGAGGACGGCTTCTACGACTTCGCCTCGAAGTACCTGGGCGGCGACGAGTCGCTGCTCTGCCCGGCACCGCTGACCGACGACGAGACCGACGAGATCCGCTCCATCGGTGCCCGCGCGTTCGAGGCCATCGGTGGTTCGGGGCTCGCTCGTGTCGACTGCTTCCTGACCGACGACGGCTTCGTCGTGAACGAGGTCAACACGATGCCGGGCTTCACGCCGCTGTCGATGTACCCGCGCTGCTGGGCGGCGTCGGGGGTTTCCTACGGCGAGCTGATCACGGAGCTCATCGAGCTGGGTCGCGCCGCAGTCCGCTGACCAGTTCGGTCAGCCCTGCACGTCGGCGGGGTCGAGGCACTGGTTGGGTTGGCGCTGCCCCGTCCGCTGGATCAGCCCTGCACGTCGGCGGGGTCGAGGCACTCGTGTCCGTCCTTCGGCAGTGACGACACGGCGTCGGACAGCTCCTGCACGACCGATGACGTGGTCTTCGTCGAGTCGACCACGACCTGCACGGCCGGTGACCGACCGAACGTCGTGTAGACGACCTGGTCGCCGCGGTCGTCGCGGATCCAGTCGACGCCGCCCTGCGAGAAGCACGGCAGGTCGGACACGGTGGGGACGGCGACACCGCAGTGGTAGATCGCCACCTCGGGGTCGCCCCAGGCTGCTGTGGCCTGCGCGTTCGTGTTCCGCAGGTCGAACTTCGAGTCCACGGTCGCGGGCAGTCGGACCTGCACGGCCGCGCACGCCGCTGCGTTCGCCGAGGGGGCTGCGGACATCGACACGGCGTTCGTGCACCCGGTCAGCCCGGCGGCGAGGGCGATCACGGCCCCCACGATCGCGAGGGTCCGAGGGGTGCGGCGCGCGGTGTCCATCGCCGTCCAGGCTACCGTTCTCGTGTGGATGCGACGGACGACGCCTGGGCCGGACCGACGGTGGGGGAGCTCGGCGAACTCGTCGTCCTCGACCGGATCACGAGCCGTCTGCCCGCGGGGACGCCGATCCTCGGCCCCGGTGACGACTGCGCGCTCGTGGCCGCCCCCGACGGCCGCTTCGTCGTGACGACGGACATGATGGTCCACGGTCCGGACTTCCGGTGGGCGTGGTCGTCGCCGACGGACATCGGCTGGAAGGCGGCCGCCACGAACCTCTCCGACGTCGCCGCGATGGGTGCCGTGCCGAGCGGCCTCGTGATCGCCCTCGCCGCACCGCAGGACACCCCCGTGGCCGTCCTCGAAGGCATCGCCGACGGCTTCCGGCTCGCCGTCGACGCACTCGCGCCGGGGTGCGGGGTCGTCGGGGGAGACCTCTCCACCTCGGCGACGTTCACCGTGGCCGTCACCGCCTTCGGTGACCTGCTCGGCCGCGCGCCCGTGCTGCGGTCGGGCGCGGGCGTCGGTGACGTGCTCGCGGTGTCCGGCGAGCTCGGACGTGCCGCCCGTGGGCTGTCCCGGCTGTTCCGCGACGGCGTCGACGACCGGGGCGAGCCGGACCGCACCGCGACGGTCGTGAGCTGCGCGGACGTCGACCCCGACGTCGGACGCCAGCGCCGCCCGGTGCCGCCGATCGCTGACGGGCCGCTCGCGGCCGGGGCCGGGGCCACCGCGATGCTCGACCTGTCCGACGGCCTGGCGATCGACGCCGGTCGGCTCGCTCGTGCCAGCCGGGTGACGCTCGAACTCGATGCCGCCGCCGACCTCGACGAGGTCGCGCTGCACGGTGGCGAAGACCACGGACTGCTCGCCACGTTCCCGGCAGGCACGGCTCTGCCCGGGGGCTTCCGGCGCATCGGTGTCGTGCGCGAGCGTGGGGACGCGGACCTGCTGCGTGCCGGGTCGCCGGTGCCGACGACCGGCTGGGACCCCTACGCGGACTGGGACGGCGCCGCCGGCTGACCGGGCTGACCGGCTGCCTCAGTCGGCGGCGACGGCCTCCCACGCGACGGTCTCGCCGTAGCTGCGCTTGCTGAACGGTGCGAGCCCCGCCGGCCAGGTGGGCTCGGGGGAGCGCTTGCTCCGCTCCACCACGACGACGGCATCCGGCGTCAGCTTCGGCGACAGGGCCTCGAGCACCTCGGCGAGCTCGTGCTCGGTGACGTCGTAGGGCGGGTCGATGAACACCAGGTCGAAGGTGCGGACGGTCCCGCGCAGGTACCCGAGCACCGGCTGCGGCTGCACGTCGATCCGGACGCCCGGCACCCGCTGCTGCACGGCCTTCGCGTTCGCCCGGCAGGCCTGCGCGGCGGCGGACGCCCGGTCGACCAGGACCACCTCGGCCGCACCACGGGACGCCGCCTCGAGCCCGAGCGCGCCCGTCCCCGCGTACAGGTCGGCCACCGACGTGGCCTCGACGAGCCCCCGTGCCTCGAGCGACGAGAACAGCGCCTCGCGCACGCGGTCGCTCGTCGGGCGGGTGCCGGACTTCGGCACCCGGAGCGTCAGGGAGCCGGCGGCGCCGGCGATGATGCGGGTCATGCAGCCACCGTATCGGCCCGGCGGGTCCGGTCCGGCGTTCTCCACAGGCCGCTCGGGAGGCGCGGGTGGGGTCGGTCGTGCCGGGTACCGTTGGAGCGTGGTCACCTCCGGAACCCCCGCTGCGCCGGCCGCGCCCGACCTCGGTCCGGCGCCGCTCGACGCGCGGCTCGCGAACGTGCTCGGCGGTCGGACGGCGACCGCGATCGAGAAGGCCTTCGGCTACCGCACGGTGGGGGAGTTCCTCGAGCACGCGCCCCGCCGCTACGCCGAGCGTGGTGCACTGACTGCCCTCGACTCGCTCGCGATCGGCGAACCCGTCACCATCGTCGCCGAGGTGGTCGACGTCCGTGAACGCACCATGCGCGCGCGCCGCGGCTCGATCCTCGAAGCGAAGATCGGCGACGGCAAGGGCCTGCTCACCCTCACGTTCTTCAACCAGGGGTGGCGCACGAAGGACCTCGTCCCCGGCGCCCGGGGCATCTTCTCCGGCAAGGTCAGCGACTACCGGGGTGCCCGGCAGCTCGCCCACCCCGACTACGAGCTGTTCGACCCCGACGACCCCCGCGCCACGGCGGAGCCCGGTTCCGACGAAGCGATCCGGTGGTCGCGCCAGCCGATCCCGATCTACCCGGCGACGGCCTCGCTCACGTCGTGGCAGATCGCGAAGTCCATCGGGATCGTCCTCGACACCCTGCCGGACCTGCCCGACCCGGTGCCGGCGTCCGCGCGGTCCCGGCTCGACCTCGTGCCGTTCCGCCGGGCCCTCGAGCTGCTGCACCGCCCCGAGAAGGTCGCGGACTTCAAGCGCGCGCAGGACGCCCTGCGCTACCGCGAGGCGTTCGTGCTGCAGACCGCCCTGGTGCAGCGCCGGATCGCGGCCCGTCGCACCGCTGCCACTCCGCGTGTGGCCGCCCCCGGTGGCATCCTCGAGCGCTTCGACGCCACCCTGCCCTTCACCTTGACGGACGACCAGCGGGCCGTCGGGGCCGACATCGACCAGGACCTCGCCCGCACCTGGCCCATGCACCGGCTGATCCAGGGCGAGGTCGGTTCGGGCAAGACGCTCGTGGCGATCCGGGCGATGCTCACGGTGGCCGAGTCCGGCGGCCAGTCCGCGCTCATCGCCCCGACCGAGGTGCTGGCGGCCCAGCACCTGCGCTCCATCGTGAAGTTCCTCGGGCCGGACCTCGCCGCCGAGCTCCGACCGGTGATCCTGACCGGGTCGCAGTCCACCGACGAACGGCGCCGGGCCCTGCTCGCGGCGGTGTCGGGCAGCTCACGGCTGGTCGTCGGCACCCACGCGCTCCTGGGCGACCGGGTGGACTTCGCCGAGCTGGGGCTCGTGGTGGTCGACGAGCAGCACCGCTTCGGTGTCGAGCAGCGCGAGGCCCTCCGCACCAAGGGCACGACCCCGCCGCACGTGCTCGTGCTCACCGCGACGCCGATCCCGCGCACCGTCGCGATGACGGTGTTCGGCGACCTCGACGTCTCGACCATCACGGGCATGCCGTCGGGGCGCGCCGGCGTCGAGACCTTCACGGTCCCGCTGGCGGAGCACCCCGGGTGGGAACCCCGGATCTGGTCCCGCATGGCGGAGGAACTCGCCAAGGGCCGCCAGGCGTTCGTCGTCTGCCCGGCCATCGACGACGCCCACACCGAGGACGACGGCGAGCCGGAGCCGGCCGAGGGCGAGGACGACGCCCCGAAGCGTGCCCCGGCGACCGTGCTCGCCACGGCCGAGCGGATGCGCACCATGCCCGTGCTCGAAGGGCGCTCGATCGCGGTCCTGCACGGCCGGATGACCGCCGACGAGAAGGACCGCGTGATGACCTCCTTCGCTGCCGGCGACCTCGACGTGGTCGTGGCGACGACCGTGATCGAGGTCGGCGTCGACGTCCCGAACGCGGCGATGATGGCCGTCCTCGACGCCGACCGGTTCGGGGTCTCGCAGCTCCACCAGCTCCGCGGCCGCATCGGTCGTGGGCAGTGGGCCGGCGTCTGCCTGCTGGTCACCTCCGCCGAGCTCGAGACCACCTCGCGCGAGCGCGTCGACGCCGTGGCCGCCTCGGACGACGGGTTCGAGCTCGCCCGGGTCGACCTCGAGCTCCGGCGCGAGGGCGACGTCCTGGGCGAACGGCAGTCCGGTGGACGGTCCTCGCTCAACCTGCTCCGGGTGGTCGAGCACGCCGACCTCATCGTCGACGCGCGGGAAGAAGCGGAGCGCGTGCTCGAACCCGATCCCGAGCTCGAGGGGTCCCCGGCCCTCCGTGACGCCCTCGCCCGGCGCCTCGACGAGTCCGACGCGGCGTTCCTCGGCAAGAACTGACCCGGAGCCCGACGGCCCGCGCGGTATCGTCGCTGCCATGGCGCAGATCGCGGTGGTCCCCGGTTCCTTCGACCCCGTCACCCTCGGGCACCTCGACGTCATCGGCCGCGCGGCCGGGCTCTTCGACGAGGTGCACGTCCTCGTGGTGCACAACCCCGACAAGAAGCCGGCGATGTTCGAGGCGGTCGACCGGGTCCGGCTCATCAAGGACTCGCTGGTCGAGGTCGGCGCGCCGGAGACGGTCACGGTCGGCGAGTGGACGTCCGGGCTGTTGGTCGACTACTGCCGGCGGGTCGGGGCGAAGGTCCTGGTGAAGGGCGTGCGGTCCGGCGAAGACGTCGCGTACGAGACCCCGATGGCCATCATGAACCGCCACCTGGCCGACGTCGAGACGGTGTTCCTGCTGCCCGAGGCGTCGCGGGCGCACGTGTCGAGCTCGTTGATCCGCCAGGTGTCGTCCCTCGGCGGTGACGTCACGCCCTACGTGCCGAAGACGGTCGCCGACGCGCTCGCGGCCCGCTGAGCGCGCCCGCTGAGCACGCCCGCCCAGCCCGCCCAGCACGCGCACTGCGCCCCACCGCGTCCGGACACGCCTGTCGCCACCTCGACTCTCGGCCCCGATCGCGCTAGGCTTGTCGATCGTGTCTTCCCCCGTGAACAGCCCCTACGCCCTGCGCGTGCGCGACCTCGCGCACCGGCCGGGTGAGATGCGCGAGCACTCGCTCGACATCGAGGTGCCCGACGCGATGGGGGCGGGTCTGATCGGCGTCCGACAGGGTGCCGAACTGCACATCGACGTCAAACTCGAAGGCCTGCACGAGGGCGTCCTCGTGTCCGGACACGCTTCGGCCGACGCCACGGGGGAGTGCTCGCGCTGCCTCATCGACATCAGCGAACCGATCGAGGTCGATTTCGCCGAGCTGTTCGCGTATGATGCCTCGGAGGATTTCGACTTCTTCGTTCGCGATGACCACGTGGACACCGAACAGGTCGTTCGAGATGCGGTGGTGCTGTCGCTGCCGTTCCAGCCGGTCTGCCGACCGGACTGCCCAGGACTCGACCCGGTGACGGGCGAGCGTCTGGCCGACCTCGGCGAGCAGCCCGCTCGTCAGGTGCTGGATCCCCGCTGGGCAGCGCTCAGCGCGATCGAGCTCGACGACAGCACCGACGGTGACACCACCGCACCGAAGACCACCGAGGGCGAGGAGCGGGCCGAGACCGAGTAGGTCCCGACACCGCCAGCCCCCGTACCGACCACCGACCAACCGAAAGAGATTCACCATGGCCGTTCCCAAGCGCAAGCAGTCCCGTGCGAACACGCACGCCCGTCGTTCGCAGTGGAAGGCCACGCCGATCCAGCTCGTGAAGACGATCGAGAACGGTCAGGTCACCTACAGCCTCCCGCACCGCGCGAAGGTCGTCGAGGACTCGGCCGGCACGCCCCTGTACATGGAGTACAAGGGCCGCAAGGTCGCCGACGTCTGATCGGACCGAACGCATGACGACAACGTCCGGCGCTGCGGGGTCTCGCCCCGCGGGGCCGGACGTCGTTCGTCTGCAGGGCATCCTCGGGGCCGACATCGACCTCGAGCTGCTCCAGCTCGCCCTGACGCACCGCTCCTACGCCTACGAGCACGGGGGCATCAAGCACAACGAGCGCCTCGAGTTCCTCGGGGACTCGATCCTCGGCCAGGCCGTGACCGTGAAGCTCTACCGGTCGTTCCCCGACCTCGACGAGGGTGACCTCGCCAAGCGTCGGGCGAGCCTGGTGTCGACCGTGGCGCTGGCCGAGATCGCCCGGATGATCGGGCTCGGCCGCTACCTGCGCCTCGGCAAGGGCGAGGAACAGACCGGCGGGCGCGACAAGTCGTCGATCCTGGCCGACACCGTCGAAGCCGTCATCGGCGCGACGTACCTGTCGGCCGGTCCCGACCCGGCGACCGAGCTCGTGCTCCGTCTGGTCGAGCCGCTCATGATCGACCCGGACCGCTTCGGCGCCGCGATGGACCCGAAGACGAGCCTGCAGGAGCTCGCCTCGAGCCGCTCGCTCGGCAACCCGGCGTACCGCGTCACCGAGACCGGCCCGGACCACGACAAGACCTTCATGGCGACGGTCGTCCTGCAGGGCGAGGACATCGCCACCGGCACCGGGTCGAGCAAGAAGGCCGCCGAGATGGCCGCTGCGCTCGACGCCTGGACCCGGTTGTCCGGCCGAGCGGCCTGACCGCGTGCCCGAACTCCCCGAGGTCGAGGTCGTCCGCGCCGGCCTCGAACCCGCCGTCAGCGGCGCGCGGGTCCTGCACGTCGACGTGGTCGACGACCGCGCCCTCACCCGGCACGACGGCCCCGCCGAGGACTTCGCCGACCGACTGACCGGTCGCACGATCGCCGCTGCCGTCCGCCGGGGCAAGTTCCTCTGGATGCCGCTGCAGCCCGAGCACGACGGGGACCGCCCCGAGGCGCTCGTCGCCCACCTCGGCATGAGCGGGCAGATCCTGCTCGGCCGTGGTCGACCGGCGGCCAAGCACCGGCGCATCCTCATCGACGTGCAGCCCGCGGGCACCGACCGCTCGGGTGCGGCGGAGCCCCCGGTGGAACTCGAGTTCGTCGACCAGCGCACGTTCGGCTCGATGGCGATCGACGCGATGGTGCCGACGATCGACGGTGCTCCGGCCGGGTTCGGCGGGCAGGTCGACGCGATCGACCCCGATGCCGTGTGGCGCCGCTGGGTGCCCGGGCAGGTGTCGCACATCGCCCGTGACCCGCTCGACCCCGGGTTCGACGACGACCGGTTCACCGCGATGGCCCGGAAGCGTTCGAGCGGCATCAAGCGGGTGCTGCTCGACCAGGGCGTCGTGAGCGGCATCGGCAACATCTACGCCGACGAGTCGCTCTGGGCCGCGAAGCTGCACTACGACCGCGCCGCCGACCGCCTCACCCGTGCCGACCTGCGACGACTGCTCGACGAGGTCCGCGCCATCCTGCACCGGGCGCTCGAGGACGGCGGCACGAGCTTCGACGCCCAGTACGTCAACGTCAACGGGCAGTCCGGGTACTTCTCGCAGCGCCTGAACGTCTACGGGCAGCAGGGGAAGCCGTGTCCACGCTGTGGCACGACGATCGTGCGCGAGGCCTTCATGAACCGGTCGAGCCACATCTGCCCCGTGTGCCAACCCCGTCCCCGCGCCCGCACGCGTTAGCCTGACGCCAACCAGAGCATCCGGAGACCGCATGTACTTGAAGAGCCTGACCATCAAGGGGTTCAAGTCCTTCGCGCAGCCGACGACGTTCGCGTTCGAGCCGGGCGTGACGTGCATCGTCGGCCCGAACGGCTCCGGCAAGTCGAACGTGGTGGACGCCCTGGCCTGGGTGATGGGGGAGCAGGGTGCGAAGACCCTGCGCGGCGGCAAGATGGAGGACGTCATCTTCGCCGGCACCTCGACCCGCGGTCCGCTCGGTCGGGCCCAGGTGCTGCTGACCATCGACAACAGCGACGGTCTGCTGCCGATCGAGTACTCCGAGGTGACGATCGCGCGCACGCTGTTCCGCAACGGTGGCAGCGAGTACGCCATCAACGGCGAGAACTGCCGGCTGCTCGACGTGCAGGAGCTGCTGAGCGACACCGGCCTCGGCCGTGAGATGCACGTCATCGTCGGGCAGGGCCAGCTCGACAAGGTGCTGCACGCCACCCCGGAGGACCGCCGCGGCTTCATCGAGGAGGCCGCCGGGATCCTGAAGCACCGTCGCCGCAAGGAGAAGACCCTCCGCAAGCTCGACGCGATGCAGACGAACCTGACCCGCCTGTCCGACCTGGCCGGTGAGATCCGGCGGCAGCTGAAACCCCTCGGGCGCCAGGCCGAGGTCGCACGCAAGGCCCAGTCGGTCGCCGCGGTCTTCCGCGACGCCAAGGCCCGCATCCTCGCCGACGACGTGGTGCGCCTGCGCCGCGAGCTGCACGACCACCAGGAGGTCGAGGCGGGCCGCAAGTCCGAGCGCATCGTCCTGACCGAGCGGCTCGACCAGACCCGGGTGCGCCAGCAGCACGTCGAGCAGAGCATGGTCGGCGACGACGTCGACCGTGCCCGCACCGTCGTGCACCGGCTCGAGAGCGTGCAGGAGCGCCTCCGTGGCCTGTCGAGCCTGGCGAACCAGCGCCTGATGTTCCTCGCGCAGCAGGCCGACGCGCCACAGCAGGGCCCCACCGTCACCCAGGAGCAGGTCGCCGGGGTCCGTGCCGAGGCCGACCGCCTCGCCGCCCGCGCCGACGAGATGCAGGGTGGCTCGGCGACGACCGCCCGCGCGGTGCAGGACGCCCGCGCCGCGCTGGACACCCTGGACGAACGCATCGCCGCCCAAGCTGCCCGGGTCTCGCAGCACGACCTCGAGGCGCAGCGGCTCGCCAGCGCCGTCGACGTCGCCCGGTCGAAGCGCGGTTCCGCCGTCGCCGACCGCGAGCGCCGGGAACGGGCACTGGCCGAGGCCGGGGAGCGTGCCGAGCGTGCCGCGGCGGCCCTCGCCGAACTCGGTGTCGACCCGTCCGAGGGCGTCGACGAGTCCGCGCTCGCGCAGACCCTGGAGCAGGCGCGCGCCGAGCTCGAACGGGCCCAGACCACGCGCGACGAGCAGCGCGACCGCCTCCACGCCCTCGAACGCGAGCGGGACGCCCTCGACGCCCGGGTCACCGCGCTCGGCATGTCGATCGAGGTCCGCGACGGTTCGCAGGCCCTGATCGACGCCGGTCGCGCGGGCATCGTCGGTCGCCTGGCCGACAGCCTGACGGTGTCGCCCGGGTTCGAGGCCGCGATCGCCACCGCGCTCGAGGGACTCGCCGACGCCGTCCTCGTGGACGACCGCGGTGCAGCGCTCGACGCCGTCGACCACGCCCGCGCTGCTGACCTCGGCCGGATCGACGTCGTCGTCGCGGACGCCGCGTCCGTCACCACCGCCCTGCCCGAGACCCTGCCGGCCGGCGTCCGCCGTGCCACGGACCTGGCGCAGGGACCGCCGGCGCTCGCGTCGATCCTGCGGGACACGCTGGTCGCGGAGACCGACGACCTCGACCTGGAGGCGGTGCTCACGGCCGCCCCGCACGCCACGGTGGTCACGCGGTCCGGCGACCTCGTCCGCGCGGTCCGCGTGACCGGCGGCGGGGAGCGCGTGACCTCGCGCATCGAGCTCGTCGCGGAGCGCGACGACGCCGTGACGCGCCGCGACGCGATCGCGACCGACGCCGAGGACGCGGCCACGGGCCTCCAGGCCGCACGCAGTGCCGTCGAGGACGCACGCCGCCGTGCGGACGAGGCCGACGCAGCATCCCGCTCGTACACGCGGGCGAAGGCCGAGTACGACCGCACGAGTGCGTCGACGCGGGCGAAGGCGGAGAACGCCGCGGCCGAGGTCGAGCGGCTGCGTGCCGCGCTGGCCGAGACCGACGGCGCCGTCGAGACCGCCGAGGCGGTGCTGGCCGAGGCCGAGTCGGCGCACCGGGCCTTCACCGAGCAGGAGCGTCCCGTGGTCGACGCCTCCGAGCGTCCCGCGCTGCAGGACGCGCTCGAGGCCGCACGTGCCGCCGAGGTCGAGCAGCGGATCCAGGTCGAGACCGTGCGCGAGCGGGTGCGCGCCGAACGGAACCGCGCCGACCAGCTCGAACGCCAGCTCGAGGCCGAGCGCGCCGCTGCCGAGGAAGCCGCGCGGCTCGCCGTCATCCGACGCGGCCAGATCCGGACCGCGGAAGCCGTGCTCGCCGACCTGCCCGGGGTGCTCGGTGCGGTCGACCGTTCGCTGGCCGAGGCCCGGGTGCAGCTGGCGACGGAAGAAGCCGAGCGGTCGAAGCGCAACACCGAGCTGCAGACCATCCGCAACGAGGAGCGCGAACTCCGCGACCGCCTGCAGACCATCACCGACGGCGTGCACTCGCTCGAGATGGAGATCTACGAGAAGAAGCTGCACGTGTCCGGCGTCCTCGACCGGGCGCAGAGCGAGCTCGGGCTGACGGAAGCAGTGCTGGTGGCCGAGTACGGGCCGCACGTCCCCGTGCCGGTCGACGTGCTCGTGGACCCGCGGGTGCGCGCGCGGAAGCACCGCGAGGCGGAGCGCGCGGCGGCGGCCGCCTCGGCCGACGCCGCGGGCGTGACCGAGCCGGAGGAAGCTGCTGCAGAAGCGGGTCCCGACGCCGACGACCTGACCCTCGTCGACGCCGAGTCCACGCTGCCCGGCGGCCCCGCCCTGCCCGAGTTCGACACCACCGACGAGGTCGACCCCGCCGACGTCGAGACCGTGCCCTACGTCCGTGCCGAGCAGGAGCGCCGACTCAAGGCGGCCGAGCGCGACCTCGGGCAGCTCGGCAAGGTGAACCCGCTCGCGCTCGAGGAGTTCCAGGCGCTCGAGCAGCGGCACGCGTTCCTCGCCGAGCAGCTCGAGGACCTGCAGAAGACCCGGACGGACCTGCTGACGATCATCGACGAGCTCGACACGAAGATGCAGACGATCTTCGAGTCCGCGTTCAACGACACGAAGGAAGCGTTCGACGTCATCTTCCCGATCCTGTTCCCGGGCGGCTCGGGGTCGATCAACCTGACCGACCCGACCGACCTGCTCGGCACCGGGATCGACGTGCAGGTGAAGCCCGCCGGCAAGAAGATCGACCGCCTGACCCTGCTGTCCGGCGGCGAGCGGTCCCTGGCGGCGGTGGCGCTCCTCGTCGCGATCTTCACCGCGCGGCCGTCGCCGTTCTACATCATGGACGAGGTCGAGGCTGCACTCGACGACGCCAACCTGGGCCGCCTGCTGACCGTGTTCGAGCGGCTCCGCGAGTCGTCGCAGCTCATCGTCATCACGCACCAGAAGCGGACGATGGAGATCGCCGATGCCCTGTACGGGGTGTCGATGCGGCAGGACGGCGTCTCCGCCGTCGTCGGCCAGCGGGTGCAGAAGCGCGAGCCGGCGGACGCGGTCGCCTAGGCGCCCTGGTCGCGACCGGACGACAGAACGGGAGGCGCGGTGCCAGCTGGCACCGCGCCTCCCGTTGTGTCAGGTGCGTCCGGACAGGACGCCGGGTCGCTACGCGCGACCGCGGATCGTCCGGAGCAGCCAGCCGATGACCGCCAGCAGGATGAGCACGATGCCCACCCAGAGCAGGAACTTCAGCGCACCGACGAAGATGCCGCTGAAGAGCAGGACGAGGCCGACGATGATCGCGATGATCAGCAGTGCGGGCATGAGGGTCTCCTATCCCTGGAACGAGACCGAGCAGATGCCCGGACCGTCAGGGACGCTACTCCTCGGCGTGCCGATGCGTTCGCTCAGCCGACGAGGCCGCCTTCGCTCAGCCGACGAGGTTCTGCACGAACACGTGCGGCGTGAAGCCCGTGAGGTCGTTGATGCCCTCGCCCTGCCCGATGAGCTTGATCGGGATGCCGGTCTTCTCCTGCACGCTCAGCACGAAGCCGGCCTTGGCCGAGCCGTCGAGCTTCGTGATGACGAGGCCGGTCACGCCGGCGCCCTCGATGAAGGCCTGAGCCTGTGCGAGGCCGTTCTGGCCCGTCGTCGCGTCGAGGACGAGCAGGACCTCGCTGATCTCGGTCTGCTTCTCGACCACGCGCTTGATCTTGGTGAGCTCGTCCATCAGGCCGGCCTTGGTGTGCAGGCGCCCGGCGGTGTCGATGACGACGATCTCGGTCTGGTCGCGGATCGCCTTCTCGACGGTCTGGTACGCCACCGATGCCGGGTCCTGCCCGGGCTGCGACGGACGGACGACGTCGACGCCGGCGCGCTGGGCCCAGGTGGCGACCTGCTCGACCGCCGCGGCGCGGAACGTGTCCGCCGCGCCGACGAGCACCGTGCGGTCGTAGGTCTTCAGGAACTTGGCGAACTTGCCGATCGTCGTGGTCTTGCCGACGCCGTTCACCCCGACGACGAGCACCACGGCGGGCCGCGCGCTGAGCTTCAGGGTGGTGTCGAGCTTGGAGAGTCGTTCCTCGAGGACCTCGCGGAGCATGCGCTGCAGGTCGGCGGGGTCGGTCGTGCCGTACCGGTCGACGCGGGCGTGCAGGTCCTCGATGATCTCCTCGGAGATGTCGGGCCCGAAGTCGGCGCCGATGAGGGCGGTCTCGAGGTCCTCCCACGTGGTCTCGTCGATCGTCTTGCGCTGGAAGAGGCCGCGCAGCCGTGTGGACAGTGACCAAGAACTCGCCATGCTCCCAGCTTAGAGCGCGGCACATGTCCGCTGTGCCCGGTATGCTCGGGATCACGAAGGGGAGTATTCCCTCTCGGTGACCCCGTCAGTACGGTCCGGAACGATCCGGCCCCGGGGCGCCGGTCGTGCGACACCGGTTCCGGTGCCGAGCGACGGAAGAGACCTTCAGGCCTCGGCGTACCCGCACAGCAGCGGCACGCCCTACCTGAAGGAAACCGTGGACGTCCCACTCTTCGTCTGGCTCATCACGATCGCCGGCATCCTCGCGCTGCTGGTGTTCGACTTCTACTCGCACGTGCGCACGCCGCACGTGCCCCACATCCGCGAATCCGCGTTCTGGTCGGCCTTCTACATCGGGCTGGCGATCCTGTTCGGCATCGGGATCCTGGTGTTCGGCGGCGGGCAGGCCGGTGGTGAGTACTTCGCCGGCTGGCTGACCGAGAAGGCGTTGTCGGTCGACAACCTCTTCGTCTTCCTCATCATCATGTCGAGCTTCGCCGTGCCGAAGGAGTTCCAGCAGAAGGTCCTGCTGGTCGGCGTCGCGATCGCGCTCGTCGCCCGCGGCGTCTTCATCGCCCTCGGCGTCACGATCATCGAGAACTTCTCGTGGGTCTTCTACCTGTTCGGTGCGCTGCTGTTCTGGCTCGCCTGGTCGCAGGCCCGCAGCGGCAACGACCACGGCAGCGAGGGCGAATCCCGGCTCATCCGGATCCTCAAGCGCATCATCCCGACCTCGGACCACTACGACGGCGACCGTCTGACCACCCGCGTCGACGGCAAGCGGCTGTTCACCCCGATGCTGCTCGTCATGGTCGCCATCGGCCTGACCGACGTGCTGTTCGCGCTCGACTCGATCCCCGCGATCTTCGGGCTGACGCAGGACGCCTTCATCGTGTTCACGGCGAACGCGTTCTCGCTGCTCGGTCTCCGGCAGCTGTACTTCCTGATCGCCGGGCTGCTCGAGCGCCTCATCTACCTGGGTCAGGGCCTGGCCGTCATCCTCGCGTTCATCGGTGTGAAGCTCGTCTTCCACGCCATGCACGTCAACGAGCTGCCCTTCATCAACGGTGGCGAGCACATCGAGTGGGCGCCGGAGATCCCGATCTGGTTCTCGCTGGGCTTCATCGCGCTGACGATCGCGGTCGCCACGACCGCGTCGCTGGTGGTCTCGAAGCGCCGCCAGGAGCGCGGGCTCACCCCGACCGGCCAGCCGAAGGAGTCGGTCGAGGCCGACGCGAAGTAGCCGTCACCACCTGACGGACAGGAGGCGCGGTGCCAGCTGGCACCGCGCCTCCCGTCTGTCCGGAGCGTCGTCCGCACGCACGGGATTTCGGCCTCAGCGACAGTTCACGTGCTCGGCAGCCCGTGAACTGTCGCTCAGCGCGAAACGCCGGCCGCGCCGCGCGCGCGTCAGACGGCCTGGCGACCAGGGGTCGCGTCGAGCAGGTGGGCCAGGTGCTCCGGAACCGAGCCGCCGCGGGCCACCGTCGCCCGTGCCCAGAGCCGGCCCGCCCGGTACGACGACCGGACCAGCGGTCCGGCGAGCACCCCGGCGAAGCCCATCTGCTCGGCGACCCGGCGGAGCTCGACGAACTCCTCCGGCTTGACCCAGCGCGCGACCGGCAGGTGCCGGGGCGACGGTCGGAGGTACTGCGTCAGCGTGATGATGTCCGTGCCCGCGTCGTAGAGACGCTGCAGGGCGTCCTCGATCTCGATGCGCTCCTCGCCCATGCCGAGGATCAGGTTCGACTTCGTGACGAGTCCGGCGTCGCGGCCCTGGGTGATGACGTCCAGTGAGCGTTCGAACGTGAACGCCGGCCGGATCCGCTTGAAGATCCGCGGGACGGTCTCGACGTTGTGAGCGAAGACCTCGGGGCGGGCGTCGAACACCGGGCCCAGCTGGTCCGGTCGTCCGTTGAAGTCCGGCACCAGGATCTCGACGCCGGTGCCGGGGGAGTGCTCGTGGATCGCCCGGATGGTCTCGGCGTAGAGCCAGGAGCCGCCGTCGGGTAGGTCGTCGCGGGCGACGCCGGTCACGGTCGCGTACCGCAGGCCCATCTCCGCCACGGAGTCCGCGACCCGGCGGGGCTCGTCGCGGTCGAGGGGTTCGGGCTTGCCGGTGTCGATCTGGCAGAAGTCGCAGCGACGGGTGCACTGCGAGCCGCCGATCAGGAAGGTGGCCTCGCGGTCCTCCCAGCACTCGAAGATGTTCGGGCACCCGGCCTCCTGGCAGACGGTGTGCAGCTGCTTCTCGCGCACCAGGCTCGACAGCTCGCGGAACTCCGGACCCTGGGTGGCACGGGTCTTGATCCACGCGGGCTTCGTCTCGATCGGGGTCTCGGCGTTCCGGGCCTCGACCCGGAGCATGCGGCGGCCTTCGGGGGCGAGGGTCATACGAGGGTCTCCTGTCGGGCGGGCGCGGTGCTGGTGCTCGTGCACGTGCTGGTGCTGGGGGCCGTCGTCCTGATCCGGCGGCCGCTGTGCATGCCGTCGACGGCCTGTTGGACGCCCTGCGCTACCCGGGGCGCGAGGTCGTCGACGGTCACGGGAGCGAGCCCCAGGTGCGCCGCCGCGGCGCTCAGCGTCGTGACCCCGGCGTCCGCGATCCCGCACGGGACGATCGCGGCGTAGGCGTCGAGGGCGTTGTCGCAGTTGATCGCGATGCCGTGGCTCGTCACGCCCTCGGCGACGTGCAGCCCGATGGCGCCGACCTTGGCGGCGGGGGACCCGTCCGTGCCCGGCACCCAGGCGCCGCTGCGACCCGCGACCCGTTCGGCGTGCACTCCGACGGCAGCCGCGGCGTCGATGATGACCTGCTCCAGGTCGCGCACCCAGGCGACGACGTCGAGGGGTTCGGCGAGCCGGACGATCGGGTAGGCGACCAGCTGCCCCGGCCCGTGCCAGGTGATGCGGCCACCGCGGTCGGTGTCGACCACCGGGGCGCCGTTCGTCGGCAGGTCGGACGGTTCGGTGCGGCGTCCGGCGGTGTACACGGACGGGTGTTCGCACAGGACGAGGGCTCCGGGGGAACGGCCGGCGACGACGTCGGCGTGCAGGTCCCGCTGCAGGGCGAGGCCGTCCGCGTAGTCGAGCAGGCCGTGGTGGCGGACGATCTCGAGTTCCGGCATGCGGCGAGCGTACGACAGTTTCTGGACGGCGTCCAACAACCGGGTGCTTGACCTCAACAATGGTTGAGATGGTCCGATGAGGACATGGACATCCGACAGGTACAGCTCGCCACCCGATCGCTCTCCGACACCGCCCGGTTCTACGAACGACTGGGGTGTCCGGTCGAGATCGTCGACGCCACGGTGCGCATCGTGGTGGGGTCGACGCTCCTCGTGTTCCGCGAACTGCCGGAGATGACCGGGGCCCTGCACCTGACGATGACCATCCCCACGGGGACGTTCGAAGCGGCCAAGGCCTGGACCGCCGGACTGACGACGGTGCTCGGCACGGACGACCAGGACGAGTTCGAGGGGCCGCCGAACTGGAACTCGCGGTCGGTCTACTTCGAGGGGCCCGACCAGCAGCTCCTCGAGCTCATCGAGCGGCGGGACCTGCCCGTAGACGTGGGCGAGAACACGGCTGTCCCGCTCGTCTCCGTCAGCGAGGTCGGTGTCCCGGTCCCCGACGTCCTCGGCGCCGTCGAGGCCCTGCGACGCGCCGGTCTCGAGCCGTACGCCAACCCGCCGGGGGAGTCCTTCGCGGCGGTCGGCGACGTGGACGGCCTCGTGATCCTGGTGTCGCCCGACCGGCGCTGGTTCCCGACCGGTGACCGGAGTCCGTCGAGCGCGCCGGTGGTCATCGACGTGGGGCTCGACGCACCGGTCGGACTGACCGAGGGAGTCCTCCTGCGGTGAACGGACCGGCGTCGTCGGCGGGAGCCTTGTAGAATCGACGGATCATGGCGCAATTCGGTTCACTCTCCGATCGGCTGACCGAGACCTTCCGCAATCTGCGGAGCAAGGGTCGGCTGACTCCGTCCGACGTCGACGGCACCGTCCGCGAGATCCGGCGGGCGCTCCTCGACGCCGACGTCGCGCTCGAGGTCGTCAAGGCGTTCACCGCATCGGTGCGCGAGCGTGCCCTCTCCGACGAGGTCAACCGCGCGCTCAACCCGGCACAGCAGGTCGTCCAGATCGTCAACGAGGAACTCGTCGGCATCCTGGGCGGGCAGCAGCGACGGCTCGAGTTCGCGAAGAAGCCGCCGACGGTCATCATGCTCGCGGGTCTGCAGGGTGCCGGTAAGACCACCCTCGCGGGCAAGCTCGGCAAGTGGCTCAAGAAGGACGGCCACACCCCGATGCTCGTCGCGGCGGACCTCCAGCGCCCGAACGCCGTGCAGCAGCTGCAGGTCGTCGGCGAGCAGGCCGGCGTGCACGTCTTCGCGCCCGAGCCCGGCAACGGTGTCGGTGACCCGGTCAAGGTCGCCAAGAACGCCATCAAGGCCGCGATCGACCAGCAGTACGACACCGTCATCGTCGACACCGCCGGTCGACTCGGTGTCGATGCCGAGCTGATGAAGCAGGCCGCGAGCATCCGCAAGGCCGTCGACCCGGACGAGGTCCTGTTCGTCATCGACGCGATGATCGGTCAGGACGCCGTCAACACGGCCCGTGCCTTCCAGGAAGGCGTCGACTTCACCGGTGTCGTGCTCTCCAAGCTCGACGGTGACGCACGCGGTGGTGCCGCCCTGTCGGTGGCCAGTGTGACCGGCCGCCCGATCATGTTCGCGTCGACGGGTGAGTCGCTCGACGACTTCGAGCCGTTCCACCCGGACCGCATGGCGAGCCGCATCCTCGACCTCGGCGACATCCTGTCCCTCATCGAGCAGGCGCAGGGCGCCTTCGACGAGGAAGAGGCGCGCAAGGTCGCGGACAAGATCGCGACCGACAACTTCACGCTGAACGACTTCCTGCAGCAGATGCAGCAGCTCCGCAAGGCCGGCTCCATCAAGGGCATGCTCGGCATGCTCCCCGGAGCGAAGGGCATGCGCGAGGCGCTCGACAACTTCGACGAGCGCGAGATCGTCCGCACCGAGGCGATCATCCAGTCGATGACGCCCCAGGAGCGCGAGCTCCCGAAGCTCCTGAACGGTTCGCGCCGTCTGCGCATCGCCCGCGGTGCCGGATCGACGGTCACCGAGGTCAACGCGCTGGTCAACCGCTTCGAGCAGGCCGCCAAGATGATGAAGACCGTCGCCCGCGGTGGTGTGCCGCAGATGCCGGGCATGGGTCCGATCCCGGGCATGCACGGTGGCAAGAAGCAGCAGCAGGGCGGCAAGAAGAAGTCGAAGGTGGGCAACCCCGCCAAGCGCGCGGCCCTCGCGGCCGGCGCGGCGGCTGCGCCGCAGCAGGCCCCGCAGGGGTCCGGCCTCGGCCTCGGGGGTGCCAAGGGCGGCAAGGCACCGACCGAGGAAGAGCTCGCGTCGCTGCAGAAGTTCCTGGGTCGCTGACGCGGCTCGCGATCGCGACCACCTGACGGACAGGAGGCCCGGTGCCAGCTGGCACCGGGCCTCCCGTCCGTTCGTGGTCCCGTCGCGACGTTCCTTCCCATCGCACGCGCGATGGAAAGTGGAATCGGGCGTACCTGGTCGAAAGGAACGACCAGGTACGCCCGATTCGACCAGGTGCGCCCGATTCGGGGGCGGGCCGGTCGCGGCTAGAGCGCGTCGCGGAACTCGGTCACCAGGTGGCGGACCACGGCGCGCAGGTCGCCGCCGTTCTCCTGCGCGACCTGCAGCTGCCGCTGGTACGAGGCGCCGCGCTCGATCATCGTGTCGAGGTGGTGCAGCTCGTCGAGGCAACCGAGCCGCTCGGCGATCGGGTCGAGCCGCTGCACCAGGTCGTGCACCTCGTCGGTCACGAGCCGCTCGTCGCCGGCGACGTTCGTGATGATCTCGGCCTCCATGCCGTAGCGGGCCGCGCGCCACTTGTTCTCGCGGATGAACCACGGCTGCATGGTGGGCAGGGTCTCACCGGCGTCGAGCCGGTCCGAGCAGGCGGTGACCAGGCACTGCACGAGCGCGGTGACGGCGCCGACCTCGTGCAGGGTCGAGATGCCGTCGGAGACCCGGTTCTCGAGGGTGCCCCAGCCCGGCGAGGGGCGGATGTCCCAGCGGAGGTCCTTCACGCCGTCGATGACGCCGGTGTGCGTGAGGTCGCCGACGACCTCTTCGAAGTTCGCCCAGGCGCCGAGCTGCGGCGGGAGCCCGCCGGTCGGGAGCTGCTGGAACATGAGGGCGCGGTTCGAGGCGTACCCGGTGTCGGTGCCGCCCCAGAACGGGCTCGATGCGGTGAACGCCTGCAGGTGCGGGACGTAGGCGAGCATCGCGTTCATGATCGGGACGGCCTTGTCGCGGTCGTCGATGCCGACGTGCACGTGCACGCCCCAGATGAGCATCTGGCGTCCCCACCAGCGGGTGCGGTCGATGAGGGTCGTGTAGTGCTCGCTGTCCGGGGTGATCTCCTGCTGGTCCCACACCGCGAACGGGTGCGTGCCGGAGCACATCACCTGGGCGTCGAGCGGCTCGGCGGCGTCGATGACCTCGCCGATGATGCCGGACAGCTCGCTCGTCGCAGCCCCCACGCGGTCGTGGACGCTCGAGACGACCTCGACCGTGTTGGTCAGCAGCTCCTCGGTGACGCGGTCGTGGTCACCGAGCCGCTCGTGCACGGCGGCGATGACGGCGGGGGCGCGGGGAGCGAGGTCGCCGGTCGCCCGGTCGACCAGGGGGAGTTCCCACTCGACGCCGATGGTCGACGGGCGGGACTCGGTGAAGCGGATGTCCATGCCGTCCATCCTGCCCGGGTCCTTGTCGGACACGCACAACGAAGCGTTGTCCCGATCGTGCGGATCGTCCTGCAACTAGTTCCACTGTGGGCGTACCGTTGAAATGTTCCTACAGGGAAGAGGTACGCATGCAGTTGGTGGTGCGCGGGACGAACGCCCCGCTCGTCGGAGAACTCGACATCCCGGTCTCGAAGTACCACGCGCACCGCGCGCTGGTGCTCGCGTCGCTCGCGAAGGGGACGAGTGTCGTCTCCGGGGTGAGCGCGACGCGACAGGTGGAGTGGACCGTGGGCACGCTCCGCGCGCTCGGCGTCGACGTCAAGCGGCGCGGGAACGCGTACCACGTGACCGGGCTGGGCGGCCGGTACCAGGCGACCGACGTGGTGGACCACGGTTCGCGCGGTGCCGACGGACTGCTCAACATGGGGTCCTCGGGCACCACGCTCTACTTCATGACCGGGCTCGCCTCGCTGGCCGACCGCCCGATGACCTTGTCGGGCATGAAGTACTTCCAGCGCCGCCCGATCAAGGCGCTGCTCACCTCGCTGACGCAGATGGGGGTGGAGCTCGAGGCGACGAACGACTGCCCGCCCGTCACCGTGCAGCCGAAGCGTCCGCGTGGCGGTGACGTGACGATCGCCGGCACCCTGTCGCAGTGGGTGTCCGGGCTGCTGCTCGTGGCGCCGTTCGCCGAGCACGAGACCCGGATCCACATCACCGGCGGGCGGCTCAACGAGCAGCCCTACGTCGAGCTCACCGTGCGGATGATGCGGCAGTTCGGCCTGACGGTGGAGGTCTCCGACGACTGGCTCGAGTACCGGATCCCGGCGGGCCAGCAGGCCACCCCGCACGACTACGTCATCCCGCCCGACATCGGCTCCGCAGCGTTCGGCATCGCGGCGGCCGGCACCCGCGAGTCGAACGTGCTGCTGCGGGGCATGACGGCCACGACGACGGCCGAGACCGACCACCCGGAAAGCGAGTTCCTGGACCTCGCGACCGCGATGGGTGTCCCGATGCGGATCGACGAGGAGACCGGCTTCGTCCGGATCGAGCACGACGGGTCCCCCCTCCGGCCGCTCGACGTCGACTGCCGTCCGATCCCGGACCTGCTGCCCGTGTTGTCGACGATGGCCACCTTCGCCGAGGGCACGAGCCGACTGTGGAACGTGGCGCACATCCGGCTGAAGGAGTCCGACCGGGTCGCGGCGATGCTCCAGCTGAACCGGATGGGCGGCCGTGCCGAGCAGGGTGCGGACGAGCTGCGGGTCACCGGTGTCGGTGCGGCCGGGTTGCACGGAGCGCCGATGTCCTCGTTCAACGACCACCGCGTGCTGATGTCGCTCGCGGTCGCGGCGTCGGGTGCCGACGGGGTGTCCGGCCTGACCTACCCACACGCCTACCGGATCTCCTACCCGACGTTCCTCGAGGCGATGAACTCCGTCGGGCTCGACATGTCCGTCGGCGACCGGCTCGCAGCCCAGGTGGCACTGGACGACCGGATCGACGCCGCCGAGGCCGACGGGGTCCGCACGCACCTGGGCACGCCCCTCGAGACGTCTGCGGCGCCCGAGCCAACGGAGCAGCCGCTCGCGCAGCCCGCCATGCAGCCCGCCGCTCCGCAGGCCACCGCCCCGCAGCCCGCCGTCGCCGTGCCCGAGCTCGCCGGCGTCGACGCCGACCCGCTCGTCCTGAGCGAGCGGGTCCGTGCCCTGTCCCAGACCGACCCCGACGGCCTGGCCGTGATCGAGGTCGGCGGTGCGACGCCCGTGAACACCACGTGGAAGGAGCTGCAGGACGAGGCCGACCGGGTCTCCGCCCTGCTGCTCGAACTCGGCGTGCGCACGGGTGAATCCGTCGCGATGCAGCTGCCGAACTGGCGCGAGTTCGTGTCGATCACCCTCGGTGCGATCCAGATCGGCGCCGTCGCGACCCCGATCATGCCGGTGTTCGGTCCCCGCGAGACCACGATGACGCTGGCGCGTTCGAAGGCCCGCGTGGTCTTCCTGCCGAACGTGTTCCGGAAGCGCCGTCCCGCGCTCGAACTCCTCGACGTCATCGACGAGGCCGCCGCGCAGGACCGCCGCCTGTCGCTGGAGCACGTGATCGTGCTCCGCGCCGAGGCCCGCGGGCAGGGGGACACCCCGACGAACCAGCCGCCGCTGCCCGCCGACGCCCTGGAACGGGTCGTGGCGAGCGACTGGCACTGGCGCTACTTCGAGAACGCCCTCGCCGCCGTGCACGTCGAGGTGGACGAGATCGCGTCGCACGCTCCCGGGCCGGACGACGTCTGCCAGCTGCTCTTCACCTCCGGCACCACGGGGGAGCCGAAGGGCGTGCAGCACCCGCACCGCACGCTCGGGCTCGCGACCGCCATGCACGTGGCGCAGTCCGGGCTGACCAGCGCCGACCGCATCTACATCCCGTCGCCGCTCGCGCACCAGACCGGGTTCCTGTACGGCATGCTGCTGGCGTTCCGGCTCGGTGCCCCGCAGGTCATCCAGCCGGTGTGGGACGGCCGCGTCGCACTCGAGCAGGCGTTCGGCGTCGCCCGGGCGTCCTTCGTGCAGTGCGCGACACCGTTCCTGACCGACCTCGTCGACCTGGTCGAGGCCGGTGCTCCGCAGCCCGAGTCGCTCCGGATCTTCGTGCCGACGGGCGCCGCGGTGCCCCGCGCACTGGCCCAGCGAGCGAGCACGGTGCTCGGCAGTGCCATCCTCGGCGCCTTCGGGACGAGCGAGACGTGTCTCGGGGCCCTGTCCAGCCCGAGCGACGACCCCGCCGACGCCTACGGTCACGACGGCCGGGCGCTGCCGGGCATCGCGATCCGCATCGTCGACGACGCGGGGATCGAGCTGCCCGCCGGGACCGAGGGCAACTTCGAGCTGCACTCGCCGACGATGTTCGCGGGCTACCTCGACCGTCCGGACCTGACCGACGACGTGTTCACCGCGGACGGCTGGTACCGGACCGGCGACCTGGCGAAGGTCGACGAGAAGGGCTTCCTGTCGATCACCGGACGGGTGAAGGACGTCATCAACCGCGGCGGCGAGAAGATCCCCGTCGTCGAGATCGAGAACCTGCTGTACCAGCACCCGCTGGTCACGGACGTCGCGATCGTGGCGATGCCGGACGAGCGGCTCGGCGAGCGTGCCTGCGCCTGGGTCGTGAACGCCCGCGCGGACGAGCCGCTCGACTTCGCCGGGATGCAGCAGTACCTCGACACGGCCGGCGTGAGCAAGTACTACTGGCCGGAGCGACTCGAGTACACCACCGAGCTGCCGCGCAACGCGGTCGGCAAGGTCCAGAAGAACATCCTGCGCGAGCAGGCGGCCGCGCTCGTCGCGACGAAGGAGAACGAGACACGATGACGATCGTCGAGCAGACGAGCACGGGCTTCGACGAAGCCGCCTTCCAGCAGCTCAAGGCCGAGGTCACCGAGTGGGTCCGCGGCCCCGGTGAGGAGTGGGCGGACGAGATCGAGCGCACCGGCCGGGTCGCTCCCGAGCTGTTCCAGGAGCTCAAGGACAAGGGGTGGCTCAGCCTCGCTGCCCCGACCGAGCTCGGCGGACGGGCCATCCCGTTCTCGCGCTACCTCGAGATCATGGAGGTCGTCTCCCGCTCGCACGCCTCCATCCGCATGCTCGTGCACGTCATCAACGGCACCTGGCGCGCGATGGCCCCCTACGCGACGCCGGAGCAGATCGAACAGGTCGTCAAGCCGAGCGTCGCCGGCGACAAGCTCGTCGCGTTCACCCTGACCGAGGCCACCGCGGGCACCGGAGCGGACATCCGGACGACGGTCCGGCGCGAGGGCGACACCTACGTGATGAACGGCGAGAAGCACCTCATCACCTTCGGCGTCAAGGCCGACCACTGGCTCATCGCCGCCCGCCTCGAGGGGACGAGCGGCCAGGACGGCACGGTCGCGTTCCTCATGCCGAACAACGGGCTGCCGGGTGCCGAGGTGATCGACGACTCCGACACCATGGGCATCCGCGGCACCGACCACGCGATCCTGCGCTTCACCGACGTGCCCGTGCCGGCGAGTGCACTGCTCGGCGCCGAAGGCCAGGGTCTCGAGGTCGCGCTCGGCGGCTTCCTGCTGCCGAGCCGGGTGTCCGTCGCGATGAGCGCCGTCGGGCTCGCGGAGCGGGCGAACGAGCTCGCCGTCGAGTACGCGAACAAGCGTGAGACCTTCGGCAAGCAGCTCTCCAGCCGCCAGGCGATCCAGTTCTACCTGGCCGAGAACTACGCCGACATCGCCGCAGCACGCGCCCTGGTGCTCGAGGCCGCTCGCGCCTACGAGGACGACCGTCCCGACGCCGGCACCCTGTCCAGCGCCTCGAAGATGGTCGCCGTCGACATGCTCGCGCGCGTCACCGACAAGGCCCTGCAGGTGCACGGCGGGCAGGGCTACTGGAAGCGCAACGCCATCGAGCGCGTCTACCGCGACGCACGCGCGCAGCGCTTCGAAGAGGGCACCAACGAGATCCAGAAGCTGATCGTCGGCCGCGCCGTCGTCACCGGCCAGGCCGGGTTCTAGACCGCAACCAACCACCGGACGGGAGGCCCGTGGCGGGCCCGCCCCGCGCCTCCCGTCCGTCTCCCACTCACCTGAAGGACCGCAGTGACCGACAGCACCAACGCACCCATCGCGCTCAACTCGCCCATCGCACTGATCACCGGCGCTTCGCGCGGCATCGGCCGCCTGCTCGCGCAGAAGCTCGGCCAGCGCGGCGTCACCGTCGTGGTGACGTACAAGGGCAACGCCGACCTGGCCGAGGAGTCCCTGGCCGACGTCAAGGCGGCCGGCGGCGACGGCATCACGGCGCAGGTCGACATCGAGCAGCCGGAGTCGATCGACGCCCTGTTCGACCTGGTGCGCGACACCTACGGACGCCTCGACATGTTCGTCGCGAACGCCGCCGCCAGCGCGTTCAAGCCCGTCGCCGACCTCAAGCTGCACCACCTCGACCGCAGCTACGCCACGAACGCCCGCTCGTTCGTGCTCGGCGCCCAGCGCGCCGCGGAACTCATGGACCGGGGCGGCCGCATCGTCGTCGTGACGTCGTACGGATCGCTCCGGGCGTTCCCGACCTACGCCGCACTCGGTGCCGCCAAGGCCATGAGCGAGGCGTACATGAAGTACATGGCGGTGGAGTTCGGTCCGCGCCAGATCACGGTCAACGCGGTGAACGGCGGTCTCATCGACACCGACTCGCTCGAGTACTTCTACACGAAGGTCCCCGGGCAGGCCCCGATGGACACCGTGCTCGAGAAGCTCCCGCTGCAGCGCCCCGGGACGGCCGACGACATGGCCGACGCCGTCGACTTCCTGCTGTCGGACAAGGCCGGGTACATCACCGGGCAGGTGCTCTCGGTCGACGGTGGGCTGACGGTCATCGCCCCGCCGTACTGGTCGGACACGACGTCGCCCCTCCGCGACGCGGTGCTGCCGGCAGACGCTCCGGCCGCGGACACCGCAGAATAGGCGCATGAGCAGCGTCGCTTCCGCCCCCGTCGTGCCGGAGTCCCTCCGGACCGTCGCGTCACCCTGGACCCTCGGCCCCCTGCACCTGGCGAACCGGGTGGTGATGGGGTCGATGCACACCGGGCTCGAGGTGCACGACGACGGCGGAGCAGGCATGGCCGCCTTCTACCGCGAACGGGCGGCCGGCGGGGCGGCGTGCATCATCACCGGCGGCATCGCGGTGAACGACGAGGCCCGCGGCGGTCCGGACTTCGCGGTGTTCGGCGTCGGGGGAGCCGACGAGCGGTTCCGGGTGGCGGTCGACGCCGTGCACGACGAGGGCGGGACGATCCTCGCGCAGCTGTTCCACGCCGGGCGGTACGCGCTCGCGTCGGGCATGGTCGACCGGCACGGCGACCCGCAGCGCGTCGTGGCGCCTTCGGCCCTGCCGTGGGCGGCCGCCCGCGGCGTGGTGCCGACCGAGCTGACGTCGGCAGAGGTCGAGCGGACCATCGAGGGCTTCGCCGCCGCGGCCCGCACCGCCCGCGCGATCGGGTTCGACGGCGTCGAGATCATGGCGTCCGAGGGGTACCTGATCAACCAGTTCCAGTCGCCGCTGACGAACCTGCGCGACGACGAGTGGGGCGGTGACGCGGAACGGCGTCGGCGCTTCGCGATCGAGGTCGTCCGCGCCGTGCGCGCCGCGGTGCCCGAGCTCGCCGTGACGATCCGGCTGTCCGGCGCCGACCTGATGCCCGGCTCGTCGACCGAGGACGAGGTCGACGCGCTCGTGCACGACCTGCTGCCGCTCGGGCTCGACGGCATCTCGGTCGGCATCGGCTGGCACGAGTCCCGCACCCCGACCGTGCAGGCCTCGGTGCCGCACGGGGCCTGGCTGGCGTACGCGACACGGATCGCCGCGGTGGTGCGCGCGTCCCCGTACCCGGACGTCCGCGTGATCGCCTCGAACCGGATGACGGACCTGCGCGACGGCGAGGCCGTGCTCAGCGACGGACTGATCGACGCCGTCGCCCTCGCCCGGCCGTTCCTCGCCGACCCCGCCATCGTGTCGCGCTCGCTCGCGGGTGGGTTCGCCCTGGTTAACACCTGCATCGGCTGCAACCAGGCGTGCCTCGACCGTTCGATCATCGGCGCACCGGTGTCCTGCCTGGTGAACCCCCGTGCCGCCCGCGAGGTCGCGTTCCCCGCCCGCCCGACCACCGACCCGAAGCGCGTCGACGTCGTCGGTGGCGGACCGGCCGGGCTCGCCGCCGCGGTGGACGCCGCACGCCGGGGCCACGACGTCACCGTCTGGGAGGCGTCCGACCGCCTCGGCGGCCAGTTCGGTCTCGCCGCACTCGTCCCGGGCAAGGAGGACTACGCCGCCACGGTGCGGTCCGCCCGCGCCGAGCTCGCGGAGCGGGGCGCCACGATCCACCTCGGACGCTCGGCGACGGCTCGGGACCTCGTCGACAGCGACGCCGTCGTGCTCGCGGCCGGGGTCGTCCCGCGGAGCATCGACGTCCCCGGCAGCGACCTGCCGCACGTGCTGTCCTACGAGCAGGCCCTGCGGAACGGCGTACCCGAGGGCACCGTCGCGATCATCGGCGGCGGCGGCATCGGCGTGGACACCGCGGCGTTCCTGACCGAGTCACCCGACGAGGTCGTCCGGGCCGCCGAGTTCGCGGCCCGCTGGGACCTCGACGTGTCCGAGGAGCTCGTCGGCGACGTGCCGCAGCGCCTCCCCGCGGTACGGCGCACCACCCGACGGGGGTCGCAGGTGACGGTGCTCCGGCGTTCGGGCAAGTTCGGCCAGGGGATCGGCATCACCTCGCGCTGGGTCGCGATCGGTCGGCTGCGGGACGCCGGGGTGCGGATGGTCGGCGGCGTGCAGGAGTACCTGCGCATCGAACCCGGGGTGCTCTGGATCCGCGACGAGCACGGGGACGAGGTCGGCGTCCCGGCGGACACCGTCGTGGTCTGCGCCGGGCAGGAGCGCGCGACCGACGCCGAGGGCGACGCGCCCGACGGACTCGCCACGGGCCTCCAGGCCGCCGGCGTGCCGTACGCCGTCGTCGGCGGCGCGCGTGACGCGCGGAGCGTGGACGCGGTCCGGGCGACGTCCGAGGCCCTCGAAGCGGTGCGGAGGCTCGCGCCGTAGCGAGTCGGCTCGCATCACGGCCGGGAATCTGCAAGAATGAACGGTCGAATCGCCGCAGCTCGACCCTCTATCCAGCTGTGAGCGATCTCTCTCGAGCTTTCGCCGTGTGTGCCCCCACGCCCGCGGTTCCAGTTCAACCACAACGAAAGCAAACAGGAGCAATTGTGGCTGTCAAGATCCGTCTGAAGCGTCTCGGTAAGATCCGTGCGCCCTACTACCGCATCGTCGTCGCCGACTCGCGCACCAAGCGCGATGGTCGTGTCCTCGAGGAGATCGGTCAGTACCACCCGACCGAGGAGCCCTCGGTCATCAAGATCGAGTCCGAGCGTGCGCTCTACTGGCTCGGCGTCGGCGCGCAGCCGACCGAGCAGGTCGCGGCCCTCCTCAAGCTGACCGGCGACTGGGCCAAGTTCAAGGGCGAGAAGGACACCGAGTCCAAGGTCAAGGTCGCCGAGCCGAAGCCGGCCTTCCAGGTCGACTCCTCGAAGAAGGCCGTGCTCAAGCCGAAGTCGGAGAAGACGGCTCCCGCCGCCAAGGCCGACGACGCCGAGACCGCCGACGAGACGACCGAGGCGTAGTCCTTGCTCGAATCCGCGCTGACGCACCTCGTCAAGGGGATCGTCGATCACCCTGACGACGTGCGCGTCGCCAGCTCCACCTCCCCACGCGGCGAGGTCCTCGAGGTGCGCGTGCACCCCGAGGACCTCGGCCGCGTGATCGGTCGCGCCGGGCGTACCGCCAAGGCGCTCCGCACGCTCGTCACGGCCCTGGCCGACGGCAAGCGCGTGCGGGTCGACGTGGTGGACACCGATTCCTAGGGAGACGACCCAGCTCCGGGTGGGTCGAATCACGAAGGCGCACGGGCTCAAGGGCGGCATCAAGCTCGAGCTCTACACCGACGACCCGGATCGTCGGTTCACCCCGGGCGCCACCTTCACGCTCCAGGTCCCCGACGACTCACCGTGGTCGGGCAAGACCCTCGAGCTGGACGAACTCCGCTGGTACAACGGTCACCCCGTCGCGTTCTTCGCCGGGATCGACGACCGCACCGCGGCCGAGTCCCTGGCTCGCATCATCCTCTGGGTCGAGCAGGACGCCGACGCCGAGACCGGTGAGGACGACGCCTGGTACGACCACCAGCTCGTCGGGCTCAAGGTCCTGCGTGACGGCGTCGAGGTCGGCACGGTCGCCCGTGTGGACCACATGCCCGCACAGGACCTGCTCGCGATCGACACGCCGTCCCGCGGCGAGGTCCTCGTGCCGTTCGTCTCGGCCATCGTGCCCGCGGTCGACATCTCCGCCGGCACCGTCACGGTCACGCCGCCGCAGGGCCTGTTCGAGGATCCCGAGGACACCTCGCGCCCCGAGACGGTCACGGACTAGTCCCCGTGCGGATCGACATCGTCACGATCTTCCCGGAGTTCTTCTCCGTGCTGGACGTGTCCCTGCTGGGCAAGGCCCGCTCCGGCGGTCTCCTCGACCTGCACGTGCACGACCTGCGGTCGTGGACGACCGACCGGCACCGCACCGTCGATGACACCCCGTACGGCGGTGGCGCCGGCATGGTGATGAAGCCGGAGCCGTGGGCGCAGGCGCTCGAGGCGCTCTTCCGCCCCGACGGCTCGTCGACCCTGGTGGTCCCGACGCCGGCCGGCACACCCTTCACACAGTCGATCGCACGGTCGCTCGCGTCGACGTCGGAGCACCTCGTGTTCGCCTGCGGGCGGTACGAGGGCATCGACGCCCGCGTCTTCGAGTGGGCATCGTCGCGCGCCACCGTCGTCGAGCTCTCGCTCGGCGACTACGTGCTGAACGGCGGCGAGGTCGCCGCGATGGCGATGATCGAGGCCGTCGGACGACTCGTCCCCGGCGTCGTCGGCAACCCCGAGTCGCTGGTCGAGGAGTCCCACGAGGACGGCCTGCTCGAGTACCCCTCGTACACCAAGCCCGCGTCGTGGCGCGGCCTCGACGTCCCCGACGTCCTGCTCAGCGGGCACCACGCCCGCGTCGGTGCCTGGCGGCACGAGCAGCAGCTGGAGCGGACGCGGCGCGTCCGTCCGGACCTGCTGCCCGACGAGTAGCGCCACCCGTCTCGCGAAAGCGACAGATGTCCGCGGAACATCCGCGGACATCTGTCGCTTTCGCTGTTGTGACGGTCCGCGGGCCGCGAGATCTGTCGCCTCCGTGGGGTGGGGACGACGCGTGACGGACTGGAGGCGCGGTGCCAGCTGGTGCCGCGCCTCCAGGCTCGCTACTGGTCGCGCTGGGCGCGACGCAGGGTCAGGACCTCGGGGCCGGCCTCGGTGACCGCCACGGTGTGCTCGACGTGCGCGGCACGCGAGCCGTCGACGCTGCGCAGCGTCCAGCCGTCGTCGTCCTGGTAGAGCTCGTCGGTGGTCTGCATGAGCCACGGCTCGATCGCGACGACCAGACCCGGCCGGAGCTTCAGGCCGCGACCCGGACGGCCGTCGTTCGGCACGTGCGGGTCCCCGTGCATCGTGCGACCGACGCCGTGCCCGCCGAACTGCAGGTTCACGTCGTGACCGGCCTGGTGCGCCACGTGACCGATGGCGTGCGAGACGTCGCCGAGCTTGTTGCCGGGAGCCGCCTGGGCGATGCCGGCGGCCAGTGCCCGTTCGACCGTGGCGATCAGTGCCTGGTCCTCGTCGCGCGGCGTGCCGACCTGGACGCTGACGGCGGAGTCCGCGACCCAGCCGTCCACGCTCGCGGCGAAGTCCAGGCTCACCAGGTCGCCGTCCTGCAGGGTGCGGTCGTGCGGCAGGCCGTGCAGGGCGGCGTCGTTGACCGAGGTGCAGAGGTTCTTGCCGAACGGCGACATGCCGAACGAGGGGTGGTAGTCGACGTAGCAGCTCTCCGCCCCGCGTTCGGCGATCATCCGGGCCGCGACGCGGTCGAGGTCGAGCAGGTTGACGCCGACGTCAACGGTCTCGAGCAGCTCGTCGAGGACGTCGGCCACGAACCGGCCGGCGACGCGCAGTCCGTCCAGCTCGGCGGGGGTGCGGAGTTCGATCATGGGTCCATCCTCGTCGTTTTGTCTCCCGCGCTCTCTGTGGCAGTATTGAACGCTGTGCCCTGGCTGGACTCTGCCACGGGGGAGTCGCCGACACCGGGCACGCACCACCACTTTCCGAACCTTCGATCCGCGGCGACCCGTGCGCGTCCGCAGAGAGTGAAACCCACCATGAGCCAGCTCCTCGACAACGTCGACGCAGCATCGCTGCGTACCGACGTCCCGGACTTCCGTCCCGGCGACACCATCAAGGTGCACGTCAACATCATCGAAGGCACGCGCTCGCGTATCCAGGTCTTCCAGGGAGTCGTCATCGGCCGTCAGGGCCACGGCATCGGCGAGACCTTCAAGGTCCGCAAGGTGAGCTTCCAGGTCGGCGTCGAGCGCTGGTTCCCGGTGCACTCGCCGATCATCGACCACATCGAGATCGTCACCAAGGGTGACGTCCGTCGTGCGAAGCTCTACTACCTGCGCGAGCTCCGCGGCAAGGCGGCCCGCCGCAAGATCAAGGAGAAGCGCGACGCCTGATCGCCTTCACAGTGAACGTCCGCGAGCCGGACGCCGCTGCGAGCCCCTCGTCCATGTACGGTTGTGCATCGACGGGGGGCTCTTCCCATTTTGCGGGGAGTCAGTGGTTCGAACGAGAGCGGAAATGACGGACACGACAGAGGATTCCGGGCGCAGGCCACGTGCCGAGAAGCAACGGAACGGTGTCCTCACATTCCTCCGCGACCTCGTCATCATCTTCATCGCGGCACTGCTCGTGTCGTTCCTGGTGAAGACGTTCCTGATCCGGTCGTTCTACATCCCGTCGGCGTCGATGGAGAACACGCTCCAGATCAACGACCGCGTCATCGTCAACGAGCTCGTCCCCGGCGCCGTGGCGCTGAAGCGGGGAGACGTCGTCGTCTTCAAGGACCCGGGCGGTTGGCTCACCGGGTCCGAGGTGCCGAGCGTCACGCCGGACACCCAGCCCGCGAAGGCCATCGACTGGGCACTCACCCAGGTCGGTCTCGGCACCGGTGACAGCGACGACCACCTGATCAAGCGCGTCATCGGTCTGCCCGGTGACAAGGTGTCCTGCTGCAACGACCTCGGGCAGATGTCGGTGAACGGTGTGCCGATCAAGGAGCCGTACCTGAAGCTCCCCGCCGGCGCACCGGCCTCGGCGACCGACTTCTCGGTCACCGTGCCGAAGGGCACCATCTGGGTGATGGGCGACAACCGGAACGACTCGAAGGACTCCCGGTACAACGGCGACACCCCGTCGAAGGGCTTCGTCCCGATGTCCGACGTCACGGGTCGCGCGTTCGTCATCTCGTGGCCGGCGAGCCGCTGGACGTGGCTCGACGACCACCCCGAGGTGTTCGCCGGCGTGGAGGAGCGCGACGAGTGACCGCCGTCCGTCCGTCGCTCCGGGTCGAGAAACGTCTGCTCGCCGAGGGCCGCGTGACGGTCATCGGCATGGACGAGGTCGGCCGTGGCGCCATCGCCGGTCCGGTCGGCGTCGGTGTGGCCGCGGTGACGCTCGACATCGGTCGTGTGCCCCAGGGGCTCGCGGACTCGAAGCTGCTGTCGGAGGCGCGCCGGACCGACCTCGTGCCCGTCGTGCAGCGCTGGGCGCGCACGGCGGTCGGCATGGCCTCGGCGGACTTCGTCGACCAGCAGGGCATCGTGCCCGCTCTCGGTGCAGCCGGTGCGCAGGCGCTCGGCTCCCTGGTCGCCGACGGGGTGTCCCTCGACGGCGCGGTGGTGGTGCTCGACGGCTCGTTCGACTGGTTGAGCCGTGCGCTGCCCGCGTCGCTCCGTCCGGCCGCCGATCCGCTCGAGGTCGTCGTCCGGGTCAAGGCCGACCGCGACTGCGCCTCGGTGGCCGCGGCGTCCGTGGTGGCCAAGGTCGCCCGTGACGCGCTCATGATCTCCGCGCACGACGAGGCTCCGCACTACGGGTGGGTGTCGAACAAGGGCTACGGGTCGACGGCGCACTACGACGCGATCCGGGCGATCGGGGCGCACGCGCTGCACCGGAAGTCGTGGCTGCACCAGGCCTCGAGCGTCGCGCTGGACGGGTTCGACGAACTCGACGCCCTCGCCGGTTGAGCCCGTCGTCCGCACGGGCCTCCGTCGCCGTAGACTGTGGGCGCAATGGATGAGGACGAATTCGACGACTACGACCGCGAGGTCGAGCTGGCCCTGTACCGCGAGTACCGCGACGTGGTGTCGCAGTTCCGTTACGTGGTCGAGACGGAGCGCCGTTTCTACCTGGCGAACGAGGTCGAACTCGTGCGCCGTGACACGGAGCACGACTTCTACTTCGAACTGACGATGAACGACGTCTGGGTCTGGGACGTCTACCGTTCCGACCGGTTCGTGAAGGGTGTCCGGGTACTCACGTTCAAGGACGTGAATGTCGAGGAACTCACGACGCGGGAACTCGAACTGCCGAAGGAACTCGCACTCGACGAGTGATCGTCAATTTCCTTTCTCCTGCTTCTTTCTCGGTGAATCGCCGCTGATCCAGACCGTCAGGGAAATGTGCGCGCTATTCTGATCGGGAAACAACCGCCCCACGAACAGGAGCACCCCATGGCACAGAAGGTCACCGTCCAGCTCGTCGACGACCTCGACGATTCCCCCATCACCACCGGTGAAGGCCGGACGGTCGAATTCGCGTTCGACGGCTCGTCGTACGAGATCGACCTGTCGAACGACAACGTCGACAAGTTCCGCGAGGCGATCTCCGACTACATCGCCGCAGCGCGCAAGGTCTCCGGTCGTCGCACCGGCGGCGGTTCCGCGCCGAAGTCCGCCCCGAAGCGCGGCAACTCCGAAGAACTCGGCAAGATCCGCGAGTGGGCCAAGGAGAACGGGTACGAGGTCTCCTCCCGCGGGCGCATCTCGACGCAGGTGCAGGAAGCCTACGCAGCAGCGCACTGACGCTCGTCGCAGCAGGACCCGGGTGATCTCGATCACCCGGGTCCTTCTTCTTTCCTCCACAGGGGCAATTCGCCCACGCTGATTCCACAGACTCTCCGACTCCGCCGATCGGTGTGTTCGTTCCGGAGATCGTTGTCGTGGAGGCAACGACATGGAACAAGACGTGCAACGAGCACCGGGGCGGTCGCTCCGGAACGGCCGACTCGGACGATTCGGTGAAGAACGAGCGGTGGCCTGGCTCGAAACCCGGGGATTCCGCGTGCTCGAGCGGAACTGGCGATGTGCGCGCGGTGAGATCGACATCGTCGCGTGGGATTCCTGCACGCTCGCCTTCATCGAGGTGAAGACCCGTTCCGGTGCCGCCACCGGTCACCCGTTCGAGGCGATCACGGCGGCGAAGCTCACCCGGATGCGACGACTCGTGCCCGAGTGGTTCGACGCGCATCCCGAGGTCTCGGCGCGCGCGGTCCGGGTGGACGTCGTCGCGGTCCACGTCGACGGTCCCCGCACCGTCGTCGAGCACCTTGCGGGTGTGCTGTGACGGGCATCGGTCGCGCTGCCGCGGTCGCGCTGCTCGGGGTCACCGGTCGCCGCATCGAGGTCGAAGCGCACCTGACCAGTCAGCTCCCGGCGTTCAGCATCATCGGTCTGCCCGACACCTCGTTGGGTGAGGCACGGGAACGCGTGCGATCCGCGGCGGCGAACGCGGGGTGTCCGCTGCCCGCCCGCCGGATCACCGTGAACCTGACCCCGGCGGCGATCCCGAAACGCGGTTCGGGGTTCGACCTCGCCATCGCGATGGCCGTGCTCGCCGGTGCCGGTCTCGCGCCGGACGTCTCGGAGCGCATCGTCTACATCGGCGAACTCGGCCTCGACGGGCGGGTGCGTCCGGTCCCCGGCGTGATCCCGATGTTGATCGCCGCGCGCGACGCCGGTGTGGACCGCGTCGTGCTGCCCGTCGGCAACCTGACCGAGGCCCGTGTGGTCGGCGGGGTCCGGATCCGGGGCGTGGACTCGTTGCGGGCGGCGGCGATCGACGCCGGGGCGCTCCTGCCGACGGTCGAGGTCGACCCGGTGCTGCCGGTCCCGGTCACAGCGGTGCCGCGTCCCGTGGCCGAGCTGTCGGACGTCGTGGGGAACCCGGTCGGCGTCCGAGCGCTCATCGCCGCGGCGGCCGGTGGACACCACGCACTCCTGCTCGGTCCGCCGGGCGCCGGCAAGACGATGCTCGCCGAACGGCTGCCCGGGTTGCTGCCCGATCTCGACGACGAGACCGCGCTCGAGGTCGCCGCGGTCCGGTCCGTCGCCGGGCTGGGCCCCGCGTCGTGGAGCACGAAGCCACCGTGGGAAGCCCCGCACCACTCCGCGTCGGCGGTGTCGCTCATCGGCGGTGGATCCGGGGTCCTGCGTCCCGGAGCCGTGTCGCGCGCCACCGGGGGCATCCTGTTCCTCGACGAGGCGCCGGAGTTCCCGCGGGCCGTGCTCGACGCGCTCCGGCAACCGCTCGAGTCCGGTCGGATCACGATCCACCGTGCGGCGGGAGCGGCCGAGTTCCCCGCACGCTGCCAGGTCGTCCTGGCGGCGAACCCCTGTCCGTGCGGCAACGCCGGTGGTGCGCACGGGCAGCCGTGCGAGTGCTCGCCGAGCACCGTCCGCCGGTACATCGGCCGCATGTCCGGGCCGCTGCTCGACCGGATGGACATCCGGGTGCTGGTGCCCCGGGTGACGACGGGTCGGATGCGGGACGCGGACGGCAGCACCCCGACGACGGCGGTCGCGCGTGCGGCGGTCGCGGCAGCACGAGCCCGGATGGCGGAGCGACTGCACGGGACAGGATGGACGCGCAACGCCGAGGTCACCGGGACGTGGCTCCGAGCCGAGGGGCGCATCGAACCCGGGTCGACGTCGGACCTCGACCGCGCACTCGACCTCGGGACCCTGACGATGCGCGGGTGGGACCGTGTGATGCGCCTGGCGTGGACGCTCGCCGACCTCGACGCGGTGGAGCGGCCCACGGGTGCGCACGTCCGCGGCGCCCTGGCTCTGCGGAGCGCGCTGTGATGCCGGCGGGCACGGAGCTCCTCGACACCGTGGCGCGCCTGCTGGGACGGAGCGGTGCCGCGGTGGATCCGGTGCAGGCCGCGGCACGGGTTGCCTGGTCGGCCATCGTCGAACCGGGGGACTCCGTCGCCGGAGAGCTCCTCAGCGGCCTCGGACCCGAGCGCGCACTCGGTGCGGTGCTGCTCGCCGCCGACGGAGACTTCGATTCGCTGCTGGGATGCTGCGTCGACGCCGAGGTGCCGGGTGCGGAGGACCCAGCGGTGCTGCTCGGCGTGCTGCAGACCGCGGTGGAACGCTGGCGGCCCCGATTGGCCGCTGTCGAGGTGGGCGACGTGCTCGCGGCGGCCGGTGCGGTCGGTGCCGGACTGCTGGTCCCCGAGAGCGACGGGTGGCCGACCCCGATGGACGACCTCGGGCCGCACGCCCCGGTGGTCCTCTGGACGCGCAGCACGGGCGCGCGCCTCGGCGACGGGATGCCGGCGCTCGGGGTCGTGGGGTCCCGGGCGAACACGGTGGCCGGTGCCGAGGCCGCGGCGGAGATCACCTCGACGGCGGCGGACGCGGGATGCCTCATCGTGAGCGGGGGTGCCTACGGCATCGACGCGGTGGCGCACCGTGTCGCCGTCGCCGCGGGGACGCCCACGGTCGCCGTCCTGGCGGGTGGCATCGACCAGCTCTACCCGGTGGGCAACGCGCAGCTGCTCCACAACGTGGCGCGGCAGGGGGCGTTGCTCGCCGAGTCGGCTCCGGGGACGCGACCGACGCGGTGGCGTTTCCTGGCGCGGAACCGGCTGATCGCCGCGCTGGCCGACGTCACGGTCGTGGTCGAGGCCGGCGCCCGGTCGGGGGCACTCAACACCGCCCACCACGCCGCGCAGCTCGGCCGGCCGGTGTTCGCGGTGCCGGGAGCGTTCGCGTCCTCGGCGTCGGTCGGGTGCCACCGGCTCATCGCACAGGGGCGGGCGCAGATCGTCGTGCACCCCGGCGATCCGGTCGCGGCGGCGAGGCCGGCGACCGGGACGAGCGGGGGAGCGGTGCCGGACGAACCGCTCCTGTCCGGTCGGCAGGACCCCGAGGTGCTCCGGGTGCTCGACGCGCTCGGTCGTCGCGCTCTGCCCGAGGCCGAGATCGCCCGTCGGGCGGGCATGTCGGCGGCCGACGTCGCCGACGCGCTCGCCCTGGCGCAGCTGCAGGGACTCGTCGTCGCGAGCGGCGGCGGGTGGGGCCGGGCATGACGGTCGACAGTCGTACGCTGACGTCGTGGTTGCGCGGACGGACGGTCGACTGGTGGTGGCGGTGGACACCTTCCTCGGGCACGCCCGGCACGCGCGTGGCCTCAGCGAGCAGACCCTCCGCGCGTACGCCAACGACCTCGAGCAGCTCGTGGCCTTCGCGGACGCCCGAGGGGTCGACCGCGTCGCCGACGTCGAGCTCGAGCTCCTGCGTGACTGGCTGTGGGACGCCGACCACCGGGGGCTCGCCCGGTCGACCATCGCTCGGCGGTCCTCGTCCGTGCGGGCGTTCACGCGGTGGGCGAGCGAGACCGGGGTGACGACGACCGACGCCGGGGTCCGGCTCCGTGCGCCGAAGGGCGGGGCGCACCTGCCCCGCGTCGTGTCGGCCGACCAGGTGCGCGTCCTGCTCGACGGGCTCGGTGCCCGAGGGGCGACGGACGACCCGACGGCGCTGCGGGACCTGGCCCTGGTCGAGCTCCTGTACGCGGCGGCCATCCGGGTCAGCGAACTCGTCGGGATCGACGTGACCGACGTCGATCGCGGACGCTTGACCGTGCGGGTGCTCGGCAAGGGCGGCAAGGAACGCGTGGTGCCGTTCGGGGTGCCGGCGCGGGACGCACTCGAGGCGTGGCTCGAGCGCGGACGGCCCACCCTCGCCGCACGGGCGGAGGGACCTGCAAGCACGGCGCTGTTCCTCGGCGACCGTGGTGCCCGACTCGGCGTCCGCAGCGCGTACCGCGTGGTGGCGCGGTTGCTCGGTGACCTGCCGGGCGAGGGGCCGAGCGGGCCGCACACCTTCCGGCACACCGCGGCGACGCACCTGCTCGACGGGGGAGCGGACCTGCGCGCGGTGCAGGAACTCCTCGGTCACGCCAGCCTCGGCACGACGCAGATCTACACGCACGTGTCGTCGGCGCGGCTGCGCGAGGTCTACCGGACGGCGCACCCGCGCGCCTGACGGGGGGCGACGCGCGTTCCGGTCGGCTCCGCTCACCCGGGCCAGGCCGACTCGGGCAGGAGCACCGGCCACTCGGCGGGTGGCAGGTACGCCATCGGGTCGACGTAGCGACCGTCGACGCGAGCACCGAGGTGCAGGCACGGTGCCGACGCCGGACAGTGCCCGACCGAGACGCGCCCGACCGGCGCGCCCTGCACGACCTCTTCCCCGGCGGCGACCAGGGGTGTCACCGAGTCGAGCGTGCTGACCAGCCCGTAGCCGTGGTCGATCGTCACGACGGTGCGGCCGCCGACCGCGCCGGCGAACGCCACGGTGCCGTCGTCCACCGCCGAGGCAGTGCTGCCGAGGGCGGCCGGGACGTCGAGGCCACGGTGGCCGGCGGCGTAGTCCGAGGACGGTGCCTCCCACGCGCGCTCGACCACCCGCGATCCGGTGGGCCAGACCCAGCGAGCCTCGACCCGCCCCGAATCGGTCGCAGTGCCCACCGACACCCCGGCTCCCGCCGACGGCGCGGCACCGAACAACGCCGTCCCGCTCAGCACCGTCCCGCCCAGCACCGTCCCGCTCAGTACCGTCCCGCCCAGCACCGCTGCGCACACCACGGACAGCAGGACGGGACGTGCGCTCGATCGCATGTCACCAGCCTGGGCAGTGGAACCCGGCCCCGGGGCGGGCGTGGGCGATCCGTGGAGGGGGAGTCGCGCCTCCAGGCCTGGGGAGGAACGTGCCGAGGACGGAAACGACAGAACCGACGTCGTACGACGGCGACAGTGTCGTTCCGCGTCGGCACCCAAGCGAGCCCGCCCGACCCCGCGCCGTCCCGATCACGCCCCCGGTTATGACCAGATCCCGAGCGAGGAGTACAGTCGGGGCCGCTCCGGAACACGCAACGCCGCTCGGACGGCGAACCAGCCGACCGCCGGGGCACCGTGCTGCACACCGGCACGGCGGCAGAACCCAGGAGCATCGTGTCCACCACGACCACCGGGCACGGCGAAGACCGTGCGTTCAAGGGGAAGGTCACCCTGTTCGCCATCGCGGCGGCGGTCGGTGGCTTCCTGTTCGGCTTCGACTCGTCCGTCATCAACGGCGCCGTCGACGCGATCAAGGGCGAGTTCAACCTCTCCGACGCGGCCAGCGGCTTCGCGGTCGCATCGGCCCTGATCGGCTGCGCGTTCGGCGCCTACTTCGCCGGGCGCCTCGCCGACCGCTACGGCCGCACCCGGATCATGTTCTGGGCCGCCGTGCTGTTCTTCGTCTCGTCGATCGGTTCGGCGTTCGCGTTCGCGACGTGGGACCTCGTGATCTGGCGTCTCGTCGGAGGTCTCGGCATCGGTACCGCCTCGGTCATCGCACCGGCGTACATCTCCGAGGTCTCCCCGAAGGCGATCCGCGGGCGGCTGGCCTCGTTCCAGCAGCTGGCGATCACGCTCGGTATCTTCGCCGCGCTCCTGTCCGACCAGCTCTTCGCCGTCACCGCGGGCAGCGCCTCGGCCGAGGTCTGGGGCCTGGCCGCCTGGCGCTGGATGTTCCTGGTCGGGGTGATCCCCTCGGTCGTCTACGGCGTCCTGGCGATCACGCTGCCGGAGTCCCCGCGCTACCTGCTCACCAAGGGCCGTGCTGACGATGCGCGCGTCGTGATGGGCAAGATCGTCCCGCGCGACACCGTGAACACGAGCCTGGAGGAGATCCAGGACGGCATCGAGAAGGAAGCCAACGAGAAGAAGGGCTCCATCCGGGGCAACCGCTTCGGGCTCCAGCCGATCGTCTGGGTGGGCATCATCCTGGCCGTGCTGCAGCAGTTCGTCGGCATCAACGTGATCTTCTACTACTCGACGACGCTCTGGCAGGCCGTCGGCTTCAAGGAAGAAGACTCGTTCCTCATCTCCACGATCACCTCGGTGGTCAACGTCGCCGTGACCTTCATCGCGATCTTCCTGGTCGACAAGGTCGGCCGCAAGCCGCTGCTCGTCGCCGGTTCCGCGGGCATGTTCGTCTCGCTCACCATGGTCGCCATCGCGTTCTCGCAGGCGACGATCGTCGACGGCAGCCCGAGCCTCCCCGGCTCGTGGGGCGTCATCGCGCTGATCTTCGCGAACCTCTTCGTGGTGTCCTTCGGCGCCACGTGGGGTCCGCTCATGTGGGTGCTGCTCGGCGAGATGTTCCCGAACCGCATCCGTGCCACGGCACTCGGCATCGGTTCGGCCGCCAACTGGATCGCGAACTTCATCGTGACGATCTCGTTCCCGGTGCTCTCGGGCTTCAACCTGACGGTCACCTACGGCATCTACGCGCTGTTCGCGCTGCTGTCGCTGTTCTTCGTCATCGCCAAGATCCCTGAGACCAAGGGCCGCTCGCTCGAGGAGATGGGCATCTCCGCCGACGGCGACACGGTGGACGCCAAGGCCTGATCGGCCGGTCGCGCACCGCGTCCGTTCCGCACGGATCGCCGGACAGGAGGCCCGGATCACGTCAGCCGCGAGGCGCGCGTGATCCGGGCCTCCCTTCTGTTAGCATCTATCCAGCAGCGTGCTGATGCGCGCTGACTTCGCGTGTCCACCATGCCCTCACGGGCTCGGTACCCGACCACCGGTCCCGCTCTCACGAGCGGGCGGTCGCGTGCCAGGACACCAGGGACCACGACAAACGGTCGTGATCGACACAACCGCAACAGGTCCGCAGCGACGTGCGAGAGCACGGCTGCGCGCCGAGAACACAGAAGGAGGACGGCACATGGCCGTCGTCACCATCCGCCAGCTGCTCGACAGCGGCGTCCACTTCGGACACCAGACCCGTCGGTGGAACCCGAAGGTGAAGCGCTTCATCCTCGCCGAGCGCTCGGGCATCCACATCATCGACCTGCAGCAGTCGCTGGCCTTCATCGACCGCGCGTACGACTTCGTCAAGGAGACGGTCGCGCACGGTGGCACGATCCTCTTCGTGGGCACCAAGAAGCAGGCCCAGGGCTCCATCGCCGAGCAGGCGACCCGCGTCGGCCAGCCGTACGTCAACCAGCGTTGGCTCGGCGGTCTGCTCACGAACTTCCAGACGGTCTCCAAGCGCCTCGCGCGCATGAAGGAGCTCGAGGAGGTCGACTTCGACGACACGACGAAGGGCTTCACCAAGAAGGAGCTCCTCATCAAGAAGCGCGAGCTGGACAAGCTCCACAAGACCCTCGGTGGTATCCGCAACCTCACGCGGACCCCGAGCGCGCTCTGGATCGTCGACACCAAGAAGGAGCACCTCGCAGTCGACGAGGCGCAGAAGCTCGGTATCCCGATCATCGGCATCCTCGACACCAACTGCGACCCCGACGAGATCACGTACCCGATCCCGGGCAACGACGACGCGATCCGCTCCGTCGGGCTGCTGACCCGCATCGTCGCCGACGCCGCGGCCGAGGGCCTGAAGACCCGCCACAACGGTGGCGACGAGGACGAGGCCAGCGAGCCCCTCGCCGAGTGGGAGCAGGAGCTCCTCGGTGGCCAGACCGCCGCCACGACCGAGGCGCCCGCCGCCCCCGTCGAGGAGAACGACGCTGACGCGCAGGTCGCCGCGAAGGAGATCGGCGAGCCGATCGCCGACGAGGCGAAGAACGCGGAGCCGACGGCCGAGGCCGAGGCAGCCGCGGAGACCACCCCCGCCGAGTGAGTCGCCGGGGCGTCGGACCCCACCGGGTCCGGCGCCCCGACTGCACTCCACTCTCCACACACGTACAGTCCAGAAAGGACTCCAGTCAATGGCAAACTTCACCGCTGCTGACGTGAAGAAGCTCCGCGAGGACCTCGGCGCCGGCATGATGGACGCGAAGAACGCGCTCGTCGAGGCCGACGGCGACTACGACAAGGCCGTCGAGCTGCTCCGCATCAAGGGTGCCAAGGCCGTCGCCAAGCGCGACGACCGTGCCACCTCCGAGGGTGTCGTCGTCGCGACCTCCGAGAACGGCGCCGCCACGGTCGTCGAGCTCGCGAGCGAGACCGACTTCGTCGCGAAGAACGAGAAGTTCACGACCCTCGCCGACAAGGTTCTGGGCGCGGTCGCCGCTGCCGGTGCCGCCGACGTCGCTGCCGCCAACGCCGCACCGCTGGACGGCAAGACCGTCCTCGAGGTCGTCAACGAGTCGGCTGCCGCGCTGGGCGAGAAGCTCGAGGTCCGCACGGTCCGCCGTGTCGAGGGCTCGGCCTTCGAGATCTACCTGCACAAGACCAGCCAGGACCTGCCGCCGCAGATCGCCGTCGTCATCGCGTACGAGGGTGACAACGCCGCCGAGGCGCGTTCGATCGCACAGCACGTCGCGTTCGCGAACCCGACGTACCTGACCCGCGACGAGGTCCCGGCCGAGGCCATCGAGAAGGAGCGTGCGACCGTCGAGGCGATCACGCGCGAAGAGGGCAAGCCCGAGGCTGCGCTCCCGAAGATCGTCGAGGGCCGGGTGAACGCCTACATCAAGCAGGTGTCGCTCCTCGACCAGGACTACGCGAAGGACAACAAGATCTCCGTCGCGAAGGCCGCCGAGAACGCCGGCATCACGATCCAGGGCTTCGCCCGCGTCAAGGTCGGCGCGTAACGAACCCGTGACGGGGTCAGGAACCAACCAGGTTCCTGGCCCCGTTTTTCGCGCGCGCCGGCACGACACGCGCGCGACACATCCGCGAGTACATTTCCACGAGACCACGACGAAGGGTGCGGACCAGATGACCGACGAGAAGACCGGACGACGCCGCGTTCTGCTGAAGCTGTCGGGAGAGGCGTTCGGCGCCGGCTCCCTCGGGGTGAACCCCGACGTGATCGGCACCATCGCCAAGGAGATCGCCGTCGCCGCGCGCGAGGTCGAGATCGCGATCGTCGTCGGCGGGGGCAACTTCTTCCGCGGAGCCGAGCTCTCGCAGCGCGGCATGGACCGCGGGCGCGCCGACTACATGGGCATGCTCGGCACGGTGATGAACGCACTCGCGCTGCAGGACTTCCTCGAGCAGGCGGGCGCTGCGACCCGCGTGCAGTCCGCCATCGCGATGACCCAGGTCGCCGAGCCGTACATCCCGCGGCGCGCCGAGCGGCACCTCGAGAAGGGCCGGGTCGTCATCTTCGGCGCCGGTGCCGGACTGCCGTACTTCTCCACCGACACGGTGGCGGCGCAGCGTGCGCTCGAGATCAAGGCGGACGAGGTCCTCGTCGCCAAGAACGGCGTCGACGGCGTGTACACGGCCGACCCGAAGAAGGACGCCACCGCCGAGAAGCTGCACCACGTGACCTACCAGGACGCGCTGCTCAAGGGCCTCAAGGTCGTCGACGCCACCGCGTTCTCGCTCTGCATGGACAACGGCATGCCGATGCACGTCTTCGGCATGGAGGGCGACGGCAACGTCCAGGCCGCGATCCGTGGCGAGCGCATCGGCACCGTCGTCAGCAACTGACCCCCGGCGCTGACTAGACTCGACGCCAGTACCGAAGGAGTAACACCGTGATCAGTGATGTCCTGACCGAAGCCACCGAGAAGATGGCGAAGGCTGTCGAGGTCGCCAAGGACGACTTCTCGACCGTCCGCACCGGCCGCATCAACGCGGCGCTCTTCCAGAAGATCCCGGTCGAGTACTACGGCACGCCGACGCCGCTCGCGCAGCTCGCGTCGCTGCAGACGCCCGAGGCCCGCACGCTCATCGTGACGCCGTACGACAAGACGGCGCTCAAGGAGATCGAGCGCGCGATCGCGACCTTCCCGAACCTCGGCGCCAGCCCGACGAACGACGGCGACATCGTCCGCGTGACGATCCCCGAGCTCACCAAGGACCGCCGCAAGGAGTTCGTCAAGCTCGTGCGGACGAAGGGCGAAGACCACAAGGTCGTCGTCCGGAACATCCGCCGCAAGGCCAAGGACGACCTCGACGCACTCAAGGGTGAGATCTCCGACGACGAGATCTCGCGCGGCGACAAGGACCTCGAGGCCCTGACGAAGAAGCACGTCGACCAGATCGACGAGTCGCTGAAGAAGAAGGAAGCCGAACTCCTCGAGGTCTGATGCGTCGCTCCGACCAGGGCGCTGACCGCCCCACAGCAGAGCACGGGCCCGCGTCGAGCGGGCCCGTGAAGAAGGGGCTCCGTCAGGACTTCGATGCGCGCGCACGAGCGGCGCGCACCGACTTCGAGGCGCAGCTCCGCCAGCGGAAGGCCGACTTCGGCGCGCGCAACGAAGCGCTGACCGCGCGGACCGGGCGCAACCTGCCGGCGGCGATCGGCATCGCGCTCGCGTTCGCGGTCGTGATGCTCGGCACGCTGCTCCTCTGGCCACCGTCCTTCATGGTCGTCGCGGCGTTCCTGCTGGGCGTCGGCGTCTACGAACTCACGAGCGCGATGCGGTTCGCCGGCCGCGACGTCCCGAGGATCCCGAGCGTCGCCGTCGCGATCGCGATCGTGCCGGCGGCGTTCCTGCTCGGCCAGGTGGCGGCGCTGTTCACCCTGCTCGGCGGCATCGTCCTGATCAGTGTCTGGCGACTGCTCGAGGTCGCCGTCGCGCGGCAGAAGCCCCCGGCGGGCAACGTCGCCCGTGACCTCACGAACGGGCTGTTCGTCCAGGCCTACATCTCCCTGCTCGGCGCGTGCGTCGTGCTGCTCTCTGCCCAGCCTGCCGGCAACCTCTGGGTGATCGGGTTCATCCTCGTCGTCGTCGCGGTCGACACCGGCGCGTACGCCACCGGGCTGAACCTCGGCAAGCACCCGATGGCACCCCGCATCAGTCCCAAGAAGACGTGGGAGGGCTTCGCCGGGTCCGTGGCGGCGAGCATCGTCGTCGGCATCCTGGTGACCGTGTTCATGCTCGGGCTGCCCTGGTGGACCGGTGTCCTGCTCGGTGTGCTCATCTCCGGTTCGGCCACGCTCGGCGACCTCACCGAGTCGATGATCAAGCGCGACCTCGGCATCAAGGACATCTCGTCGTTCCTGCCCGGTCACGGCGGCCTGCTCGACCGCATCGACAGCATCCTGCCGTCCGCCGCGGTGGCCTACGTGCTGTACCTCGTCGTCAACCACTGACTGCGCCCGTGCCGGGCTGAACGCCGCACTCAGCGCGTCCAGGTTGTGCCAGGGGTCCGGACTGGCAGAATGACGCCGTGGCCACCACCTTCCCGACCGCAGCCCGTTCCGCCCTCGGTTACGACGTCGACGAAGTCGAGCGTTTCCTCGAGGACGCCCGGCGCGCGTACTCCGCCGACGACAGCGCCCCCGGCATCGAGGCCGCGAAGATCCGCGCCACGGCGTTCTCGATGCGCAAGGGCGGCTACTCCACGTCGCACGTCGACGCCGCACTCGAGCGACTCGAGGACGCCTTCGCGGCCCGCGAGCGTGAGCGGGAGATGAGCGAGGTCGGCAAGAAGGCCTGGTACGCCGAGGCGCGGACGAAGGCCTCCGACGTCGTGGCGCGGCTCGAACGGCCCGACGGGCAGCGGTTCAGCCGGGTCAGCGTGCTCGGCACCGGCTACCACCCGAAGGACGTCGACGCGTTCGCCGCCCGGCTCGCCGGGTACTTCCGCGAGGGCAAGCCGCTCAGCCTCACCGAGGTCCGCTCGATCGTCTTCCGCCCGAAGCACGGCGGGTACCGCGAGGCGCAGGTCGACGCGCTGCTCGACGCCGTCGTCGAAGTGATGCTCGCTGTCCGCTGACGACGCGCTGTCCCCAGGTGCTTCGCTTTCCGTGATCGTTCCGTTACCCTGGTCCTACTCATGGGCAGGCACACGGCAGACTCAAGCTCCGACCGCGATACCCGCGAGCACCTCAGCCTCCAGGCTTCCGGTGAGCGCCGCGCGGCAATGCAGCGAACCCGCACGACGGAGACGTCGGCGTTCGGGGTGACCCCGCAGGCAGCGCCCGCGACGACGGGTCCGGTCGCCACGCCGAAGTCGGTGGCGGCGAACCGCGTCTCCGACGAGCGTGTGGCGTCCTTCGCCCACGACGCCCTGGCCGACGCCGACCAGCGTCCCGCGAAGCAGCGCACCGCGACGGTGCAGCGCCGTGCAACGCCGAAGCTCGTCAAGCCCACCGCGTCGTCGGTGAACGCCGTTGCCCGCAAGCGCGCGGTCGCCCCGATGATGTCCTTCGTCGGCGTGTTCCTGTTCGTCGGCGGCTCGCTGTTCAACCCGCTGCAGGCCGACGTGGCACAGGCCGCCGTCGACACGCCGGTGCTCGTGAAGACGCCGCCGGCACCCCAGCAGTACACCGCGCACGGCACCTACGCCGTGGCCGCCGCCGACCGTGACGGCTACGACGTCACCGTCCCGGCCCCGAAGGTCGTCAAGCCGGTCGTCGAAGAGGACGAGGCCGACGCCGAGACCACCGACGACAGCGCGGACGCCGCGGCCACCGACACCCAGCCGGTCTCGGCCGCCAACACGCTCGCCGCCACCGCCGCGACGCCCGACCCGGGCAGCGCGCAGGCGATCGCCCTGCAGCAGGTCACGGCTCGTGGCTGGGGCACCGACCAGTACAACTGCCTGGTCTCGCTGTGGAACAAGGAGTCCGGCTGGCGGGTGAACGCCTACAACCCCAGCGGTGCGTACGGCATCCCGCAGGCCCTCCCCGGCAGCAAGATGGCCACGGCCGGCGCCGACTGGCAGACCAACCCGGCGACGCAGATCACCTGGGGTCTCAACTACATCGCCGGCGTCTACGGCACCCCCTGCGGTGCCTGGGGACACAGCCAGGCCAACAACTGGTACTGATCGGCTGCTCGGGTGCCGCGCAGCAACCGGCCGCGGCGTCCCCGTGGTCGCGACGTCGAGCCTGACGAGGAGACCACCCTCGACCGGCTGATGAGCTCGTGGAAGCGCACCGAGGTCCGCCACGGTCGCGAGTACCAGGTGCAGCCGATCTCGGCCGCGTCGGCGCAGAAGGAGTACATCTGCCCGGGGTGCGGTGGAAGCGTCCTGCCCGGCACCGCCCACGTCGTGGTCTGGCGTGCGGACGGCGTGCTCGGCGACGCCGCCGACCTGGCGTCGCGCCGGCACTGGCACAACCACTGCTGGAGCATCGCATGACCGAGCCAGACGTGCCGCACGACACCGAGATCCGATCCGCCACCGTGCTGCCGGCCCGTCGCACCGATGTCGAGCTCGTCACGGACGACCACCTGACGCTCGTCGGTGAGCTCGCCGAGCCGGCCGACACCCCGGCCCGCGGGACCATCGTCACGCTCCACCCCCTGCCGACCGCGCACGGGTTCATGGACTCGCACGTCCTGAAGAAGGCCGCGGCACGGTTGCCCGCCCTCGCCGACATCGCGGTGCTGCGGTTCAACTTCCGGTCCGTCACGTCTCCGCGCGGCACGTCCGAGGGCGTCTTCGGCGAGGGCGTGTCCGAGGGCTTCGACCTGCGCGCCGCCGTCGCCGAGGTCGTCGACCGCGGCCTGCCGACCCCCTGGCTGGTGGGGTGGTCCTTCGGCACCGAGGTGATCCTCAAGCACGCGCTCGAACACGTCGAGGCCGGCACCGTCGCCGGGGTCGTCCTGCTGTCCCCGCCGCTGCACCGCACCTCGGACGAGGAGCTCGCCCGCTGGGCTGCCGTCGGGGTCCCGGTCGTGGCGCTCGTCCCCGAGCACGACGACTTCCTGCAGCCCGAGGCCGCGGTGGCGCGGTTCGCGCTCGCCCCGAACGTCCGGGTCGTGCCCGTCGACGGTGCGAAGCACCTGTGGGTGGGGGAGCGGTACGTGCGGATCGTCCTCGACGCGATCGCCGACCTCGTCGTGCCGGGCAGCGCCCCGCTGCCGACCCACTGGCCCGTCTGAGCACGTCCCCACGACGCCCTGCGGCCCGCCACCTGCACCAGGTGGGACGGCCTGGAGGCGCGGGTCGCGCCTCCAGGCCGTGGACCGTCAGCGGTCGGTCGCGTCCACGTCGTCGTCAGCGTCCGCAGCGGACGCCGCGGCGGGTGCCGTACCGAGCAGGCCCGTGGCGTTCGTGAGCACCCCGCGGAGGTTCTCGAGGTAGCCCGCGACGGCTTCGCGTTCGGTGCGGATCGCCGCCAGGCGGTCCTCGGCCTCGGCGATGACGCCGGCGGTACGCTCCTCTGCGTCGGCGACCATCCGGTGCACCCGGTCCTGCGCGTCGGCGACGATGGTGCGGGCGTGCTCCTGGGCCTCGGCCGTGCTGGTGCGCTCGAGGTCATCGGCCTCCTGCTGCAGGCGTTCGGCGCGTTCGCGGGCCTCGGTCGCGCGGCGCGTGGCCTCGGCGAGCTGCAGGTTGGCCTCGTCCAGGTACTTCTGCGTCTCGGTCACCGTCTCGTGGTGCTTCCGCAGGTAGTCCTGCTCGGCGTCGTCGCGGCGGGACGCGAGTTCCGACTCGAGCGTCGTGCGGGCTTCGTCGCGCTCCCGGGCGATCTCGGCACGGACCTCGTCGCGCTCCTTCACCAGGGCGGCGCGGGCGGTGTCGATCTCCTGCCGCAGGGCGGTGCGCTCGGCCTCGAGCACCCCGAGCTCGGCGGTGCGGCGGTCGGCGATCTCGGTGTCGACCTCGGCGTGCTCGCGCTCGCGTCGGGCGGCGATGGCGTTCTCGTGCTCCCGGACGGCACGCTCGGCTGCCGCGTCGGCCTCGGCGCGCTCCTGCGCGATCCGGGCGTCGTGTTCCTCGAGCTCACGGGCGATCCGGTCGGCGGTCTCCTGCACCAGGCGCGCGTTCTCGACGCGGGTCTGCTCCTCGTCGACGCGGAGCTGCGCGTGGGCCGCCTCGATCTCCTGCTCGAGTGCGGTGCGGGCTGCGGCCAGTTCGCGGTCCCACTGGGCGCGGGCGGCGGCGAGTTCCTCGTCGAGCTCGCGGCGGCGGTCCGCGACCTCGGAGTCGAGCTCGGCGCGTCGGCGCGTGACCTCGGACTCGAGTTCGGCGCGACCGGTCTCGAGTGCCAGCGCGTGTGCCTGCTGCTCCTCGTCACGCTCGCGGCGCCAGGCGGCACGACCCTCGGTGACCTCGCGCTCGAGGGCCTCGCGTCGGGTCGTCTCCTCGCGGTCGAGGTCCTCGGTACGGCGTGCGTGGTCGGCCTCGAAGACCGAACGGCGGTGCTCGGTCTCGCGGTCGAGCTCGGCGGCGGCGGTGCGGGCGTCGGCGGACTCGCGCTGGGCGATCTCGCGCAGCTCGGCGACCTCGTGCTCGACCTGGGCGCGCAGCGCGTTCGTCTCGCGGATGGCGACGGAACGGACCTCGGCGGCCTCGGTCACGGCTGCCCCGCGGATCGCGGCGGCTTCGTTGCGGGCGTCCTGCGTGAGGAGACCGGCCTCGGCACGGGCACGTTCGACGGTGTCGGCTGCCTCGGCGCGGGCGCGGGTCAGTTCGTTGGTGGCGCGGGTGCGGGCGTCCTCGAGGGTGTCGCGCGCTTCCTCCTGGGCCTCGCGGACGGTGCGCTCGGCTTCGGAACGGCTCGAGGCACGGAGGCGCTGGGCATCGATGTCCGCCTGGCTGATGAGACGGGTCGACTGCTCCTCGGCCACGCGCAGGGTGGACTCGAGGCGGGTGCCCAGTCCGCTGTACGTGGGGGTGCCGGCTTCGTCGAGCTCGCCCTGCAGTTCGGAGACCCGGGCCTGCAGGAGACGGATCTCCTTCGCGGCGTCGGCGCGGTCGTTGTTCGACTTGATGAGCTCGCGACGCAGGTCGTTCAGCGAACGCTCCACCTCGTCGCGGCGGTACCCCCGCAGCTCGGTCCCGAACTCGGCCTCGTCGTTCGCCACGTGTCGCTCCTGGGTGCTCGGCGGAGGGCCTGGATCGGCCCGCGGTCGATTGTAGTGGCGGCCGGAGGGGGTCGTCTGAGTCCGGCGACAGCGCGGATTGATGCGCTGTCCAGCGTTGCTCGCTATCCTGAGTCGCTGATTCGCGCGCCGACATCCCCACCCCGGCGCGGTAGGGAGAGAGTTCGTGCGATTCGTCCTGGCGATCGTCAGTTTCGTCATCGGTCTGCTGCTCGTGGCGCTGGCGGTGGGACAGCGGACCGTGTTCGCGCCGCCGTCCTCGCTCGTGGCCGAGAGCTCGACGACCAGTTCCGCCCCGGTGACCGTGATCCCGGGGACGACGCTCAACGCCAACCCCGGCTACCAGCGCATCAACGTGTCCGGCTCCGGCAAGGTCTTCGCGGCCTACGGCAAGACCGCCGACGTCGACGCCTGGATCGGTGACGCCGAGCACACCACGCTCCGCTTCGACGCCGAGAAGGGCTCGCTGGTCGGGTCGACCTCGGGCAGCGAGACCAGCGTTCCCTCGCCGAAGGGCAGTGACCTCTGGTACCAGGAGTACGACGGTGCCGGACAGTTCACCGTCCGCCTGCCGCAGGACGTCTCGGTCCTCATCGTGAGCGACGGCAAGGCCGCAGCGCCGAGCGACGTGTCCGTCACCTGGCCGCAGGACACCGCGACGCCGGCGGTCGGTCCGCTGCTCGTGGCCGGCGGCGTGTTCGTCCTCGGAGGCCTCGTGTTGCTCGTCCTCGCCTTCCTGCACCAGCGCCGTGGCCGCGGTCCCCGCCGTCGCAGTGGTGGGAGCCGCCCGCCGCGGGTGCGTGCGTCCCGTCGAGCCGCCGCCGCCGGAGCGCAGGTACCGCGCCGCGGTCGTCGCGGCACGCGCGCCCTCGTCGGCGTGCCGGTGCTGCTCGTCGGTGCCCTGACCCTGGCCGGCTGTTCCTCGGACTACTGGCCGCAGGGCGGCGACCCGTCGCTCGCCACGCCGACCCCGACGGCCACCGCCACGGGGGCTGCTGAGACGACCGAGCCGACGGCTGCGACCAAGCAGCAGATCACCCGCATCGTGCAGCGCACCGCCGCCGTCGCGAAGCAGGCCGACGGGGCGCGCGACCGTGACCTGGTCCGGACCCGGTTCTCCGGGGCGGCGCTCGACCTCCGTCTGGCGAACTACTCGATCCGCGGCAAGGACTCGGACGTCAAGGCACCGCCGGCGATCTCGGCCGCGCAGGTGTGCGTCGCGCTGCCGCAGCAGACCGACACCTGGCCCCGAACGGTCTTCACGATCGTCGCCGAGGACTGTGACGCCAAGTCCGCGCCGCAGGCCCTGACCCTGGTGCAGGACACCGCCCGCGATCCCTACAAGGTCGCGTACGACGTCTCGCTCGAAGCCGACGCGAAGATCCCGAGCCTCGCCCCGACGACGATCGGCGCCGCACTGCTCGCGCCGGAGTCGAAGCTCCTGACGATCCAGCCCGACCAGGTCGCGACCGCCTACGGCGACATCCTGTCGAAGGACACCGCCAGCGAGTACGCCGACCTGTTCGCGACCGAGGGCGATGCGCTCCGCACCACCATCGGCAAGGCGTACAAGGACAAGAAGGCCAAGGCCCTGCCGGACACGGCGAAGATCGAGTACTCGTCCGAGGTGCCCGCCGACTCCGCCGTCGCGATCGCGACCGACGATGCCGGCGCCCTGGTCTCCGCCGACCTGGACGAGATCGAGAAGGTGACCCCGACCGCGTCGGGCGCCGAGGTGAACACCGAGGGTGCCGTCAAGGCACTGTCCGGCGTGGACACGAGCAAGAAGGGCATCAGCGCGACCTACAGCGTCCAGCTGCTCTTCTACGTGCCGCCGGTCGCCTCGGATGGCAAAGTGGTCCTGCTCGGGTTCACACAGGGCCTGACCGCAGCGAGTGAGGTGCAATGAGCAACATCCCCCCGACCCCGTCCGGGCTCCGCGGAGCCGTGGACCTGTCGTCCCTCGTCGACCGTGCACAGCGGCCGCCCCAGCCGTCCGGTGCTCCGGCCTCGGCGGGTTCCGCCGGCGGAGCCGTTCCCGGCACCGAGGCCGGCACCGTGAACGGTGCCGACCTGACCGTCCCGTCGCTCGTGATCGACGTCACCGACGCGACGTTCCAGGACGTCCTGGAGCTGTCGAACGTCGTCCCGGTCATCGTGGACATCTGGGCCGAGTGGTGCGGGCCGTGCAAGCAGCTCTCGCCGATCCTCGAGCAGCTCACCGCGGAGTACGACGGCCGCGTGGTGCTCGCCAAGGTGGACGCCGACACGAACCCCCAGCTCGTGCAGGCGTTCCAGGCGCAGTCGATCCCGACCGTCGCAGCCGTCATCGGTGGACGCCCGCTCGGGCTCTTCGTCGGGGCACTGCCCGAGGCGCAGGTCCGCGACGTCTACGAGCAGGTGCTCCAGGCCGCCGAGCAGAACGGCGTTGGCGGTCGCGTGACCGTCGACGGCGCTGTGACCGAGGTCGACGCTGAGCAGGGCGAACCGGAGCCGGAGCCGCTCCCGCCGCACCACCAGGCCGCGTACGACGCGATCGAGCAGGGCGACTACGCCACCGCGATCGAGGAGTACAAGACCGCGATCCTGCAGGACCCGCACGACCAGATGGCCGTGGCCGGGCTCGCACAGGTGTCGCTGCTCGACCGGCTGAACGGCCGGACGGCCGACGAGATCCGTGCGGCAGCAGCCGCCGGGCCCCAGGACGTCCAGGCACAGCTCGCGGTCGCCGACCTCGACATCTCCGGCGGGCACGTCGACGACGCGTTCGGCCGTCTGCTCGACCTCGTGCCGACGGTGTTCGGCGATGACCGTGAGGCCCTGCGCGTCCGGCTCGTCGAGTACTTCGAGCTCATCGGCAGCGAGGACCCGCGCGTCGTCGCGGCGCGTCGCCGCCTGGCGAACGCCCTGTACTAGACCCGGCACGAGACAGACGGGAGGCCCGGTGCCAGCTGGCACCGGGCCTCCCGTCTGTCCGTCGGTCGCGTCGCGGACGCTGGCCGGGCTACTGGGCCAGCTTCAGCCAGACGGCGCCGAGCGGCGGCACCACGAGGTGTGCCGAGGCCGGGCGGCCCGCCCAGGGGGTGTCCTCGGCCGTGACGACGCCGAGGTTGCCGACTCCGGAGCCGCCGTACTCGGCAGCATCGGTGTTGAGGACCTCGTGCCACTCGCCGGCGGTCGGCAACCCGAAGCGACGCTCCACCGGCACGCCGGAGAAGTTCACGAACACCGCGACCCGGTCGTCGCCGTCCTTCCGCAGGAACCCGAGGGTCGAGTGCGGTGCGTCGCCGCCCTCGAGCCACTCGAAGCCGTCGGCCGTCGAGTCGTGCGTCCAGAGCGCCGGGGAGTCCTTGTACACGCGGTTGAGCTCCGCGACGAGGTCCTGCACACCGCGGTGACCGGGTTGGTCGAGGAGCCACCAGTCGAGGCCCTTCGCCTCGGACCACTCGGCGGGCTGCGCGAACTCCTGGCCCATGAAGAGCAGTTGCTTGCCGGGGTGCGCCCACATGAACGCCAGGTAGGCGCGCACGTTGGCGAGCTTCTGCCACTCGTCGCCGGGCATCTTGCCGTACAGGGAGCCCTTGCCGTGCACGACCTCGTCGTGGCTGATCGGCAGCGTGAACTGCTCGCTGAACGCGTAGACGAACGAGAACGTGATCTCGTCGTGGTGGTAGCTGCGGTACGCGGGGTCGCGCTGCACGTACTCGAGCGAGTCGTGCATCCAGCCCATGTTCCACTTCTGCCCGAAGCCGAGTCCGCCGGCGCTCGTCGGCTGGGTCACGCCCGGCCACGAGGTGCTCTCCTCCGCGATCATCACGATGCCGGGGTAGCGCTTGTACGCCGTCGCGTTCGTCTCCTGCAGGAACGAGATCGCGTCGAGGTTCTCGCGGCCGCCGTGGATGTTCGGCAGCCAGTCGGTGCGGGAGTAGTCGAGGTACAGCATCGAGGCGACTGCGTCGACCCGCAGGCCGTCGATGTGGAACTCCTCGAACCAGTACAGCGCGTTCGCGACCAGGAAGTTGCGCACCTGCGGCTGTCCGAAGTCGAACACGTAGGTGCCCCAGTCGAGCTGCTCGCCGCGGCGGGGGTCCGGGTGCTCGAACAGCGCGTAGCCGTCGAAGCGCCCGAGGGCCCACTCGTCCTTCGGGAAGTGCCCGGGGACCCAGTCCATGATCACGCCGATGCCGGCGGAGTGCAGGCGGTCGATCAGGTAGCGCAGGTCGTCCGGCGAACCGAAGCGCGCGGTCGGCGCGTAGTACCCGGTGACCTGGTAGCCCCACGACCCGCCGAACGGGTGCTCGGCGAGCGGCAGGAACTCCACGTGCGTGAAGCCGGTGTACTCCATGTGCCCGATGAGCTGGTCGGCGACCTCGCGGTACGACAGGCCGGGGCGCCACGAGCCGAGGTGCACCTCGTAGACGCTCATCGGGGCGTCGTGCGTGGTGGTCTGTGCGCGGCGCTCCATCCACGCGGCGTCGCCCTCGGACCACGTGTACGTGGACTCGGTGACGACGGAGGCCGTGGCGGGCGCGATCTCGGCCTCGCGGGCGAACGGGTCGGCCCGCTCCACCCAGCCGGAGTCGGTGAGGATCTGGAACTTGTAGCGCTGCCCGACGACGGCGCCGGGCCAGAACAGCTCCCAGACGCCGAGGTCGCTCAGACGGCGCATCGCGGTGGTGCGGCCTTCCCAGCCCTCGAAGTCGCCGATCACGCGGACGGCGGTGGCCCGGGGCGCCCAGACGGCGAACGCGACACCGTCGACACCGTCGACCGTGCGGGCGTGTGCGCCGAGGTGGTGCCAGAGCTGCTCGTCACGGCCCTCGCCGAACAGGTGCAGGTCGAGCTCGCCGAGCGTCGGGGCGAACCGGTACGCGTCGTCGGTGGTCCAGGTGGCGTCGTCCTCGTCCGTGGACTCGTCGTAGTCGTACTCCGACTCGACGCGGTAGCGACCGAGGGTCTCGGCAGTGGCGCCGGCCCAGAGCCCGTCACCCTCGTGCGTGAGTTCGATGTCGTCGCCGTCGGGGCGCACGAGGCGCACCGCGCGGGCCAGGTGCCGGACGACGCGGACGCTGGTGCCGCCGTCGACCGGGTGCGGGCCGAGCACGTCGTGCGGCTGGGACCAGCGGCCCTCTGCCACCTGCAGACGCAGCCAGTCCTCGATCGGAGCCGGACGCGGATCCGTGGCAGTACCGGTGGCGGCCGGAGCCGAGCCAGCAGTCGGCGCCGAAGCAGCAGCGCCGGGGGCGACGGGCGCGTCGACGGAGGCCGGGCGGACCACGGGGGCGGCGCCTCCGGTCGGGGCCGTCGGGACGTCGGACGATGCTGCGGCTGCCACGGACGGCTGCCGCGGGTGTGTCGGGTCGGCGGGGTGCCCGGCGAGCGTGGCCGATTCCGCCACGCCGCGGTCGGGCGCCTCGCGCTGCACCGGCGGAGCGCCGGGCAGGTCCTCGTCGGGCGCGGACACCTTCGGCTCGTACCGCGGCACGGCCGGCGGCGGAGGCGGCACCGGCGGGACGGCCGGTCCGCGCTTCGTGGGGTCGGTCGGTTCGGGGGTCATCGGTGGGGTCCTTCCACGACGAGCAGGTGCACGGGCTCCTGGAACGCGTCCAGGCGGACGTAGTTCGACGCGCCCCAGGTCCAGCGCTGACCGGTCACGACGTCACGGACGTCGAACAGGCCCTCGGTCGGCAGACCGAGTGCGGCGAGGTCCAGGTGCACGGTGGTCTCACGGGCGGAGTGCGGGTCGACGTTGGCGACCACGATCACGGTGTCGGGGCGTCCTGACCGGATGTACTCGCCCGACAGGTGCTTCGAGTAGACGACGATCGCCGGGTCGTCGGCGGCGTGCACGTGCAGGTTCCGCAGCTGTCGCAGCGCGGGATGCGCCGCACGGAGGCGGTTGAGCATCGTCACGTACGGCGCCAGGGACGCACCCTCGGCCTCGGCCAGGGCGAAGTCACGCGGCTTGTACTCGTACTTCTCGTTGTCGATGTTCTCTTCCGAGCCCGGTCGGGCGACATCCTCGAAGAGCTCGTACCCGGCGTACATGCCCCACGTCGGCGCACCGGTGGCGGCGAGTGCCGCGCGCACCTTGTAGCCGGCACGGCCGCCGAACTGCAGGTACTCGGTGAGGATGTCGGGCGTGTTCACGAAGAGGTTCGGGCGCAGGTAGTCGCTCGTCTCGTGCGAGAGCTCCGTGAAGTAGTCCTCGATCTCGTCCTTGGTGTTGCGCCAGGTGAAGTACGAGTACGACTGCTGGAACCCGGCCTCGGCGAGCGCGCGCATCATCGCCGGGCGGGTGAACGCCTCGGCGAGGAACACGGTGTCGGGGTGCTCGTCGCGGATCTCACGGATGACGCGTTCCCAGAACCAGAGCGGCTTGGTGTGCGGGTTGTCGACGCGGAAGATCCGGATGCCGAAGTCGATCCAGTGGCGCAGGACACGCTCGACCTCGGTGACCAGGCCCTCGGGGTCGGTGTCGAACTGGATCGGGTAGATGTCCTGGTAGCGCTTCGGCGGGTTCTCAGCGGTCGCGATGGAGCCGTCGGCGCGCTGCGTGAACCACTCCGGATGCTGGGTGACCCAGGGGTGGTCGGGGGAGCACTGCAGCGCGAAGTCGAGCGCGACCTCCATGCCGGTGTTCTTCGCCGTCTCGACGAAGTCGCGGAAGTCGTCCTCGGTGCCGAGGTCGGGGTGGATCGCGTCGTGCCCGCCCTCGGGGGAGCCGATCGCCCAGGGGCTGCCGGGGTCGTTCGGCCCGGGCGTGAGCGTGTTGTTCGGCCCCTTGCGGGCGGTGGTGCCGATGGGGTGGATCGGCGGCAGGTAGATGACGTCGAAGCCCATCCGGGCGACGGCGGGCAGCCGGCGGGCCGCGGTGCGGAAGTCGCCGCTCTTCCAGGAGCCGTCGGGGTTCTTCTTCGCGCCTTCGGAGCGGGGGAAGAACTCGTACCAGGCGCCGACGCCGGCGCGGGTGCGTTCGACGTCGAGCAGCTGGGTGGCGGAGTGGGTCCGGAGCGAGGTGAGCGGGGCTTCCTCGACCTCGGCGACGATCCGCGGGTCGTCGACGGCGGCCAGGCGCTCGGCCGGGTCGAGGTCGGTGTCGCGGACCCGTGCGGCGGCACGGGTGGCGGCGGGGGAGTCGGTCTCCTCGGCCAGCCGGTCGAGCAGCACGGCACCGTCGAGCAGGGTCGCCTCGGTGTCGACGCCGGCCGCGATCTTCAGGCGTGCGCCGTGCAGCCAGCTCGCCCAGTCGTCGGAGTACGACTCGACGTGCCACGTCCAGACGCCGACGTGGTCGACCTGCACCGTGGCTTCGTAGCGGTCGGTGCCGGGGGCACCGAGGGTCATGGGGACGGTGCGGGTTCCACCGTCTGGGCGTTCGAGGACGAGGTCGGCGCCGATGATGCCGTGTCCTTCTCGGAAGACGGTTGCACCGAACGTGATCACCTCGCCGTCGAATGCCTTGCCGGGGAAGCCGTTCGGCGTCCTCGGGGCGAGCTCGGTGATCGGGATGCGCCCGATCTTCGGGCGGCGGGGTCGGTCTGCGGTGGCCACGGAAGCGACGCTACCCGGCGAGCGGCTCCGCGTTCCCCGGAATCGGCCCGCTGTGGAGGGCCGGGCGCGCCGTGGAGCCTGTTGAGGACCGGACGCAAGGCCCGTGGCGGAGCTGCCACGGGCCTCCCGTCCGCCACCCGGTCGCGACGCCGGGCCGCACCCGCCCGCTCGGCGCTACGCCACCTCGAACAGGTGGATGCCGGGGCCGTAGGCGGTGAAGACCTGCCCGGCGGGACGCAGGCGCTCGTGGTCGCGGTGCTTCTCGCTCGACCAGGCCAGGCGGTACCCGAGGACGTCCTCGCGCACCGGCAGGGTCAGGTCGCGGGTGCGGCCGCTGCCGTGCACGACCACCAGGACGCGGTCGAAGGGCTCGTGCTCCGGCGTCGACTCGACGAAGTACTGCAGGGCGCGGTGCACGGGCTGGTCCCAGCCCTCGATCGTCATCGGGTGTCCGTCCGGCCCGTACCAGGACATGCGAGAGGCCCCGGGGGTCTCCTGCCCCTCGACGCCGAAGCGGGTGGGGCGGAGCGACGGGTGCGCCTGCCGGAACCGGGCCAGCGCGGCGACGGCCTCGGTCATCGTCTCGGCGTCCTCGTCGTCGGACCAGTCCACCGGGGTCAGGTCGTCGGACACCACGTAGGCGTTGTTGTTGCCGTGCTGCGTGCGGCTCCGCTCGTCGCCGGCGGTGAGCATCGGCACCCCGGCGGAGAGCATCAGGGTCGCCACCAGGTTGCGCATCGACCGGCCGCGCGCGGCGCGGACCCCGCGGTCGGCGGTGTCGCCCTCGATGCCGTGGTTGAACGAGCGGTTGTCGTTCGAGCCGTCGCGGTTGTCCTCGCCGTTCGCCTCGTTGTGCTTGCCGTCGTACGACACCAGGTCGAGCAGGGTGAAGCCGTCGTGCGCGGTGACGAAGTTGACGCTCGCCAGCGGCCCGCGGTCGGCGCCGAAGACGTGACGCGACCCGGTCAGGGCTCCGGCGAGCGCGCCGATCCCGGTCTGCGGCAGGCCGGTGCGGCGCTCCTCGGCGATGTCGGTGAGCCAGAACTGGCGGACCGTGTTGCGGAACCCGTCGTTCCACTCGCTCGTGCGGTGCCCGGCTGCGCCGAACTCCCCGGTCTTCCAGCCGTCCGGGCCGACGTCCCACGGCTCGGCGATCACCAGGGTGTCCTGCAGGTCGGGGTGGTTCCGGATGCGCTCGAGCAGCGGGTGCGACGGGTCGAACCGGTGTTCGCCGTCGCGGGCCAGGGCGGCCATCAGGTCGAAGCGGAACCCGTCGACCTGCACCTCGCGCGCCCAGTACACCAGGCTGTCGACGATGAGGTCCGCCGTCGCCTCGACCGAGGTGTCGAGCGTGTTCCCGCACCCGGTGGTGTCGTAGTAGGTGTCCCGACGCGGTGGGTCGGTCTGCGCCCAGCGGTAGCGGTTCGCACCGTCGATGCCACGCAGGCTCGTCGTCGGACCACCCAGGCCCTCTTCCGCGGTGTGGTTGTAGACGACGTCGAGGACGACCTGGATGCCGGCCTCGTGCAGCAGCCGGACCATGCCCTTGAACTCGCGCAGGACGGCGTCGGCGCCCTCCTGCTGCGCCGGTGCCGAGGCGTGCGCGGCGTGCGGGGCGAAGAACCCGAGCGTGTTGTAGCCCCAGGCGTTCTGCCGGCCGGCATCGCGGAGCCACCGCTCGGTGTCGAACGCCTGCACGGGCAGCAACTCGAGCGTCGTGACGCCGATGCGGTGCAGGTGCGCGATCGTGCTCTCGTGGGCGACCCCGGCGTACGTGCCGCGCAGGTGCTCCGGCAGTTGCGGGTTCGCGGCCGTCAGGGTGCGGACGTTCGCCTCGTAGACGACGGCACGGTCGAGCGGGACCTGCGGCTTCACGACGCCGCCCCAGTCGAACGCGTCGTCGACGACCACGCTGGTCCAGCGGGGGCCGGCCGCCTCGTCGTCGCCGGTCGGCAGGATGCCCCGCGCGTACGGGTCGAGCAGCGGACGCGTCGGGTCGAACTCGTGCCGCGGCCCGACCGGCCCGTCGACGAGCAGGTGGTAGCGGTCGCCGGGCACGACCCCGGGGACCTCACCGGTCCACACGTCCGTGTCCGGCACGCGCTCGAGCGGGTGTCGGGTCGGCCGGCCGACGGCGCGGTCTTCCCCGACCGCGCCGTCGGCGCTCCCCGCGCTCGCCACGACCAGGACGACGTCCGTCGCCGTCGCGGACCGCAGGGTGAACCGGGGGACGGTCCCGCCCAGGGAGAACCCCGGCGTCAGGTCGATCGCTGTCTCGTGCACGCGACAAGGGTACGAGGACCGGCGCGTATCCTGGACACTGCTCGATCCAGGGGGTGCATTTGTCGGTCTACCTCGACCACGCCGCGACGACGCCGATCCTGCCGGAGGCGCTCGCCGCCTTCACCGATGCCCTCAGCACCGTCGGCAACCCGTCGTCCATCCACAGCGCCGGCCAGCGCGCCAAGATGCTGCTCGAGGACGGCCGCGCCGCCGTCGCCCGCTCGCTCGACGCCGACCCGGTGGAGGTCGTGTTCACCTCCGGCGGTACCGAGAGCATCAACCTCGCCGTGAAGGGCCTGTTCTGGGCTCGCCAGCGCGACCGTCATCGGCCCCGCATCGTCGTCCCGGGCGGCGAGCACCACGCCACCGTCGACACCCTGACCTGGCTGGAGACGCACGAGGGCGCCGTGATCGACGTGGTCCCGTTGGACGCGCAGGGTCGCGTCGACCTCGCCGGACTGGAGGCGCGGCTCGCCGACGCCTCGGACGTCGCCCTGGTCACGTTCCTGTGGGCGAACAACGAGGTCGGCACCATCCAGCCCGTGTCACGGATCGTCGAGCTCGCCCACGCCGCCGGCGTGCCCGTGCACAGCGACGCGGTCGCCGCCTACGGGCAGGTGCCGGTGTCGTTCGCCGGGTCCGGCCTCGACGCCCTCAGCGTCTCCGCGCACAAGATCGGCGGGCCCGTCGGTATCGGTGCGCTCGTGCTCGGGCGGAAGGCCACCGTCGAACCCCTCATCCACGGTGGTGGTCAGCAGCGGCAGGTGCGGAGCGGCACCCAGGACGCCCCGGCGGCTGCGGCCTTCGGTGTCGCGGCCAGCGCGGTCGTCGCCGAGCCGATGCCGCATCCGTCGCTCGTCGCCCTGCGGGACCGCCTGGTCGCCGGGGTCCGTGCGGCCGTGCCGTCAGCGGTGCTGATGGGGGACCCGGTCGACCGGCTGCCGGGCAACGCCCACTTCACGTTCCCCGGGTGCGAGGGCGACTCGCTCCTGTTCCTGCTCGACGCCGCCGGGGTCGCGGTGTCGACCGGATCGGCGTGCCAGGCCGGTGTGCCCGAGGCGTCGCACGTGCTGCTCGCGATGGGACTGTCGGAGCAGGACGCCCGTGGTGCGCTCCGGATCACGCTCGGCCACACGACGACCGATGCCGACGTCGACGCGTTCCTGACGGCGCTGCCCGATGCCGTCGCTCGGGCCGGTGCCGCGGGGATGGCGTCGCGGGAGCCGCTGCTCGGGCGGTAGTGGTTGACTCCGGGCATGCGTTGTTCGCCCGGCCGTGATCCCGGCCTTCACGCCGGTAGCCTGAGCTCGTGACCACGCCGAAACGACCGGGCAGTGCCGACCTGGTGAGTCTGCTCGTCGGTGCTCCGCTCGCGCTCATCGGGATCGTGCTGCTCGTGTCCGCAGGAAGTACGCCGACAGCCGTCCTCGGGGCCGCGGTGCTGGTCTCCGGCACGATGCTGGTGTGCACCGCCCTGCTCATCCGAGGGCTGCGCCGGGAGCGCTGACCGTGGCCACGAGCAGCGGTGAGCACCACCCGCGGAACGGCACCCGGCGGGACAGCCGCTGGGCCGTCCCGATCCGTCGGGTCTTCCCCTGGTGGTACCTCGGCGGTGCGGTGGCGACACTGGCGATCCTGATCCTGGTCGATCCCGGCGGCAGCCAGGCCACGGTGGCGTTCTGGGGGCCGATGATCGGGATCACGATCCAGGACCGCGAGCGAGCTGCGCGTGCTCGACTGGACCGCGGCCTCCCGGTCGACCGACGCTCGCTCCTGTCGCCTCCGTGGCTCGAACCGACCTGCGCGGTGTTGCTCACCGGCGTGGCCGTCGGACTCGGCATGCTCATCAACGCGCTCTTCGGGCACGGCACGTCCGTCACGACGTGGGTCGGAGCGGGGGTGTTCCTCGGGAGCGCCGCGTCGTTGGTCGGTCTCCTGCTGGTCCTGAGGAACCGACGTCGCCGACGGTCGAGCGTTGCGGGCGGCCAGCCGGACGACGTCAACTGACGGGGCGCTCCGAGAGGAACCGCCCGGCTCGTCGGTACTGCACGGCCAGTTGCACGAGCCCGAGCACCACCGCGAACGACGCGACGAGCTCGATCAGCTTGATGGGCAGACTGTCCGTGCTCACCGCCGTCGAGGCGGCGAACAGCATCACGGCGCCGAAGATCGGCAGGATCCCGAGCGTGGCTCGACGGTTCTGCGCGGCCACCGCGGCGACGATGTCCGCGTGCTCGTCGTCGATCGGCTCCTTGCCGGCGATCTGACGCCGCACCGACCGCTGCTCCGCGCGGGAGAGCGGGCTGCTCACCGATCGCCAGCGCGTGACGTAGTGACCGGAGCGGTAGGCCCACACGAAACCGACGATGCCGACGACCAGCCCGAGCAGCAACAGCACGAGTTGGACGAGCAGCTGCACGCCACCGTCGCCACTCGCGTGGTCGCTCCCGTTGGCAGGCACCAGCACCAGTGCCAGGACCACCCCGACCGCCCACGACACCAGGACGAGTGCCCCCACCCACACGAACACGCGCGTCCGGCGGCGGCGGAGCCCGTCGTCACTCTGGCCGTCGGCGAGCCGGGCGGCGGCTGCCCACCGCTCGGCTCCGGCTGGGGCGGTTGCGGGGCTGGTCATCGTTCGGGTCCTGACGTCGAGAGCCTCTCGACTCTACGGGTCACGGTCGGTGCGGGTCGCGCGTGCGACTCCGGAAGCGACTGCGGTCGGTTCCGCACGAGGGGATCGCCACCGACCCGCTTCGTTGTGATACTTGGACATGCTCGAGTTGGTGAGACCGCAGACGGCGTTGTACGAGGCGTGGGCCGAAGCGCATGCCGAGTGGGGGCCGGGTGTGCACGAGGACGGATTCGGGATCACCGCCCACGACGACGTCGGCGACGAGGACGGGTTCCGCACCTGGGTCGGCCGACTGCACGCCAGACCCGGGGCCCTCTGGTGGATCGTCGAGGACGGCCGCGTCCTGGGCGGGATCGCACTCCGGGCGCCGGGAGACGCGGCCGGCGTGCAGCGGTTCGGCCACGTCGGGTACGGGATCCGCCCCTCGGCGAGGGGCCGAGGCGTGGCGACCTGGGCGCTGGGCCAGGTGCTCGCGCACGCATCGCGCGTCGGGATCGACCCGGTGATCGCCGTCTGCCGTGATGACAACGACGGCTCCATCGGGGTGTTGGAGCACTACGACGCCGTCCTGTTGTCGACCGAGCGCCGCGGGGGTGTGCGGCTGCGACGGTACGCCATCGCCAGGTCGCACCGGAGACCCGGATGACGGGGCCGGGGCGGGTGTGCGAGGCGTGCGGAGGAAGACCGCGACAAGTGGGACGGACCTGCGCCGGGCCTCCCGGTCGCCTTCCGGGTGCGCGCCGGACAGGCGGGCGCGCTGGGACCCCGGACCGTCGGCGTCGTCGTCGTCAGCGGTCGCCGTCCGTCGGTCTCGGACCGCTCGTGGTGCGCCGCACCACGAGTGACACCGGTACTCGGTGCACGCGCGGCTCCGGGTCTCGCCCCTGCACACGTTCACCGAGCCACCGTGCCGCCTGGGCCCCGATGGCGAACGTCCCGTTGTCGACCGTGGTGAGCGAGATGTGCCGGATGCTGCCGAGGTAGGTGTCGTCGTACCCGACGAGGGACACGTCGTCCGGGACGACGAGGCCGAGGTCGTCGGCCGCGGACAACGCGCCGATGGCGACGAGGTCGTTGTAGGCCACGAGCGCGGTCGGACGGTCGGCCGTGCCCAGGACTCGTCGGGCCGCCGCGTACCCGCTCTCCTCGCTCATGCCGGCCGGCACCACGACGGCGTCGGCACCGTGGCGGGTCATGGTCGCGCGGAAACCCTGCTCGCGGAGCTCTCCGACGCGCCCCGGGCCGACGAGGTGACCGATCCGGGTGTGTCCGAGCGCGAGGAGGTGCTCTGTCGCGATCGACGCGCCGGCATGGTCGTCGTTCACGACCACGTCGGCGTGCAGGTCGTCAGGCTCGTACGTCCCGGCGAGCACCACCGGGACCTCCTGGACCGCCCGACGGAGGGCGGCGTCGTCCTCTGTGGTGCCGACCACGACGATGCCGTCCACCTGTTGTCGCAGGAGCATGTCCACGGGCGAACCGCCCACGCGCCGTGTGGTCGCCGAGTCGACCAGGATGGGCGCCAGTCCGACGGTGTCGAGCGTCGCGGTGAGTCCGGCGAGCAGGTCGACGAACCAGGGGTTCCGCAGGTCGTTCAGGAGCACTCCGACCGTGCCCGTCCGCTGCTCGCCGAGGCTCCTCGCCGCGCGGTTCGGTCGGTAGCCGAGTTCGTCGACTGCTCGTTCGACGGCCGCCCGACGGGCGTCGCTGACCCCTGGGTCGCCGCGGAGCGCGAGTGAGACCAGCGACTTCGAGACCCCGGCGCGCTCGGCGACGTCCCGGATGGTCGGAGCGTGGTGCGGTCTCGACATGAGAGCAGGCTAGTCCTATTCTGGACCGGTCCAGTTTGTTCCAGTGCTGTCCAACGAAGCGAGCGCAGATGCCCCCGAAGATCTCCATGAACGTCACGACGACGTTCCATGGCAACGTCGTCCAGGACGTCCGCCTCGCGAGGGAAGCCGGCTACGGCGGCATCGAGCTGCAGAGCCCGAAGCTCTACCGGTACCTCGATGCCGGCTACGACGTCCAGACACTGCCGCCACTGCTCGAGGGCCTCGAAGTGACGGGGCTCGGTGCCGTGCTCGACATCGAGCGTCAAGGTGCCGGTCGCGACGACTTCGTCGCGGAGGTCGAGCGGATGTGCGGTGTGGCGACCGCCGTCGGTGCGCCCATCGTGCAGCTGTGCACCGGGCCGGTCGATTCCGCCGTCGTCCGTGACCACCGCGCTGGCCGGCTGGCCGACGACGACACCCGGTACCGGGCGACGCTCGGACTCGACGAGGACGCAGCGGTCCGCATCACCGGTGCGAACGTCCGTCTGGCGGCGGACATCGCCGCGGACCACGGGCTCGAGGTCTACCTGGAGCCCCTCGCCTGGGCGCACCTCAACCGATGCCGGCACGCGCTGGACATCATCGAGGAGGCCGGGCGCGACAACGTGGGGATCGCACTCGACACCTGGCACTTCTGGACGACCGGGGACACGCTGGCCGAGGTCCGAGCGCTGCCCGCGTCGGTCATCAAGGCCGTCCACCTGTCGGACGGGTTCGACCTGGACCGTGACCGGACGGTTCCCGACCAAGCCGTCCACCGGAACGTCGTCATCGGAGGCGGTGCGATCCCGCTGCAGCAGTGGGTCGACGCGATCAAGGCCACCGGGTACGACGGATGGTGGGTCACCGAGATGTTCTCCGACCGGGCGAACGAACAGGATCCCGCCGTCGTCGCACGCACCATGCACGACCTGACCGCGATCCTGGTGGGCTGATCATGACGCAACGCTTCGCACTCGTCGGTGCCGGGTTCATCGGCGCCGTGCACGCCGCGTCCCTCGCAGCGCACCCCGACGTCGACTTCGTGGGGATCCACGACGTCGACCGCGACCGCGCTGCATCGCTGGCGGCACGGCACGGCACGCGGGCGCTCACCCAGGACGAGATGTTCGACGCGGCGCAGGTCGACGCGGTCTTCGTCGCTTCCTCCACCGACACCCACGCGCAGCACCTGCGCGCTGCCGCCGACGCCGGGATCGCCGTGCTCTGCGAGAAACCCATCGCTGCCGGGTTCGCCGACGCGGTCGCGGTGGTGGAGCACGTGCGTGCCAGCGGCGTGCCGGCGATGCTCGACTTCAACCGGCGGTGGGACCGTGACCACGCCGAGCTGCAACGGATCGTCGCCGCAGGGGAGATCGGTGCGGTCGAACTCGTCCAGCTCAGCTCCCGCGGCCCGTCCCTGCCGCCGCTCGACTACCTGCGGGTCTCGGGCGGCCAGCTCCGCGACCAGACCGTGCACTTCTTCGACCTCGTGCGGTGGATCACCGGCGAGGACCCGGTGACGGTCGCGGTGGCGGGTTCGGCGCTCGTCGACCCGGCCATCCGCGAGTTCGGCGACGTGGACACGTCGGTCACGACCCTCACGATGCCCTCCGGCGCGCTCGTGCAGATCGACAGCGTGCGGCGCACCGGTTACGGCTACGACGAGCGCATCGAGGTCATGGGGTCGTCCGGACTCGTCGAGTCGCGGCGGAACCGCCGCGGGAACGTCGCTCGCTACACCGACGGGCACATCGTCGCGGACGGACTCCACGACGGCTGGTTCGAGCGCGTGCAGCCCACCTACGCCGCGACGCTCGCCGCCTTCGTCGCGTCGCTCGAGTCCGGATCCGAGCCGCCGGTCTCCCTGGAGGACGGGCTCAGGGCCCAGGCCATCGCCGAGGCGGCCACTCGTGCCCTGTCGTCGGCACGGACGGAGCACATCGACTACTGACCCCGGTCGGCCGAGTCGGACTCGCGCCGGTAGGATCGATGACCATGGTCGAACTGGACTTCACCGAGCAGCTCTCCGCCCTTCGCGAGACCTTCGGCAACATCCGCTCGGTGGTCGACGTCGACCGCCTGCAGCGTGAGATCGCCGACCTCAGCGAGCAGGCCGGGGCCCAGGACCTCTGGGACGACGTCGACCACGCGCAGCAGGTGACGAGCGCGCTCTCGCACCGCCAGTCGGAACTGAAGAAGATCACCGACACCGAGCAGCGCATCGACGACCTCGAGGTGCTGGTCGAGATGGCGAACGAGGGCGACGACCAGGAGTCCGCCGACGAAGCGCTCGCCGAGCTCAAGGCGATCCAGAAGATGATCGGCGACTTCGAGGTGCAGACGCTCCTCGACGGTGAGTACGACGACCGTCCGGCGGTCATCACGATCCGCGCGGGTGCGGGTGGCGTCGACGCGGCGGACTTCGCCGAGATGCTCCTCCGCATGTACCTCCGCTACGCCGAGCAGCACAACTACAAGACCACCGTGATGGACACCTCGTACGCCGAAGAAGCGGGCATCAAGTCCGCGACGTTCGAGATCGACGCCCCGCACGCGTTCGGCACCCTGTCGGTCGAGGCCGGCACCCACCGCCTGGTGCGGATGTCGCCGTTCGGTGCCGCCGGCAAGCGCCAGACGTCCTTCGCCGCAGTCGAGGTCATCCCGCTCATGCCGGAGACCGCCGTCATCGACATCCCCGAGAACGACATCCGCGTCGACGTGTTCCGCTCGTCGGGCCCCGGCGGGCAGTCCGTCAACACGACCGACTCTGCGGTTCGCCTGACGCACATCCCGACCGGCACCGTCGTCTCGATGCAGAACGAGAAGTCGCAGATCCAGAACCGTGCGGCCGCCATGCGCGTGCTGCAGTCGCGCCTGCTCCTCCTGAAGAAGGAAGAGGAGAACGCGAAGAAGAAGGAACTCGCCGGCAACATCACGGCGAGCTGGGGCGACCAGATCCGTTCCTACGTCCTGGCGCCGTACCAGATGGTCAAGGACCTCCGGACGGAGCACGAGGTGAACAACCCCTCAGCCGTGTTCGACGGCGATCTGGACGGCTTCATCAACGCGGGCATCCGCTGGCGCAAGCAATCCGCTGCCGAGTAGGGGTTCCTGAGCCGCGCGCCTCGCTTGCTTTCCAAGCGGGGCGACCTACCCTGATCCGGTCATGATCAAATTCGACCAGGTCACCAAGGTCTACTCGGGCAACCCGAGTCCGGCGCTCGACAACCTCACCCTCGAGATCCTCAAGGGCGAGTTCGTGTTCCTCGTGGGCGCGTCCGGTTCCGGCAAGTCCAGCTTCCTGCGCCTCGTGCTCAAGGAGGAGAAGCCCACCAGCGGGCAGATCCACGTGCTCGGGCAGCGCCTCGGGTCCCTGGCATCGCGGAAGGTCCCGTACTTCCGCCGCAACCTCGGCGTGGTCTTCCAGGACTTCCGTCTGCTGCCGAACAAGAACGTGTTCGACAACGTGGCGTTCTCGCTGCAGGTCATCGGCAAGAGCAAGGGCTTCATCAGCGAGGCCGTGACCGACGTGCTGAAGCTCGTCGGTCTCGCCGGCAAGGCCTCCCGCATGCCGCACGAACTCTCCGGTGGTGAGCAGCAGCGTGTGGCCATCGCCCGCGCCGTCGTGAACAAGCCGGCGATCCTGCTGGCCGACGAGCCCACCGGGAACCTGGACCCCACCACGTCCGCCGGCATCATGGCGCTCCTCGAACGCATCAACCAGGGAGGCACCACCGTGCTGATGGCGACGCACGACGCCAGCATCGTGAACCAGATGCAGCGTCGGGTCATCGAGCTCTCGAACGGCACCGTCCTGCGCGACGAGCAGTCCGGCGGCTACCAGACCCAGGCCGTCCCGATCCAGCGAGGCACCGTGTCCAACACCACCGGCATCCAGACGATCCCGGGGCTCATCCGATGAGGCTCGGGCTCGTCATGTCCGAGGTCGGCTCGGGCCTGCGGCGCAATGCGTCGATGGTCGTCTCCGTCGTCCTCGTGACCTTCATCTCCCTGACCTTCGTCGGCACCGCGATCCTGCTCCAGATGCAGATCAACCAGATGAAGGGGTACTGGTACGACCGGGCACAGGTCGCCGTCTACCTGTGCACCGACACCGACACCACGGGCAACTGCACCGGCGCGAAGGCGACCGCGGACCAGCGCGAGCAGGTCCAGGCGCAGCTCGACTCGTCGACGCTCAAGCCGTACATCGAGAAGACCTACTACGAGAACCAGGACCAGGCCTTCACCCGGTTCAAGGAGCAGTTCAAGGACTCGGCCGCGACGGAGTTCGTCAAGCCGGAGTACCTGAACGAGACCTTCTGGGTGAACCTGAAGAACCCGTCGCAGGCAGACGTCCTGGTCGAGAGCCTGTCGAAGGTCGCCGGCGTGCAGAGCGTCGTCGACCAACGCGGGTACCTGCAGCCGATCTTCAACCTGCTCAACGCCTCGTCGTACACGGCGATCGGCATCGCGGCGCTCATGCTCGTGGCCGCGGTGCTGCTCATCGCGACGACGATCCGCCTGTCGGCGTTCAGTCGACGGCGAGAGCTCGGCATCATGCGGCTCGTCGGTGCGTCGAACCGGTTCATCCAGACACCGTTCGTGCTCGAGGGGGTGATCGCCGCCGCCATCGGAGCCGTCCTGGCCGGAGGCGCCATCACCGCCGTGGTCTGGTTCTTCGTCCGGAACTTCCTGGCGGAGCGCTTCACCGGCACGGCGTTCATCGGCATGGGAGACGCGGCCATCGTGGTCCCCGCGGTGATCGTGATCGGGGTGCTCCTCGCCGCGGCATCGGCGTCGATCGCCATCCGCCGGTACCTGAAGGTCTGACGCAGCACAGCATCCGCGAACGGGCGGCGCGCCGGGAAGGTGCGCCGCCCGCTTCGTGTTGAGTAGTCTGTAGGGCTGCGCGGAACCACCCACGCAGCGCACTGCACCGGTCACCATCGAGAGGAGTCGTCATGGCGAAGGAACGCGGGGAGAAGATCGTCGCGACGAACCGTCGCGCCCGGCACGACTACCTCATCGAGGACACGTACGAAGCGGGCATGGTCCTGTCCGGCACCGAGGTGAAGTCCCTGCGGATGGGGCGCGCGTCCCTGGTCGACGGGTACGCCTACATCGACGGTGGCGAAGCGTGGATCGACGCCGTGCACATCCCGGAGTACACCGAGGGCACGTGGAACAACCACTCGCCGCGGCGGAAGCGCAAGCTGCTCCTGCACAAGCAGCAGATCGTGAAGATCTCGCACAAGACGGCGCAGGGCGGCTACACCCTCGTGCCGCTGCAGATCTACTTCCACGACGGTCGGGCCAAGATCGAGATCGCCGTCGCGAAGGGCAAGCGCGAGTTCGACAAGCGCCAGGCCCTGCGCGAGAAGACCGACAAGCGTGAGGCCGAGCGGGCCATGCGCACCCGGAACCGCGTCGGGGAGTAGCGCCGATGCATCTCCTCGGCTAGACTGAGGGACTGCTCCGACAGGGGCATTGGCAACTCAACAGCGTGACAGCGGCTCGCACGTCCGGCCCGCATGGGGATGATCGGTTTCGACATTGCCTGTGTGCCGACGGGAAGCGGGCCGAGGACCCACGGTTATCTCGTAAACGATCCGTGGAAAACAACAAGTGCCAATTCCAAGCGCACTGACTTCGCTCTCGCTGCGTAAGCAGCCCAGCACATGAAGTCCGTCGGCCAGGTGACCGTCTTCTAACCTGATCCCGACGTCATCCAGAGGACTTGCTGCACGGTTGCGCCTCAGGGCCGTGCGGGACTTGCACTGAGACTGGGCCCGTCGTCCTAGAAGCCGGTAGCAAAGGACGGGGCCGAGCAGAACGAACTATCCGGATACGCCCGTAGAAGACGTCGAATTGCAGCGATGGACGGGGGTTCGATTCCCCCCATCTCCACCATTCGCCGAACGACGAACCGCTGTCACGCTGCGCCACCTGAACGCCCCGGCACCGTCCCCTGGACAGTGCCGGGGCGTTCGCTGTTCCGCCACGTCCGAGGACTACGCTCCGGAGCAGGCGCGCAGAACACGCTCGCGTCGAACCCGAACGAGAGGTCAGCACGTGGTGCAGGAGATCGCGATCCGTGTCCGTCTGCGGGAGCAGGAACGAGTGGTGCTCAGCGAGTACGAGCGGATCGTGGGCTCCGTCGCCACGGTCGCCGCTCTCGCCGCATGGCTGCCGAACCCCGACACCCGTCTGGTCGTTCGCGGCCGCGGCGCGGAGCCGGTTCGCCTCGAGACCGTCACCTACGGCTCGGTGGTCGAGATGCTCGTCGTGCTCGACCAGCGCTCCGCCGGCGTCGAGCGTGCCGCAGCCGCCATCGCCGCGCTCATTGAGTCGGTCCGCCACGAGCACGTCGCCGACGACGTCTCCGGTGTCGCCGGAGAACTCGATCGACTCGACCGCGCTGCCCCGCGCGGACGCTCCGCCGTGGAACGCGCGCTGCGCACGTTCCTCGAGGGGGCACGGTCCGACGTCCTCGAGCGGAAGACGACCACCCGGGTCCGGACCGCGCAGGCGCTGCTCCGGCTCGCCGAGGCGGACGCGGTCCTGACGGTCGAGCGGGTCGCCGACGCCCTGGCACCGGTGCTCGAGGAGCACGCGGTCGACGTCGAGCTGGACACCGGCTCGGCCGTTGTCGTCGAGCCGATCGACGGGGTGGAGTCGCCGGAGACCGAGGCTGCGTCCGACGACGCCGACGCCGACGCCTCGCAGGCGGAGCCGGAGGCCGTGTCGGCCGTCCTGCCGCTGCCGACGGGTGCGAGCAAGGCGAAGTCGAAGAAGGACGACGGCAAGAAGAAGAATTCCAAGAAGGACGACGACAAGAAGAAGTCCAAGAAGGACGACAAGAAGAAGAAGTCGAAGAAGGACGACGACAAGAAGAAGTCCAAGAAGGACGACCACAAGAAGAAGTCCAAGAAGTAGCAGGGGCGGCACAGCAGATCTCCGACCGGGGGTCCGTACCCTGGTGCGGTGCCCCCGGTCCCACCCTCGTCGTCCTGGCGCGGGCTGGGCCGGCTCCTCGGCCGCCGGGCGAGCACCCTCGCCGCCGCAGCCCTGGCGCTCGTCACCGCCGTCGGGACGCTGCGGTACCACCAGTTCCACGCCGGTGAGCCGAACCACGTCGTCGCGGTGGCCCTCGGGGTCGCCCTGATCGCAGCGGGTTCGGCCAGTGCCGTCGTGCTCCTGGGCCGGCCGGTTCCCGTCGCGGTGTCCCTCGGACTCGTGCTCCTCACCGTCGTGCTCGTCGTGGTCGCTCCGAGCGCCGCGTGGAGCGTCGTCCCGCTGGTGGTCCTGCTGCAGACGACCATGCGGGTCGTCCCAGCCACGCTCGCCAGCGCTGCGGCGATCGTCGTCGCAGCGGTCTCGGTGCCCCGTCTGACCGGGAGCGACGACCCGGGGTTGCTCGCGGGGTGCCTGCTGTCCGGCTCGGTGTTCCTCGCCGCGATCGTGGTGTCGCGGGTGGCACTGCACGAGCGATCGCGAACCGTCCGGCAGCTCGTCGCCACCCGCGCGCGACTCGTTGCCTCCGAGCGTCGGGCCGGTGCGCTCGAGGCACGCCAGCACGTCGCCGCTGAGCTCCACGACACCGTGGTGCAGTCGGTGGCGGGCGCACTGTTCCTGACCGAAGCGGCGGAACGGTCCGGGGACGATGCCCTGGCACAGCAGGCACGCCGTGCACTGCGCAGCGCGGTGGTGGACACCCGCGCGCTCGTCGACGGCCTCGGAGCAGACCGACCGGACGCCGGCGAGTCGGCGAACGGCGCGGCGGACGGGCTGACCGACTCGTTGACGGCCGCGCTCTCCACGGCCGCCGAGCGCGTGGGCGCCCGCTGGTCGGCGGTCGGGGAGCGGCAGACGGTGACCCCGATGCGAGCACTGGCCTTGCTGCGGACCGCGCAGGGGGCGCTCGGCAACGCCGAACGGCACGCCGGCGCCGAGTCGATCTCGCTGGAGCTCCGGAACCAGGACGACTCGGTCGCGGTCGTCATCCGCGACGACGGCCGCGGCTTCGACCCGAGCCTGCCGGTCACGCCCGGGCCGACCGGGGGCCACGGCCTGACGATGATGCGCCGGCGACTCGAGGCCGTCGGCGGCACGCTCGACATCCGCTCCGGCCCGGACGGTACGGTGCTGCGTGCGACCGTCCCGTTGGAGGAACCATGACCCGCGTCCTGCTCGTCGATGACCATCCGGTGCTCCGGTCCGGTGTCGCGGCGATCCTCGGCACCTTCCCCGACATCGACGTCGTCGCGTCGACCGGGGACCCGGAAGCCGTGACCGCACTGGTCGCCGAGGCTGCCCCGGACGTCGTCGTGCTCGACCTGGGTCTGGGGACGCGGAACGGCGTCGACCTGATCCCCGGACTGGTGCGGACCACCCGCGTGCTGGTGTTCACGGCCACGGGGACCGACGTGGCGATCATGCGGGCGCTCGATGCCGGGGCGACGGGGTACCTGCTCAAGGACGCCACGGCCGAGGAACTCGCCGCCGCGGTCCGGGCCGCCGCCACCGGGACCGCCGTGTACGCGCGGGCCGTGGCGGAACGCATGCTCGACCGTGGTCGCCGACCGGACGAGACCCTGACCCCTCGTGAGCTCGACGTGCTCGAACTGCTCGCCGACGGCTCGACGAACCGGGTGATCGCAGGGCGGCTCTTCATGAGCGAGTCGACGGTGAAGACGCACCTGGTGCGGGTGTTCGCGAAGCTGGGTGTCGACGGCCGGGCCGGCGCGGTGGCCGAGGCCACCCGACGGGGCATCATCGCCTTCGACGGCCAGGCGCAACCCGCACGCTCGCCCGACGACGTGACGACGTGACGACGTGACGACGTGACGACGTGACGACGTGACGACGTGACGTCGTGACGACGTGACGACGTGACGACGTGACGACGTGACGACGTGACGACGGCGGGGTGACCGATGGTCGCCCCGCCGTCGTCACGATCGACTCAGCGCCGCCGGGTCACTTCGCGATCGCGTCGAGCCCCGCCTGCGCGTACTCCTGGTCCGTGGCGCCGGACGGGGTGCCGCCGACACCGATGCCGCCGATGGAGGCCTCGCCCGCCTTGACCGGCACGGCCCCGGCGAGGAACAGCGTGCCGGGCAGGTCCTTCAGCCCGGCGTTGTCGCCCGTGGCGCGCTTCGCGAGTTCGGACGTCGGCGCCCCGAAGGCCGCGGCGGTGTACGCCTTCTGCCGTGATGCACTGATCGTGTGCGACGCGGCGTTCTCCCCGCGCACGAAGGCCTGCAGCTGGCCGTTGCGGTCGACGACCGAGACGCTGACGAAGCCGGCGCCGTCCGCCTCTGCAGCAGCGAGGGCGGCCGAGGCCGCCCGCACGGCGTCGGCGGAACTGAGCCGCTTCGACTCGACGACGGCGTCGCCGGTGACCGCGACGGTGCGGGCGTCCGTGGCGGTGCGGACATCGGCGGTGGCGCTGTTCGACGAGGTGACGGCAGCGCCGGCCGTGATGCCGGTGACGGCGAGGGCTGCAGCGGCGGTGGCGACGAGGGTGCGGGGGAGACGCATGGGGATGGACCTTCCGTTCGGTGTGGTGGGTCCAGCCTCACGCCGACGGGTGGTGCGGCACATCGACCGTCCGGACCGCGGATCCGGACCGAACGGTCGACCGGGCGCCCGCAGCCGCTCCCGCTAGAAGTCGAACAGGTTCGCTCGGATCCCTCCGGCGCCGTACTCCCGTCGCAGGAGCCCTCGGCGCCGGAGCACCGGCACCAGGTCACCGAACATCCGGTGGATCTGCGCCGGGTGCAGGTCGCCCGAGAAGATGATCCCGTCGTTGTCGGCGTCGCTGCCGAGCTCCTCGATGAAGTCCGCGAACTCGTCCGCCGTCCCGACGAACCCGGACCGCGATCCGGACCCCGGCGCGATCCGCCCCTGCCGCGCCTTGCGGGTGAGCAGCTCCCGCAGCGGCGCGTCCGGGGTGTCCCCGAGCAACCCACGGATCGTGCCAGCCGAGACGTGCTCCCCGAAGGTCCCGGCGGGCACCGGGGCGTCCAGGTCGAGCGCGAGCAGGTCGGTCTCGGAGTCGCTCGACCACGCGATCGCCGCCGCACGCAGCGCGTCGTCGGTGGGGTGCTCGGACGCCGCGACGATGCGGTCTGCCTCCTCCGGCGAGGACACGATCACGGGCTTGAGCACGAACAGGATCCGCAGGTCCGCGGTGGACCGCCCTGCGGCCTCGGCTGCCGCGATCACCCGGGCGCGGTAGTCCGTCACCGCGGCGGCGGACAGCGGCGCGAGCGCGAGCTGCACGTCCGAGTGGGTGCCGGCGAACGCGAGCCCTCGGCCCGAGCCACCGGGGGAGACGACCACGGGGTCCGACGCCAGCGGCAGGGCGTTGAGCGGACCGTCGGCGGTGAAGTGGGCGCCCTCGTGGTGGAACGCGTCGAGCGCGTCGCCGTCCGCGAAGTGCCACGAGTCCGGTGCGCCGACGTACGCGTCGCCCCACGAGTGCCAGAGCCGGCGGAGCAGCGTGATCCACTCCTCGGCGCGGTCGTACGCCTGGTCGTGCGGCAGCGGCGGCAGGCCGGCGTGCCGTGCGCTGCCGACGTCGGTGACGACGTTGATGCCCAGACGGTCCGAGGACAGGTGCGCCAGGGTCGCGAACTGCCGTGCCGCCAGGTACGGCGGGGTGATGCCCGCGTTGACGGTCGGCGCGATGCCGATGTGCGAGGTGGCGGCGAACAGGTACGGGGCGAGCAGCAGCGGGTCGTGCTTCGGGCCGCCGTACGCCTGCCGGATGCGCAGGTCGAGGGTGGCGGGGGAGCCGAGCGAGACGGCGTCCTCGGCGATGACCAGGTCCATGCCGGCCTGCTCGAGCGTGCGGACGGACTGCTGGTACAGGTCCGGCTTCGTCCAGTCGTGGCCCCAGTCCCAGTCGGACCGCCCCCAGGCCTGTGGGCCGAAGCCGCGCGAGAAGAAGTACCCGAAGTGCTGCAGCTCGGCCATTCAGCGCCCCTGCCGGTCGAGGGCCGGCCCACCGACCGCCGTACGGTGCGCGTCGGACGCTCCACGTGCCTCCAGGCCGGCGGCGGCGTCTGCGGACCGCACCGCGACGAGCCCGCGTTCCAGGTCGCGGAGCAGGTCCGCGACGTCCTCGATGCCGACCGACAGGCGGATCAGGCCGTCGTCGATGCCCTGCTCGGCTCGCTCCTCCGGCGTGCGGCCGGCGTGCGTGGTGGTCGCCGGGTGCAGGATCAGCGAGCGGACGTCGCCCAGGTGGGTCATCCGGCTGAACAGCTGCACGGCGTCGATGAACGCCCGCGCGGCGGCTTCGCCGCCGGCGAGCGTGAAGGCGAAGACGGACCCGGCCCCGCGGGGCAGGTAGCGCTGGGCGAGGTCGTGGAACGGACTGGAGGCCAGGCCCGCGTGGTCGACGCTCGTCACCTCCGGCTGCTGGTCCAGCCAGGACGCGACGGCCAGCGCGTTCGCGCAGTGGCGTTCCACCCGCAGCGACAGCGTCTCGATGCCCTGGCGGAGCAGGAACGCGTTGAACGGCGACGGCGCCGGGCCGATGCGTGCGGCGACCACGTCGCGGGCGAACACGGCGAAGGCCCGGTTGCCGTACCGCTCGACGTAGCTCTCGCCGCCGAGGGACCGTTCGGGGCTGGTCAGGTGGGTCCAGCGCTCGGGGGCGGCGGACCAGTCGAACCGGCCGCCGTCGACGACCACACCGCCGAGTCCGGCTCCGTGGCCGGACAGGAACTTCGACGCCGAGTGCACGACGATGTCCGCACCGTGCTCGACCGGGCGCACCAGGTACGGCGTGGCGAGGGTGTTGTCGACGATCAGCGGGACGCCGGCGTGGTGCGCGGTCTCGGCGACGCCGGTGATGTCGAGGACGTCGTTCTTCGGGTTCGGGATCGTCTCGGCGAAGAACGCCTTCGTGTTCGGTCGGACCGCGGCGGCCCAGGCGTCGAGGTCGCGGGCATCGGTGACGAAGTCGACCTCGATGCCGAGCCGGCCGAGGTTCTGCAGCAGCAGTCCACGCGTGCCCTCGTAGATGCTCCGGGCGCTGACGACGTGGTCGCCGGCCTGCAGCAGGCCGAGGAACGCCACGGTCGCCGCAGCCTGACCGCTGCCGACCAGGATCGCCTGGACACCGCGTTCGAGCAGCGCCACGCGGCGCTCGACGTCGGCGTTCGTCGGGTTGCCGAGACGCGTGTAGGTGTAGCCGTCGTCGGTGTCGGCGAAGCGGTCACGGGCCTGGTCGAAGTCGTCGAACAGGAACCCGGAGGACATGTGGATCGCGGGGATCCGGGCGCCGTGTCCGGCATCGGGCACGAAGCCGCCGTGTACCTGCTCGGTCGCGAAGCCGTGGTCGTCGGTCGCCATGGGACACCTCCGGGGGTCGTCTGGTGGTAGCCTCGCAGCCCCTCGGCGCGGACAGGCGATTGCGGCCCCCGGTTACATGGCCGCGACCCCTCAGACGAGCGCGCGGACCCCGGTGACGACGGTGTCCCAGACCTGGAGCAGCGGCTCGCGCGCCAGCCACACGGCGACGGCGTTCACGGCGACGAACAGCACGAACCACAGGGACGCCGGCACCCGCATCTCGGCCGCGGCGATGTGGAAGTCGGTCTGCACCCGGGCGCCGGTGACGAGCCAGCGACCGACCTGCACCACCGAGCGCAGGCCGTCGACGACGAAGAACGCCCCGACAGCGGCGACCACCAGGACGGTGGCCTCGGACGGGCGGACGGCCACCCACAGGGCGAGCGCGTCGAAGCCGAGCACGACGAGCAGGCCGAACCAGTTCCGGACGAACGCCAGCGCCACGAGCCCGATGACCGCGAGCACCACCACGGGCAGCCAGCGGGAGCCGTGCAGCACCCCGGTCACCAGGAGCACGCCCGCCCACAGGGGTGCGCTGTACCCGGCGTACAGGTTCAGGATCCGGACGAGCCACCGGATGCCGCCGGGCACCCGGCCGAGCTGGACCCAGGCCTCGCCGGACCCGTCCGGGTGCAGCTCGATCCGCTGGATCCGCCCGCCGAACGGCACGACGACGATCGCGTGCCCGACCTCGTGCGCGATGGTCGCGGCGATGCGGGCCACGCGGCCGACGAACGGCACGAACGGCAGGACGGCGCCGACGAGGAGCGCGACGAAGACGAGGGGCGGGGCTGCGGTGGTCAAGTGACCAGCATCGCAGCCCCGCCCAGGAAGACCCTGCGGGATCGGCGTCAGGAGAGCCCGGGCGTCGTCAGCACCACCGTGACCAGGACCACGGTGCCGGCGATGGCCAGGGCGGTGAGGACGGCGAGGAAGACCGTCAGGCGGTTCACGCGTCGGCGCCCGGCTATTCGACCGTCACCGACTTCGCGAGGTTCCGGGGTTTGTCGACGTCGCACCCGAGCTGCAGGGCCAGTTCCCGCGCGAGCATCTGCAGTGGCACGACGGCCTCGAGCGGACCCCACGGGGCGGTCATCGCGCCCCAGGCCAGGTCACCGGTGCCACGGCGGCCGAGCGCGGGGATGTCCGCGGACTCGCCGCCGATCGTGATGACGAAGCCGCCGCGGGCCCGGACCTCGGCGATCGCCGACTGGATCTTCGGCTCACCGTGGTCGATGACGACCACCGGGGTGCCGTCGTCCACCAGCGCGAGCGGCCCGTGCTTGAGTTCGCCGGCGGGGTACGCCTCGGCCCAGCGGTAGCTGAGCTCCTTGAGCTTCAGGGCGCCCTCGGCGGCGTACGGCAGTCCGGCACCGCGGCCGAGGAACAGGAAGCCCGTCGCCTCCTTGACGCTCGACACCAGCAGCGGCATCCGCTCGGCGGACACCCGCGCGGCGTGCTCGATCCGGGCCGGCAGGTCGAGCAGTTCATCGACGAGCACCTGCGCGTGCGACGGTTCGATGCGACCGGAGGCCACCATCGCCGAGATCATCGCCGCGACCCCGACGACGACCTGCGCCGTGAACGTCTTCGTCGCGGCGACCCCGATCTCCGGGCCGGCGTGGCAGTCCAGCACGGCGTCGGCCCGTCGGGCGAGCGAGGAGTGCATGTTGTTCGTCAGCGCGAGCACCGGGTGGCGGTCCTCGAACCGGTCCAGGGCGCGGAGCACGTCAGCCGTCTCGCCGGACTGGCTGATCGCGACGACCAGGGTGCCCGGGCCGAGCACGGCCTGGTCGGCCTCGCTCGCGACGACGATGTCGGTCGGCACACCACCGATCCCGCGCAGTGCGGTCGCGATCACCTGGCCGGCGTTCAGCGACGTGCCGCAGGCGACGATCGCCAGCCGGTGGAAGCCGGCCAGGCCGAGGCCCACCCACATGCTGCCGTCGGCGGTGCGGCGGGTCACCCGGTCCAGGATCGTGGCGACGACGTCGGCCTGCTCGTCGATCTCCTTCGCCATGTGGTCGGTGTGGTCGCCGAGGTCGAGCGCGGCGGCGGCGAACGGGGACGGCGTGGGGAACGGCACGGGCACCGTGATGCCGTCGGACGACCAGGTCCAGGCCTCGCCGAGCTCGACGACGTCGCCGTCGCGCAGCGCCACGAAGGTCTCGCACCACTCGGCGATCGCGCCGATGTCGCTCGCCACGAAGTCACCGCGGCCGGAGCGGGCGACGACGAGCGGCGAACGGTCCGCCGCCACGACCATGCGGCCGTCCCGGGCGTCCAGGACCACGATCGCCCACGAGCCCTCGAGCTGCGCCGTCGCGATCTGCACCGCGAGCATCAGGTCCGGGTCGACCGCCAGCGCCCGCTCGACCAGGTGCGCGATGACCTCGGAGTCGACGTCGGACCGGAAGCGGTGGCCCTGCGCCTCGAGCGTCTGCCGCAGCCGCTCCGCGTTCTCGACGATGCCGTTGTGCACGATCGAGATCCGGCCGGTGCAGTCGGCGTGCGGGTGTGCGTTCGCCTCGCGCACGGCACCGTGCGTGGCCCAGCGGGTGTGACCGATGCCGACGCCGGTGAGCGCGTCACCGGAGCGTGCCGCGACGAGCGTGCGCAGGTCGCCGACGCGGGAGACCGAGCGGATCGTCTCGGTGCGGCCGACGGCCGTCCGGACGGCGATGCCGGCGGAGTCGTACCCGCGGTACTCGAGTCGTTCGAGTCCGTCGAGCAGGTAGGGGGTCGCGTCGTCAGACACGCGGGCCGCGATGATGCCGCACATCGGCTGTCCCTTCGGGGGAACGAGGGTGGGTGGAACGGGGAGGTGGGACTGGTGCGGCACCGACCGCCGTCGGGTCTGCCGCGCGTCCGGGGCCTCCCGGCCCGGGAACCGACGCCCGTCCTCGGATCAGGCGAGGACGGACGTCGGTGTCGTTGGGCCGAGGGGTTCGGGTACCGGACGGGGTACCGCGGGCTGGCCCCCGGGGGAGGGGCACGGCGGTCGGTGCAGGAGAAGCCTCACCCGCCGCCGACCACACGGCAACACCCGTCGGACGCTCTTGCGGTTCCCCGCGTGCGGGGGCACACCGCGCTGCGGTCGCGTGCGGACTCCCGCAACCGCGCGCAGACAGGAGGCCCGGTACCAGCTGGTACCAGGCCTCCCCTCCGTCCTGTGGTGCGTCTCCTACGTGAGGAGCGCGACCAGGTGCGATCGCGACCGCGCGCCGACCTTGCGGTAGATCTGCGTGAGCCGCAGCTCCACCGTGCGCTGCGACATGAACAGCGACGAGGCGATCTCGCGGTTGCGGTAGCCCTCGGTGACCTTCTGCACCACCGCACGCTCCTCGGCGGTCAGCGACGTGAGCACCGCCGACGCTTCGGGAGCGCTGCGCGGCGTCCCGGGGAACGCCGGCGAGAGCACCGGTGCGGACCGGATCGACGACGAGCCCGTGCCGAACTGCGGCATCGCCGGAGCCGGCGCCGGCGTCACGAGCGGTCGACGCAGGCCGGCCGCCTCGTACGCCGCTGCGGCCGCCGCGCCGAGACGCGGCCGTTCCGCCGGGTTGCCGACCGCGGCCAACGCCGCGAACGTGCGAGCCCGTTCGTACTGCGAGTCGTGCGGCTGGAACAGCTCCAGCGCACGGCGACGGGCCGGCTCGCGGGTGGTGTCGTCGGCGACGAGCGCGAGGCTCCGCGCCAGCACCAGGGCACCCCAGCGTCCGGGCCGGGCGTGGTGGTCCGCCGCCAGGCGGGCCGTGATCGTCCGGGCGTCGTCGATCCGTCCGAGCCGCACGTACGCCTCGACCAGGTCGCCGAGGTGCCGGAGCACCGCGGGGTTCCGGAGCGACCGACCGATGGCGTCGGCTGCCTCGAGCGCGGTGGCTGCCTCGTCGAGGCGGCCGTCGAGCAGCAGGACCTTGCCGCGGAGCGCGTGCAGCTTCGCCGTCGCACCCCAGAGCCGACTCGTCGAACGGTGCGCGAGGCACCGGTCCACGACGTCGAGCGCCTCGGCGGAACGGCCCTCGGCGAAGTGCCGCCACGCGACGGCGATCGCCCTGGAGGGCTCACGCAACCGCTCGGCGACGGACGAACCGGACTCCCACACGTCGATCGCGCGGAGCGCCTGCCGGAAGTTCCCGGAGCGCACCTCGTTCTCGGCCGTCAGGTAGCGCGCCGCCTCGGTCCACACCGCTGCGGTCTCCTGCCCCCGGGCGAGCACGAGTGCGAACACCCGTCGCGCGCTCCGGTAGCGCTCGCCGATGCTCAGCGCGTGGGCGAGGAGCAGCAGGGCCGGGTCGGACATCGCCACGAGCTCCGACGTCGCGAGCCCGTCGTGCAGCTCGGTGTCGGGCGGCAGCACGCCGTCCACGGCGGCGATGAGCTCCCGCGCGGTCGTCGCGATCTCGAGGGTGTGCGCGGACGCCGACCCCTCGAGCGGTTCGATCCGGTGCAGCAGGTCCTTGGCCTGGTCGAGCTCCCACGCCTCGGCACGGAAGCACGCCACCATGGCCATCAGCCCGGCGACGGCGTCCACCTCGGCCGGGTCGGTCGCGTCGACGGGGACGAGCAGCTCGTCCGCGTGCACGGCGTCACCGCTGAGGTACTCGGCCGAGTACTGCAGGCGGAGCCGGCGGACCTCGTTCGGCGTCGTCCGGAACGGACGGAGCGCCGCGAGGTACCGCGCGGCGAAGCCGAGCAGGCGCTTGCCGAGCATGGCCTCCGCGACCCCGAGGAGCGCGACGTGCTCGTCCTCGGTCCCGCCACCGACGTGCAGTGCACGCTCGGTCAGGGCGATCGCGGCGTGCACGTTGCCGTCCACGACGTACGACCGTGCGGCCTGGAGCAGCGCCACCACGTCGGGGACGTCGTCGACGAAGCTCCGGTGCCACGCGGCCGACCGCGGGTCGGTCTCCGCGCTCGCCGTCGCCAGCTCGGCGTGTGCCGCACGACGGTCACGGGCGGGCATCCGCCAGTAGAGCGCGGAACGGACGAGCGGGTGCCGGACGGTGACGCTCTGGCCGCGGACGGTCGCGAGACCGGCCCCGACCAGGTCGTCCAGCTCGTCGCGGTCCCACGCCATGGTCTTCGCGACGGGCACCAGGGCGAGCTTCGCGAGGACGTCCAGATCGCGTCCCGCGGCGGGCCCGAGTGCGAGTGCCGCGATGGCCTCGGTCGTCGGAGTGGGTCGGAGCGGGAGCACGATCGGCTCCGCGCCGGTGAGCTGCTCCCGGGTGAGCACCGCGAGCTGTTCGCGGAGCGCGCCGGGGTTGCCGCCGGTCTCCTCGGCGAGGACGGCGAGGACGCCGTCGTTCGCCTCGGCCGGTGCCATGGCCCGGGCGAGGATCAGTGCCTCGTCCGATGCCAGCGGTTCGATGCGCAGGGTCGGCAGGGCCGCGAGCGGACCGTCCGACGGCACCGAACGGACCGTCGCCACGACGCGCAGCGCGGTGCCCGCGAGTCGTCCGGCGAGGAACGCGATGAGTTCCTGGCTCTCCGCGTCCATCCGGTCGAGGTCGTCGATGAGGACGAGCGTCGGCGGGAGGGTCAGGGCGTGCACGGCGTCGAGGAAGTCGTGCGCCGCCGCCAGCCCGGCCGTCACGGCGGCCGCGGTCCCGCCGGCCTGCAGCAGGTGGGCGATGTGCGCGGTCGCTCGGGGGTCGTCGAGCGCGGTGAACAGGGAGGTCACCCCGGCCAGTGGCCAACGGGACTCACTCCCGTTGACACCGACCCGGACGACGGGGAGGGAAACGCGGTTCGAGACCGCGTCGAGGACGCTGCTGCGTCCGGAACCAGGGTCGCCGACCACGACCATCGCGGACTCCCGTGGGAGCACTGCGAGGGTCGCGATCCGGTCGACCTCGAGACGTCGACCGGTGAGTGCCATGACTCACCGGCCTCCGGGTCCGGAGGCGGATGCTGCGAGGAGGGCGTCGGCGAACGCGGGGGTCGCTGCGACGGGGCGCACGGAGGCGGACCGGACTGCTGCACGGCGGGTGACCGTGGCGGAGTGCGGACGAGCGGCGGCGACTGAGCGCGCGCCGGAACTGTCGTGGATTGGATGCGGTCGACGAGTGTGGGTGCACTCGGTTCCGCTCGGGAACGATGATGTCATCGTCTGTATCACCCCTCGGGTTAGGGTCTTCGGACGAACACGACCGGTCTGTTCCGCCGTCCGGATCTAGGGAATCCGAGAGCATCACGTGACCTGCCGTCTGGAGCACGATAACTCAGGTACCGGTCCGCGAGGCGGACTCCCGCGACCAGATGTCCAGAACGGTGCCCCCAGTACGGGGGGCCACGACGGGGGAGTTGCACCCGCCCTCCTGACCCCGATCCGGGTCCTCCGGACGGAACCGGGGTACAGGTCTGTCCGGACCTCGTTCGTCGTCGCAGGTGTAGCCAGGACGGGATGTCCAACGCCGAACCGACCGACGCCCGTCTCGATGACCGCACCCGGTGGCGGGCCTTCGCCGTGTGCGTGGCGGTGGCGGCCCTGACGATCCTCGACCTGTCCAAGGTGAACGTCGGGCTGCCCTCGATCGAGCAGTCCCTCGGGGCCACCAGTTCGTCGCTCCAGCTCATCGTGGCGGGGTACGCGCTGGCGTTCGGCCTCGCCCTCGTGCCCGCTGGTCGGCTCGGGGACCTGAAGAGCCGACGGGTCATGTTCATCGTGGGGCTCAGCGCGTTCACCGGATCGAGCCTGCTGTGCGCCGTCGCACCGAACATCGAGGTCCTGATCGTCACGCGGATCCTGCAGGGCATCGCCGCCGGGATCCAGATGCCCCAGGTCATCGGACTCGTGCAGCAGCTGTTCCGCGGGCCGGAGCGGGGCCGCGCGTTCGGGCTCTTCGGGGCGATGATCGGCATCTCCACCGCCCTCGGGCCGACCATCGGCGGTGGCCTCATCGCGATCGGCGGCGAGGAGTCCGGCTGGCGGCTGCTGTTCTGGATGAACGTGCCCCTCGGGATCGCCGCACTGCTCTTCGCCATCCGCCTGCTGCCGAAGGGTGCCCAGGGGAAGGCGCAGGACCGTGAACTGGACATCGTCGGCATCCTGCTGCTCGGCGCCGCGATCATCACCCTGATGCTGCCGTTCGTGCTGGCCAGCGGCGGGGGTGGTTCCGCGACCCGCTGGTTCTGGCTGGTCGGCTTCGCGGTGTTCCTCGTGCTGTTCGTGCTCTGGGAGCAGCGGTTCAAGCGGCAGGGCAAGTCGCCCGTGGTGCACTTCGAGCTGTTCCGGCTGTCGTCGTACCGCAACGGGCTGTCGATCGTCGCCGTCTACTTCGCGGCGCTGCCGGCGTCGTTCCTCATGGTCACGCTGTACCTGCAGGAGGGCCTCGGGCTCTCGCCCCTGTTCGCCGGCATGGTGAGCATCCCCTTCGCCGCGACGAGTGCCGTCGGCTCGTACATCGGCGGACGGATCGTCGACCGGGTCGGGCGGGCGCTGGTCGTCGCCGGGCTCGGGATGGTCGTCGTCGGCTTCCTGCTGCTCATGGTCGCCGCCGTCGCCACCCCGCCGGAGGTCACCCCGTGGGCGATGGCGGGCGCGTTCCTGGTGGGTGGACTCGGTGGCGGGTTCGTGGTGTCGCCGAACCAGACCCTGACCCTGGCCGAGATCCCCGTCGAGCAGTCCGGGGTGGCGGGGTCGATGCAACAGCTCGGGCAGCGTGTCGGCACCGCGATCGGCACCGCGGTCGCGACGAGCATCTTCTACGGGATCGTGCGGAGCGAGGCGGCGGGCTCGGGGTCCGGTGGGGCCGGCGCTCGGCTCGACGCGTACCACGACGCGTTCCGCAGCGGCACGACGTTCACGGTGTCGCTGATGGCGCTCGCACTGGTGCTGGCCGGTGCGGACCTGGTGGCGCGACGTCGGGCGGCGCGGCGGTCGGACGGGGACTCCGGGCACTCGGACGCGGCTGCGGGGTCCGCCGAGCGCACCGGGGCGAACGGATCCGCCGAGCGGACCGAGGCGCCGGGGTCCGCCGAGCGGGGCTGACCGGCCCGCCGACCGTGCCTAGGAGTCGCGGCGGATGACCCCGACGACGGCGTCGTGCACCAGGCCGTTCGAGGCGAGGGCGCTGCCGTGCCACGGCCCGGGATCGCCGTCGAGCGAGGTGAAGCGGCCACCGGCCTCTTCGACGATGGGGACGAGGGCTGCGATGTCCCACGGCTTCAGGTCCGGTTCGCCGGCGACGTCGAGGACGCCCTCGGCCACCATCATGTACGACCACATGTCGCCGTAGGCCCGGGTCCGCCAGACCCGACGCGACAGGTCGACGAGCGGCTCGAGGCGGTCGTCGTCGTCCCACTGCTGGATGCTGTTGTAGCTCAGGCTCACGTCGGCGAGCTCGGACACCCCGGAGACCCGGAGCGGTCCGTCCAGCGAGAACGCGCCGGAGCCCTCGGCCGCCCACCAGCGCTTGCCGAGGGCGGGGGCGCTGACGACGCCGAGCACCGGGCGGCCGTCGACCGCGAGCGCGATGAGGGTCGCCCACACCGGCACGCCGCGCAGGTAGTTGGCGGTGCCGTCGATCGGGTCGACCACCCACTGGCGGTGTCCTTCGCTGACGGCCTCGGCCCCGGTGTCCGCCGTCGTCTCCTCGCCGAGGAACGCGTCGTCCGGTCGCTCGGCGGCGAGCCGCTCGCGCAGGGCGCGTTCGACGGCCTGGTCGGCGTCGGTGACGTGCGTGCTGTCGGCCTTCTTCGTCACGTGCAGGTCTGCGGCACGGAAGCGCTCGAGGCTGATCGCGTCGGCGGTGTCGGCGAGGGAGCGGGCGAAGTCCAGGTCGGCGCTGAGGTCCACGTCGCCCAACCTACCGTCGCTATGCGGCGACGACCTCTTCTTCCTCGAGCCGGGTCACCTCGCGCTCGCGGGCGATGCGGGTCCGGCGGGCGACGAGCCCGTGCACCACCACGCAGAGCAGGAGCGCGGCGGCCAGCCAGAGGGCGAGCACGAGCGACGACCGGCCGAGCGAGGCGTCCGGGAAGTACTGCAGGTCCTGCGCGGCCTGCAGCCACGCGGCACCGCTCCAGAAGGTGTGCAGGGCGGCGAAGAACCCGGGCTGGAACGCCGGCTGGAAGATACCGCCGGACGACGTGAAGTTCAGCATCACGAACAGCATCGTGAGGATCGGGGTGGTCCACCGGCCGAGCACGGGGTGCAGCCCGACGCCGAGCGCGACGATGATCGCGTCGTAGAGCCAGGCGAACAGGAACACCTGCCAGTGGTGGGTGGTGATGACGCCGTAGATCGGTCCGGCGACGATCACGCCGATGCCGGCGACGATCCCCGCGGTGGCGAGCCCGATGACCGCGGTCCACACGGCGCGGAGCTTCGTCGCGACCGAGGCCACGGCGATCGCGGACGCGTACCCGCCGACGCTCAGGGCCACGAGCAGGAAGAACAGCCCCTGGCCGGTGGTGTCCTGGTCGCCCGTGGGCACGACGTCGACGACCCGGAACGGCACGTGCTGGTCGTAGGCGATCGGCAGGAAGACCTTCTGCGCGGCGCTCGCGGTGGTCTCCGACGCGGCGGTCGAGACGTAGAGCGTGGCACCCGTCGCCGTCGGTGCGTACACGGCGGCGAGGTCGCGGTCGCGCACCTGCTGCTCGGCCGCCTTCGTCGAGGCGACGACGTGGGCAACGAGCGCGCCGTCGGACTGGTCGGTCACGGTCTGGGCGAACACCTGGGTGGCCGCGCCCTGGCCGACGATGCCGACGGGCAGTTCCTGCGGGGCCGGGGCGTGGAAGGCACCGAGGTAGGCCAGGCCCATGCCGGCGGCCAGGAACAGCGGCACGAGGATGTGCGAGGCGAACGTCAGCAGCACGCGACCGAGGCCGGCGGGGCGCAGGACGCTGTCGGACCGCTGCGGCTTCGGGGCTCGTGGGGACTTGTGGGTGGGGGAGTGGTGCGCGTGCGACGTCGTCGTCGTGCTCGGGGACGGGGCGTCGACAGCGGGGGTCGGCGCAAAGTTGTACTTTGCAACTTCAGACACGACCGCAACTGTACAACCCCGATGCGTGCTTGTCGACGCCAGGCTGGTGCCGAGGCGCCGTCCGGTGCGAGCTTGCCCACTCCGTGCGACGCACGCGAGGCCGCACGGAGTGCACGACCTCGCACCATTCGTGCGCCCCTCGCACGGTGCGAGGGGCGCGGTGCGAGGGGACGCGGTGCGAAGGGGCACGGCGCGAACAGGCGCCGGAGTGGTCACGACTCACCGCGCCCCGGCGCACGAGTGGTCACGAACTGTCGGGTGCCGCCCCGCCATCCGACAGTTCGTGACCACTCGACGCATACACCGCGGGGTGTCGTGACCAGTCGCCGACCCGCAGGCGACAAGTGCCGACCGGCACCGCCCGCCGCGCTACTCGGAACCGGGGTCGGACGCGCCCATCCCGGTCAGCAGCGCCCGGAACGAGTCGAGCCGCTCGACGCCGGTCGGCCCGAGCTCCCCGTCCTGCACCCGGTCGACGATCTCCCAGTCGTGCGCCTGCGCCAGCGGGATGCCGTCCCGCGCGGGCAGCACCGGCACGGCGTGCGACGCGAACGCCCGGAAGACGTTCGCGGGGTCGACGTGCCCCAGCCCGAACGACCGCACACCGGGCGTGTCGATGATCCAGCCACCGTCGCGGACCTGCAGCGCGATGGACGACGACGACGTGTGCCGCCCGCGACCGGTCACGGAGTTCACGACGCCGATCGCGCGCGTCGACCCGGTCAAGGCGTTGACCAGGGTCGACTTGCCGACACCGGAGTGCCCGACGGTCACGGTCACCTTGTCGTCGAGGAGCTCGTGCAGCGCCTCGAACGGGACGTCGTCCGATCGGCTCGTCACGATCCGCAGATCCAGGCACGCGAAGTGCGCCAGGAACGCAGCCGGGTCGGCGAGGTCGGTCTTCGTGATGCAGAGGATCGGGTCGAGGCCGGCGTCGAACGCGGCCACCAGGTACCGGTCGATCAGGCGGGTGCGCGGCTCGGGGTCGGCCGCGGCCACCACGATGAGCATCTGGTCGGCGTTCGCCACGATGACGCGCTCGACCTCGTCGGAGTCGTCGGCACTCCGTCGCAGCAGTGTGGTGCGCTCGGCGACCTTCACGATGCGCGCGAGCGAGCCGGGGTCGCCCGAGACGTCCCCGACGAGCGACACGTGGTCACCCGTGACGACGGACTTCTTGCCGAGCTCGCGGGCCTTCGTGGCGGTGATGACGTGGTCGTCGATCAGCACGCCGAACCGCCCGCGGTCGACGTTCGTCACCCACCCGACGGGGGCGTCGTCGTACGTCGGCCGGGTCTTCGTGCGTGGCCGGTTGCCCTTCGGGTTCGGACGCACCCGGACGCTCGACTCGTCGTACTGCCCGTACGGCTCGTCCGCGTCGGAGTCGTCACCGTCGACGTCGTCCCACCAGCTCATGCGTCAGTCCCCACTCACCGGTGCAGCGGACACCGAGGATGCCACGAGCGCGGCCCACAGCTCCGGGAACTGCGGCAGCGTCTTCGCGGTCGACCCGATGTCGTCGACGGCGACGCCGTCGACGACGAGGCCCACGATCGCCCCCGCGGTCGCCATCCGGTGGTCGTCGTACGCGCCCCAGGCGCTGCCGTGGAGCGGCGCCGGCTCGATCCGCAGGCCGTCGTCGAGTTCGTGCACCGCGCCTCCAGACCGGTTGAGGTCCGCCGCCAGCGCGGCCAGGCGGTCCGTCTCGTGCCCCCGCAGGTGGCCGATCCCGGTGATCTCGCTCGGTCCGTCCGCCAGCGCGGCCAGCGCGACGAGCGCCGGGGCGAGTTCGCCGCCGCGGCTCAGGTCGAGTTCGAGACCCCGCAAGGAGGCCCCACCGCGGATCCCGACGCCGCCGTCGACGACCAGGTCGTCACCGTCACGGGCCACGCTCGCCCCCCACAGGGGCAGGAGCGTCTCGAGGTCGGCACCGACCTGGGTCGTCTCGGTGGGCCAGGTGCGGATGCGGACCGTGCCGCCGGCGACGAGCGCGGCGACCGCGAACGGCGCGGCGTTCGACAGGTCGGGCTCGATCGTGACGTCACGCGCGCCGATCGGGCCGGGGTGCACGACCCACTCGCCGATCGACGGCTCGTCGACGCGGACGCCGCGGGCACGGAGCGCCGCGACGGTCATCTCGATGTGCGGCATGCTCGGCAGGCGCTCGCCGACGTGGGTGAGGTGCAGGCCCTCGTCGAAGCGGGGGGCCGACAGCAGCAGGCCGGAGACGAACTGCGAGGACGCCGAGGCGTCGATGGTCAGGGCGCCACCGCGGACCGAGCCGGTGCCGGTGAACGAGAACGGCATCGAACCGCCGCCGTCGTCCGTGACGTCGACACCGAGGTCCACGAGTCCCTGCACGATGGCGTGCATCGGCCGCTTGCGGGCGTAGGGGTCGCCGTCCACCGTGACGGGCCCGACGGCCAGGGCGGCGAGCGGCGGCAGGAAGCGCATCACGGTGCCGGCCAGCCCGCAGTCCAGGCGGACGTCGCCGTGCATCGGGGCGGGCGTGATCCGGAGGTCCGGGCCGTAGGGGTTCGGGGCGGTGCCGGCCGCCGGCTCGAGCTCCTCGATGCCGACCCCGAGCGCACGGAGGCCCGCGATCATCAGCGCCGAGTCACGGGAGTGCAGTGGGAGCCGGATCGTCGAGGGGCCGTCCGCGAGGGCCGCGAGCACGAGCTCCCGGTTCGTCAGCGACTTCGACCCGGGCAGCGCGACGTCGCCGCGCAGCGGACCCCCTGCGACCGGGGCGATCCAGGGGTCGGCGGGCTGGGTCCCGCTGTGGGAATGCGTCGTGTCTGCCATCGGTTCACCAGGGTACTGAACGCACCGGGAGGATCAGTGGCGACAGCAACACTCGCACGAGAGCGGACCGGCACGGCGACCGTGCTGACCGCGGTGCCGACGACGCTCGGCACGCTCGGCCTAGACTTGGCGGCGATGACGACCGACGAACCGCAGGCAGCTCCGCACCACCTGGTCGACGAGACCGAGGTGCAGCTCGACGCCGTCGAAGAGGAGCACGAAGCCCTCGACGACGCCGCAGACGAGCCGGTGGACGCGAAGACCGTCTCCGAGGCGGAGCTGCGGTCCTTGTTCGAGGACCAGGCCCTGCCCTTCATGGACCAGCTCTACGGTGCGGCCATGCGGATGACCCGCAACCCGGCCGACGCGTCGGACCTGGTGCAGGAGACGTTCGTCAAGGCATTCGCCGCGTTCCGCCAGTTCAAGCAGGGCACGAACCTGAAGGCCTGGCTGTACCGGATCCTCACGAACACGTTCATCAACACGTACCGCAAGAACCAGCGGAACCCGTACCAGGGCACCATCGACGAGCTCGAGGACTGGCAGCTCGGCGGCGCCGCGAGCGTCACCCAGTCGATCTCCGCCCGGTCCGCCGAGGCCGACGCGATCGACCACTTGCCGTCCTCTGCCGTGAAGGACGCACTGCAGGCCATCCCGGAGGACTTCCGGATGGCCGTGTACTTCGCCGATGTCGAAGGCTTCTCGTACCAGGAGATCGCCGACATCATGAAGACCCCCGTGGGGACGGTCATGAGCCGCCTCCACCGTGGCCGCCGGCTCCTCCGTGGGCTCCTGGCGGACCACGCCCGTGAGACCGGCATCGTCCCGGACGCAGCGTCGACGGCGACGATGCGTGGACGGGGACGAGGCGCGGCACAGACGACGAAGGCAACCGCGGCCACGGGTCGCACCGGACGGAAGGACGCACGATGAGCGGCTGCGACTGCTCGAAGGCGAAGGCCGAGCTCGAGGAGTTCCTGCACGACGAGCTCCGGCACGAGGACGCTGCGGACATCCGTGAGCACATGGATGGTTGCGAGGACTGCCAGACCGAGCACCGCGTCGGCGTCGTGCTCATGGAGACCGTCCGTCGTGCCTGCAAGGAGACCGCTCCCGACCAGCTGCGCAGCGAGATCCTCGCGCGGATCCGGGTGGAGCAGGCGACGCACTGACGCCGCGCCGGGCCGGCGATCAGCGGCCGGCCAGGTGGTGTGCGGCGATGGCGTCCGGGTCGAGGACCCGGTCGTACACCCGCACGGTGTCGACGTCGCCGCGGAACGTGTAGTCGGAGGGCTGGCCGGGCCAGGGCGCGAGTGACTCACGCCCGACCCGCCAGTGGCCGTCGTACTGGTGCGCGCCCCTGACGTCGGTCCGCGTGCCGACGAGCACGCCATCGAGCCACAGCTCGGCGCGACCGACCCGCAGGGTGCCGACCGCGTGGTGCCACTGTCCGTCGTCCACCCGTGCTGTCGATCCGGTCGCGAACCGGAAGCCGTTCGCAGGTCCCTGCACCCCGTACATGAGCTGGCCGGTGGCGCCGACGTACAGGTGTCGGTCCTTGTAGGACGAGGCCGAGTCCTGGCTCGAGCTGAATCCGAAGATCCGGCCACCGGCGCGGTCGGTGCGGAACCACACCTCGATCGAGAAGACCTGGGGTGCTGCCGTCGGGGTGTTCGTCGCCACCCGGCTGTCGTCGGTCTCGAAGTGCATCGAGGGGTTCCCGGAGCACGGGCCGTCGTTCCGGACGGGCCCGAGTCGCCCGGTGCCGTCCGCGCCGTGGCCGCTGGTGTCCCGGACGGCGTTCCCGCCCTTCTCGTCGAAGTCCCACGCCAGCACGGGCGCGTCGAGCGGTCGAGCGAAGCACGGGAACGACTGTGTCCGGAGTGACGATGCGGTGGCGGTCGTGTCGCTGAACCCGGCTCCGGCGACCACGGTCAGGGCGACCGCCGTGACTGCGACTGCGGCCATGGTCGGCAGCGCCCACGAGGAGCTCTGCGCGGACGCGACCCCGGGGGCGACCGCCGGACTGGTGGTGTCCCATCGGGGTGCACCGCACCGCGGGCACGGCAGCCCGGTGATGACCCCCCGGTCCGCGCGGGCGGCGACGACGAGCACCGCGGCGGCAGCGGCGGCGAGCAGGAGCATGGTCCAGGACCGCTCGCGGACCCAGACTCCGGGGAGCCCGACGCCCGGGAAGCGCAGGACGCCGACACCGAGGACGGCGTCCGGAGCGACGGCCGTTCGGTCGGCCGTCGGGTTGGCGTCCCCGCGCAGACGCAGGGCTCCGTCCTGTTCGACGCGCTCGAGCCGGTGCAGCCGGAGTCGATCCCGGTGGTCCGGGTCCTCGACGAGCAGCACCCGTCTGGCCTCGAGGTCGTCCGGTCCGACGGGCATCGCAGCGACGACGTCACCGGTCCGGATCCCGGGGGCCATCGAGTCGGAGACGACCGTCGTGACGTGCCACCCGAACGCCGCGGGGAGCGACGCCCAGAGTGCGAGCAGCAGCACCGACCAGAGGACCGTCCGCGCTGAGACCGCGAGGAGCAGCCGGGGCAGGTCGCCGACGCATCGGACGTGACGGCGGGTGGCGACGTTCGGCATCGGCTGCTCCTCGGGTCGGGCGGGACGGGCGGGACGGGCGGTTCTGGCGGGACGGATCGGGACGGGGACGGGGACGGAGATCAGTCCGTCTGCGCTTCCCACACGAACGTGGTGCCGGCCTCGGACGACTGCACGGTGTTCGGCGCGCCCTCGCTCAGGTCGTAGCTGAAGCGGTAGGTCGTGCTCGCCGTGTCCGTCGCGGGCTGCCACGCGTCGACGCCGGTGCCGAAGGACTCGGACGCCATGAGGCCGGCGAGCGTCCCGTCGTGCACGGTCGTCGTCGTGGTGAACGTGCTGCAGTCGTCGGGGGTGCCGAGGCTGCCGCGCTCGACCGTCAGGCCGACGTGCTCGGCGAGTGCGTCGTCGTCGGCCGGGTCGGTGGTGAAGAGCTTCACGGTCGAGGCGTTGGTGGTGTTCGCCGTCACGGTGATGCAGTTCGAGCCGGCGGACCCGGGCACGAGGTCCTCGACGTCGAACAGCGCGACGCCCTGGTCGTCGTCGCTGAGGGAGACGGCGCCGGTGCGCCAGCTGTTCGCGGCGTTGTCGGTGCTGCTCGAGAAGGCGGCGTACGAGGCCGTGGCGATGAGTGCGCCACTCGCGACGACGGCGAGGGGGAAGGCGATCCAGGCGGCGGTGCGGCCGTGGCGGGAGGTGATGTGCATGGCTGTCCTGTCGGTCGGTTCACCCGGCGGGTGATATGACAGCAGAGTATATGAATATCAGTTGTTATGGAACCCCGTCGCAACACGACCGACGGCCCGGGTAGGTTGGCCGACATGACCCTCTCCGTCGAGTCGACCACCACCTGGTCCGACACGGACGTCGCCGACGTCGCCGCTCTCGTCCGCCTGCTCGGTCACGACGTCGACGACGCGTCGATGCGCGCCCGCCTCGACCGGCTCACCCCCGAAGCCGGGCACCGCACGTGGGTGGTCCGTGGAGACGACGGCCGGGTCGTCGCGGTCGCCGGCGCGCAGGTCACGTGGGCGTACGCCAGCGACGAGCCGACCGCGCAGCTGCTGCTGCTGGTCGTGGACGACACGGCCAGGAGGCTCGGCACCGGTTCGGCGCTCATCGGCACGTTCGAAGCATGGGCGGTCGAGCAGGGCGCCCGTCGCCTCAGCGCCGTCAGTGCGGCCGCGACGGACAACGCGCACCGGTTCTACCAGAAGCGCGGGTACCACGACGCCGGGGTGCGGTACACGAAGATCGCGTAGCGCCGCCGACCTGGCGAACGTCGAAGCGCCCCGTGCAGGAGTCCCTCGGACTCCCGCACGGGGCGCTTGCTCGTGACTAGGCCGACGCGCTCAGTGCCGTGTCGATGACGTCGGCGGCCTCTTGCGCGGAGCGCTTCGAGGAGCCCGTGGCCGGCGCGGCACTCGCCGAGCGGGCCGCGACGGACAACGGCCGACCGCCCAGGTGCGGCGACAGGTTCATGCAGACGAACGGCCAGGCGCCCTGGTTCTCAGGCTCCTCCTGCGCCCACACGACGTCGGCGTCCGGGTAGCCCGCCAGGACCTCGAGGATGCGGTCGAGGGGGAGCGGGGCGAGCTGCTCGAGGCGGACGAGTGCGACGTCGGTGACGCCGCGCTTGTCGACCTCGGCACGCAGGTCGTGGTGCACCTTGCCGGAATGCAGGACCACGCGACGCACGGCGCTCTTGTCGGAGATCCGCGCGTCGTCCAGCACGGGCTCGAACGTTCCCGTCGTGAAGTCCTCGACCGCGCTCGTCGCCTGACGGAGCCGGAGCATCGCCTTCGGGGAGAACACGATGAGCGGCTTCTGCGGACGGGCCCAGGCCTGCCGGCGGAGCAGGTGGAAGTACGAGGCGGGGGTCGACGGACGCGCGACGATCATGTTGTCCTCGGCGCACAGCTGCAGGTAGCGCTCGATGCGCGCCGACGAGTGGTCCGGCCCCTGGCCCTCGTACCCGTGCGGCAGCAGCAGGACGAGGCCGGAGCGCTGTCCCCACTTCTGCTCGGCGGACGAGATGAACTCGTCGATGACGATCTGGGCGCCGTTCGCGAAGTCGCCGAACTGCGCCTCCCAGAGCACGAGCGACTCGGGGCGTTCCACCGAGTAGCCGTACTCGAAGGCCATCGCCGCGTACTCGCTCAGCAGCGAGTCGTACACGTAGAACCGGGCCTGGTCCTCGGTGAGGTTCGACAGCGGCAGCCACTCCTGGCCGTTCACCCGGTCGTGGAACACCGACTGGCGCTGGACGAACGTGCCGCGTCGGGCATCCTGTCCGGCGAGGCGGACGGGCTTGCCCTCGACCAGGATCGAGCCGATCGCCATGAGCTCGGCCATCGCCCAGTCGATGCCGCCGTTTCGCGTCATCTCGGTGCGCTTGGTCAGCAACTGCTGCAGCTTCGGGTGGATCGAGAACCCGGCGGGCGGGTTGCTGTGCGCGTCGCCGATCGCCCGGACGAGCTCCTCGGACACGGCGGTCTCGTGCACCTCGACCTCGGAGTCGTCGCGCTGCGCGGCCGGGCGTTCGAGCCCCTGCACCGCACCGTCGTCGTCGACCTCGATGACCGGGATGGTGCCGGTCTGTGCCTCGTGCGTCTCGGCGAAGGCGCGTTCCAGGCGGTCCTGGAAGTCGCGGTGCGCCTCGTCGTACTCCTCTTGCGTGATGTCACCGCGGCCGACGAGGGCCTCGGTGTACAGCGTGCGGACGGAGCGCTTCGCCTCGATGAGGTTGTACATCAGCGGCTGCGTCATCGAGGGGTCGTCGCCCTCGTTGTGCCCACGGCGGCGGTAGCAGATCAGGTCGATCACGACGTCGCGGTGGAACTCCTCGCGGTACGCGAAGGCGAGCTCGGCGACGCGGGCGACGGCCTCGGGGTCGTCGCCGTTCACGTGGAAGATCGGCGCCTGGATCGTCTTCGCGACGTCGGTGGAGTACACCGAGCTGCGCGCGGACTCGGGCGGGGTGGTGAACCCGACCTGGTTGTTGATGACGAGGTGGACCGTGCCGCCGGTGCGGTAGCCGCGGAGCTGCGACATCTGCAGCGTCTCGACGACCACGCCCTGGCCGGCCATCGCCGCGTCGCCGTGCACGAGCACGGGGAGCACACCGAAGCTGCCGGGGGCCTCGCGGTCCTGCTTGGCGCGGACGATCCCCTCGAGCACGCCGTCGACGGCTTCGAGGTGGGACGGGTTCGCGGCGATCGTCACCGGGATGCTCGAGCCGTCGGACGTGCGGAACACGCCCTCGGTGCCGACGTGGTACTTCACGTCGCCGGAGCCCTGACCGGACACCGTGCCCGGCAGCGAGGACCCCTCGAACTCACGGAAGATCTGCCCGTAGGTCTTGCCGGCGATGTTCGTCAGTACGTTCAGGCGGCCGCGGTGGGCCATGCCGATCGCGACCTCGGCCAGCCCGGCTCCGGCGGCGTGCTGGATCAGGGTGTCGAGGAAGGCGATGGTGGACTCGCCGCCCTCGAGCGAGAAGCGCTTCTGGCCGACGTACTTGGTCTGCAGGAAGGTCTCGAACGCCTCGGCCTCGTTGAGCTTGCCGAGGACGCGGAGCTGTTCTTCCTTCGAGGGCTTCGAGTACGGCACCTCGATGCGCTCCTGCACCCAGCGACGCTGTTCCGGGTCCTGGATGTGCATGTACTCGATGCCGACCGTGCGGCAGTAGGCGTCGCGCAGGATCCCGAGGACGTCGCGGAGCGGTGCCGAGGTGGTGCCGGCGAGGCCGCCGGTGACGAACTCGCGGTCGAGGTCCCAGAAGGTCAGCCCGTGGCTCTCGATCTCGAGGTCGGGGTGCGTGCGCTGGCGGTACTCGAGCGGGTCGATGTCGGCCATCAGGTGCCCACGGACGCGGAAGCTGTTGATGAGCTCCTGCACGCGAGCGGTCTTGTTCACCCGGTGCGCCAGGTCGACGTTGATGTCGTTCGCCCACTGGATCGGCTTGTAGGGGATCCGGAGCGCGGCGAAGATGCCGTCGTAGAAGCCGTGCTCGCCGATCAGGCGCTCGTGCACGTGCTTGAGGTACTCGCCCGAACCGGCGCCCTGGATGACGCGGTGGTCGTAGGTGCTCGTCAGGGTGATGGTCTTGCCGATGCCGAGCTCGACCAGGGTCTTCGACGCCGAGCCCTGGAACTGCGCCGGGTACTCGAGGGCGCCGGCACCGATGATCGAACCCTGCCCCTTCGTCAGACGCGGGACCGAGTGCACGGTGCCGATGCCGCCCGGGTTGGTGAGCGAGATCGTCGTGCCCTGGAAGTCCGCCGGGGTGAGCTTGTTGTCGCGGGCACGCTTGACGAGGTCCTCGTAGGCGGAGAGGAACTGGCCGAACGTCAGGGTCTCCGCGCGCTTGATGCTCGGCACCAGGAGCGAGCGCGTGCCGTCCTTCTTCGGGACGTCGATCGCGATGCCGAGGTTCACGTGCGCCGGGGCGACGACGAACGGCTTGCCGTCGCGCTCCTCGTAGAAGACGTTCTGGCTCGGGAAGTCCTTGATCGCCTGCACCATCGCCCACCCGATCAGGTGCGTGAAGGAGATCTTGCCGCCGCGGGCGCGTCGCAGGTGGTTGTTGATGACGATCCGGTTGTCGATCATCAGCTTCGCCGGGATGGTCCGGACGCTCGTCGCGGTCGGGACCGTCAGCGAAGCGTCCATGTTCGACGCCAGCGTCTTTGCCATGCCGCGGAGCGGGGTCGCCACGTCCTCGTGGGTCTCCTCGTGGTCGTCGGCGGCGTCGTTCGCCTCGGCCGGGATCGGCTGCGGTGCCGGCTGGCGCGAGGTGGTCTTCGCCTGGATCGGGCCCGACTTCGCCTCGCCCGGGGTGTCCCCGGTGGCCGGCTGCTGCGTCGACGACTGCTGCTGGGTCGGTGCCTGCTGCGAAACCGGGGCCTGCTGCCCAGCCGGCACCTGCTGCGCGGGGGAGCCCGCCGGAGCCGGAGCGTCAGCGACCTGCGTGCGGTGGTAGCTCTCGAGGACCGGCCACCAGGACTTGTCGACCGACTCCTTGTCCGCGACGAACTGCTCGTAGAGCTCGTCGACGAGCCACTCGTTCGCCCCGAATTCGCCCGCGGTCTCGTCCGTTCCGGTCAGATGGCTCGACACAGCCGATCGCCCACTCTCCGTCGATAGATGCTCGTGTGTGTCGTGCGGAGCAACCCTGCGCCGCACAGGTGCCAAGCCTAGCCGCTCCGACATGTCCGTTCCGTGTCAGCCGCGGCGCGAGTCGGCAGCCCCCGAGCACCCGGTCGGGGCCGTGACGGGAGCCGTACAGTGGAGCGCATGAGGTTCTACGAGACGCGGCCGACGCACGACCTGACCTACTCCGACGTCTTCCTCGTCCCGAGCCGTTCCGGCGTGACGAGCCGCTTCGACGTCGACCTGGCGGCGAACGACGGCAGCGGTGCCACGATCCCGATCGTCAGCGCCAACATGAACTCCGTCACCGGCCCCCGGCTCGCCGCCACCCTGGCCCGCCGCGGTGGTCTGGGCGTGCTGCCGCAGGACATGCACCTGCAGGACCTCGACGCCGCGATCCGCTGGGTGAAGGACCAGCCGGTCGACTTCGACACCGCCTACGACATGGGTGCGCAGACCACCGTCGCCGAGGCCCTCGAACAGCTCCTGCCGGTGGCCGGCCGTGGTGTGGTCGTCCGCGACGCCGACGGCGAGTACCTCGGCTGCGTGCCCGCGACCCGGCTCGGCACCGCCGGCCCCGACGCCGTCCTCGGTGACCTGCTGCACGGCGCCTCGACCGCGATCGACGCCGAGGACGCCGGCACACCCCGCCACGTGTACGACGTGCTCTCGGCCGCCGAGGTCGACTTCGCGCCGGTCATGCGGCACGGCCGGGTCGTCGGGACCACGAGCCAGACGAGCGCGATCCGCTCCGACATCTACACGCCCGCCGTCGACGCCTCCGGCCGGCTCCGGGTCGCCGCCGCGCTCGGCATCAACGGCGACGTCGCCGCCAAGGCCAAGGCGCTGGCCGCCGCGGGCGTGGACGTCCTGGTCCTCGACACCGCGCACGGTCACCAGGACGGCATGCTCCGCGCACTCCGCACGGTCGCGTCGCTGCAGCTCGGCATCCCGCTCGTCGCCGGCAACGTCGTCACCGCCGACGCCGTCGCGCACCTGGTCGGGGCCGGAGCGGACATCATCAAGGTCGGCGTCGGACCGGGCGCCATGTGCACCACCCGCATGATGACGGCCGTCGGTCGTCCGCAGTTCTCCGCCGTGCTCGAGACCGCCGCGGCGGCCCGCTCGCTGGGCGCACACGTCTGGGCGGACGGCGGGGTGCGCTACCCGCGCGACGTCGCCCTGGCGCTGGCAGCCGGGGCGTCCGCCGTCATGATCGGCTCGTGGTTCGCCGGCACGCTCGAGGCCCCCGGCGTCCTGCGTCGCGACGCCGCGGGCAAGGCGTACAAGGAGAGCTGGGGCATGGCCTCGGCCAAGGCCGTGCGCGAGCGGTTCGAGCGGCTCGACCCGTACGAGCGGGCCCGCAAGGCGCTCTTCGCCGAGGGGATCTCGTCGTCGACGATCTACCTCGACCCGGAGCGTCCGAGCGTCGAGGACCTGCTCGACATGATCACCACCGGCGTCCGCAGCTCCGCGACCTACGCGGGCGCGTCGTCCCTCGCCGAGTTCTCCGAGCGCGCGCTGGTCGGCATCCAGTCCGCGGCCGGGTACGAGGAGGGCAAGCCCCTGCCCGTCAGCTGGTAGCGCGGACGGGGCGCGCGTCGCCCTGGTCGCGACCACGAACGGACGGGAGGCGCGGTGCCAGCTGGCACCGCGCCTCCCGTCCGTCTGCCGGTGGGTCTACCGGCGTCGGGTCGCGTCCTCGACCTCGCCCACCAGCTCTTCGAGGATGTCCTCGAGGAACAGCACGCCGATCGTGCGGCCGTCCGCGTCGAAGGCGCGGGCCACGTGGCGCCCGGCGGCCCGCATGGTCGCGAGCGCGTCCTCGAGGTCCATCTCGGTGTACAGCGAGATGAGCTGACGGATGCGTTTCGGCGGCACCGGGTCGTCGAACTCGTCCGGACGCAGGTCGATGACGTCCTTCACGTGCACGTAGCCGGTGGGGGAGCCGTCCTCGCCGACGAGCACGTAGCGGGAGAACCCGCGCTGTGCCACGGCGTGCTCGACGTCGGCGGGGGTGGCGTCGTCGGGCAACGTGACGAGCTCGGCCATCGGCACGGCGACGTCACGGACCTTCTTCTCGGTGAACTCGAACGCCAGGGCGAGCTTGCCGTCGTCGGTCAGGGTGCCCTCACGGCGGGACTGCTCCACGATGGTCTGCACCTCCTCCACCGTGAACGCGCTCACCGCTTCGTCCTTGGGCTCGACGCGGAACAGCCGCAGCACGGCGTTCGCGACCTCGTTCAGGCCGACGATGACCCAGTGCAGGCCGTGACCGATGTACCAGAGCGTCGGGACGAGCAGCAGCGCGGCGCGGTCCGGCATCGAGAACGAGATGTTCTTCGGCACCATCTCGCCGAACACGACGTGCAGGAACGACACGAGCAGCAGCGTGAACACGAAGGCCACGGTGCCGATCACCTCGGCGCTCCAGCCGGTCAGGTGCAGCGGGACCTCGAGCAGGTGGTGGATCGCCGGCTCGGACACGTTCAGGATGAGCAGCGAGCAGACCGTGATGCCGAGCTGGGTGGTCGCGAGCATGCGGGTGGCGTGCTCCATCGCCCAGAGCGTCATCTGCGCGGCCTTCGAGCCCTCCTCCGCGCGGGGCTCGATCTGCGAGCGGCGTGCGGAGATGACGGCGAACTCGGCCGCGACGAAGTACGCGTTGCCCATCAAGAGGACGACGAGCCAGAAGATCCCCCACCAGTCAGAGCTCATCGGGTGCTGCCCTTCGTCGTGGTGGTCGGGGTGCTCTTGGTGGACGGGATGATGATCGCGGTCGCCGCCGTGTCGGTCGACGCGCGCGTCGGGGTCCAGCGGATGCGGTCGATCCGACGGCCGTCCAGCCGCTCGACCCGGAACACGCCGCCGTCCAGGGGCACCTCGTCGCCGACGACGGGCAGGCGGCCCAGCGTCGACATGACGAACCCGCCGACGGTCTCGTACGGGCCCTCCTCGGGCACCTTCACGCCGGCGCGGTCCTCGAGCTCGTCAGGACGCAGCAGACCGGGGAAGGTCAGCCAGTCGCGGGAGCGGACCACGTCGATGCGGGCGCGGTCGTGCTCGTCGGAGACCTCGCCGACGATCTCCTCGATCAGGTCCTCGAGCGTGACGACCCCGGCGGTGCCGCCGTACTCGTCGACGACGATGACCATCTGGTAGCCGCGACCGCGGACCTCGGCGAGCAGCGTGTCGCCGGGCATGGTCTCCGGCACGCGTTCGGCGTCGGTCATGAGCGCCCCGACGGGGACCTCCGGACGCTTCTCGCGCGGCACGGCGACGGCCTGCTTGACGTGCACGATGCCGACGACGTCGTCCGCGTCCTCCTCGATGACGGGGAAGCGGCTGAAGCCGGTCTTGCGTGCGAGGGCGATGACGTCCTCGGCGGACTCCGACACGCGGATGGTGGAGAGCCGTGGGCGCGGGGTCATCACGTCGCTGGCGCTCAGCTCGGAGAACGAGATGGTGCGCTCGAGGAGCGTCGCGGTGTCCTGTTCGAGCGAGCCCTCGGACGCCGAGCGGCGCAGCAGCGAGGTGAGTTCCTCGGCGCTGCGGGCACCGGAGAGTTCCTCCTGCGGCTCGATGCCCAGCGACCGGAGCACGGCGTTCGCGGTGCCGTTCAGCAGTGCGACGGCGGGCTTGAAGACCGTCGTGAACGCGATCTGCAGCGGCACCACGAGCCTGGCCGTCTGCAGGGGCAGCGCGAGCGCGAAGTTCTTCGGCACGAGCTCGCCGAGGATCATCGACAGCAGGGTCGCGATGACGAGCGCCACGATCGAGCCGACGGTCTCGACGATGCCCTCTGGCAGGTTCATCGCCAGGAACGGTGCCTCGAGCAGCTTCGCGATCGAGGGTTCGAGCAGGTAGCCGGTCAGCAGCGTGGTCAGCGTGATGCCGAGCTGTGCGCTGGACAGGTGCGTCGAGGTGACCTTCAGCGCGCCGATGACCGGCGCGAGGCCGGCTTCACCGCGGTCGCGCCGCGCTTCGACGTCGGCGCGGTCGAGGTTGACCAGCGCGAACTCGGACGCGACGAAGACACCCGTGCCGAGGGTCAGCAGGATGCCGCCGATCAGCATGACGATGTCGATCGGACTCATGATTCACCCCCGTTCGCGCACAGGGATGACGTGCAGCTCACCGAGTGAGCGGCGGATGAGTGAGGCGAAGAACTATTCGGGGGATCGTCCACAGTGCTGCCAATCGTACTGCCTGCGCGGTCGCTGAACCGTGAATCCGTACAGAACCGACCGCGCCTAGGCCGTGATCCGCGCGCGGTGGTACTGCTGCGGCTCGTAGTCGACCGGCACGCGGAGTTCGACGGCGGCACGGAGCGCGAACGACGGGTCGCGGAGCATCTCGCGACCGATCATCACGACGTCGGCCAGGCCGGTCGCGACGATCTGCTCGGCCTGGAACGCCTCGGAGATCATGCCCACGGCGATCGTCGGGATGCCGGCGTCGCGCTTGATCGCCGCGGCGTGCGGCACCTGGTAGCCGGGGCCGACCGGGATCGGTGCGCTCGCGACGTTGCCGCCGGTCGACACGTCGGCCAGGTCGGCGCCGTGCTCGGCGGCCCAGCGGGCGACGACGGTGGTCTCGTCGAGCGTGAGCCCGCCGTCGACCCAGTCGGTGGCCGAGAACCGGACGACGATCGGGAATCCCTCGCCGACCTCGGCGCGCACGGCGTCCACGACCTCGAGCAGCGCGCGGGCACGGTTCTCGAGCGAGCCGCCGTACTGGTCGGTGCGCTGGTTGCTCAGCGGCGAGAGGAACTGGTGCAGCAGGTAGCCGTGGGCCGCGTGGATCTCGACCAGGTCGAACCCGGCCTCCACCGCGCGGCGGGCGGACTGCGCGAAGGCGAGGGCGACGACGCGGATGTCCTCCACCGCGAGCTCGCGCGGGACGTCGTAGCCGTCGAAGGCCACGGCCGACGGCGCGACCGTGGTCCAGCCGCCCTGGTCGGCGGGGACGGTGCCGTGCGTGGTGTCCCAGGGGCGGTACGTCGACGCCTTGCGGCCGGCGTGCGCCAGCTGGATACCCGCCGAGGCGCCCTGCTCGTGCAGGAAGTCGACGATCGGCTTGAACGCGTCGCGCTGCTGGTCGTTCCACAGCCCGAGGTCCTGCGGGGTGATCCGTCCCTCGGGCACGACGCCCGTCGCCTCGACCACGACCGCGCCGGCGCCGCCCTTGGCGAAGCCGCCCAGGTGCACGAGGTGCCACGGGGTCGCCACGCCGTCCTGCTGGTCCACCGAGTACTGGCACATCGGGGAGACCCAGATGCGGTTGCGGACGGTCAGGTCACGGACGGTGATCGGGTCGAACAGGGCGTGCGTCACGCGGGCTCCTCAGAGGACGGGTGCCGGCGCCTCGGCCAGTCCCGTCAGGAACGACCGCAGCGACGCCGGCGACGTGTAGTGGTGGCCGACCGCCCCGATCGCTTCCGCACCGGTGGCGTTCTCGGCCCTGTTGTCCACGAACACCATCTGACCCGGGTCGATTCCCAAGCGCGCACAGGTGTCGCGGTAGATGGATGCCGCGGGCTTCAGGACGTGCTCCTCGGCGCTCACCACGACGGTCTCGAACAGCGAGCCCATCGGGGAGCGGCGGTACGGGTCACCGAAGTCGAAGCCCGCGTTCGAGAGCAGGGCGACACGGGTACCGGCGTCGTGCAGCTCCTCGACGATCTCGAGCGTCTCCGGCTCGACCTCGAACCACCCGGTGAAGTCGATCGCCCAGAACCGGTGGATCTCGGAGATGCTCCAGGTCCGTCCGGTCCGCTCCGCGATGGCACGCCAGTACGCCACGACGGACAGGTCGCCGCGGTCCAGGTCGTGCCGGAGCTCCTGGTACACCGGGAACAGCTCGTCGGCCGGGACCCCGGTGGCGGCCACGAGGGCGTCCCGCGAGGCGTGCGGTGTCCGGCTGATCACCTCGCCGTAGTCGAAGACCACCACGCGACCAGGCAGGAACAGGCTCATGTGCTCCACCGTAACGTGGGGCCGGTGAACGACTTCGTGCCCGTCCGACCGTCCGATGCCGCCGCGTGGGTCACCGCGCCGACGGGGGAGTCCACCAAGTACCGCCGCGGGGTGCTCGGCGTCGCGACCGGGTCCGACCAGTACCCCGGCGCCGCGGTGCTCGGGGTCGACGCCGCCGTGCACACCGGCGTCGGCATGGTCCGGTACGTCGGACCCGCACGCGCCACCGACCACGTGCTCACCCGCCGCCCCGAGGTCGTGTCCGGCGTCGGCCGCGTGCAGGCCTGGCTCGTCGGCTCCGGGATCTCGGCACCGACGCTCGGTGACCTGGACGAGACGACGGCGTCGGGCTTCTCGCACGCATCTGACGACGGCGTGCCGGTCGTCGTCGACGCCGGGGCGATCCCGCTCGTCGACCTCGGGCCGCTCGCCGTGCTCACCCCGCACGCCGGTGAGCTCGCTTCGTTCCTCGGAGCCGATCGCGCCGAGATCGAGCAGGACCCGGCCGCCGCAGCGCTCCGGGCGGCCGAGCAGACCGGAAGCGTCGTGCTGCTCAAGGGGGAGCGGACCCACGTGGTCACCCCGGACGGGTCGGTGCGGCTCGTGGCGTCCTCGGCGACGCCGTGGCTCGCGGCGGCTGGGGCCGGAGACGTGCTGGGCGGGGTCCTCGGGGCGCTCGTCGCCGCGCGGCAGGGCTCCGTCGAGGCGGCCGGTTCGTCGCTCACGCCGTCGGACCTCGCGCACCTGGCCGCGTCGGCCGCGGTGGTGCACGGGCTCGCGGCGCGGCGGGCCTCCGGCGGCGGACCGTTCCCGATGACGACGCTCATCGCCGAGCTGCCGGGGGTCGTGCGGGACCTGGTCGTGGACGGGGACGCGCGCGGGTAGCCACCGACGCGGAACGACGGTGTCGACGTCGTACGACATCGACTTCGTCGTTCGTTGTGCGGGCGCACCGTTGCGGACGCGCGGCAGCGACAGTGTCGACGTCGTACGACGACGACCGTGTCGCCGGTTGCGGACGCAACGCGCGTGGCCTGCGCGGGTGCGGCCCCGGACGCGACGACGGACGGCCTGGAGGCGCGGTGCCAGCTGGCACCGCGCCTCCAGGCCGTCGGCGGGCACGTCACGGGCGTGACGCGCGTCGCGGACGTCAGCTCGCGGGGGTCGCGTGCACCAGCAACTCGACGGAACCGGCGTCGTCGACCTTGACGAACCCCAGGCTCGGGGCCTGCACGCCGTAGTCCGAGAAGGTGATCGGGACCGAGCCGGAGATGTCGACGCCGTCGCCGTTCAGGCCGACCTGCAGCTTCGCGGTGACGTCCTTCGTGACGCCGTGCAGGGTGAGCTTCCCCAGAGCCGTCACGGTCGTCGTGTCGGAACCGCTCGGGACCGCGTCGGCGATCGGTCCGGTGAGTTCGAAGGTGGCTTCGGGGAAGGCCGCCGCGTCCATCGCGGAGTCGCGGAAGTAGGCGTCGCGCTGGTCGGAGTCGGTGGTGATGTCGGCGACCTGCACCGTGATCTTCGCGGCGGTGATGCTCGTGCCGTCGACGGTCGCGGTGCCGGAGACGCTGTCGGTGCGGCCGGTGACGGTGACGTCGGAGCCGTTCAGGACCTCGTGGACGCGGTACCCGGCCTCGGAGTCGCCGCCGACCGTCCACCCGCCGGACAGGTCCGTGTCGTCGAGGGTGGAGGCCTGGCGGGTGGCGGCGACGGACGGCGCGGCCGAGGCCTTCGCGTTCTCGTTGCTCGTGTAGACGTTCGTGAAGACCACCGCGCCCACGACGCCGAGGACGACGACGGCGGCGATGACGGAGATCCAGATGACGGCCTTGCGGCGCTTGCGCGGGGTGTCGGTGGTCACGCGCAGAACGGTGACACGTCATGCTCGGGAGACCCTGAGTCCGTGGCAGCGATCGCCCCCTCGGTCCGGCCGCTACGCTCGTCCGGTGCAGACGACCTCGACCCGGTGGCTCGAACTCGCCGGCTTCGTCCTGGCGTTCGTCGCCGTGCACGGGTTCCTGTGGTGGCTGACCCTGGTGTGCGCGAACCTGCCGCTCGGCGACGTGACCATCACCTACAGCCGCTGGATCGAGACCGGGCGGACCGCGGACTTCTGGGTCGGCATCGACGGCGCCTGGGTGTACCCGATCCTGGCGATCGTGCCGATGGCGGCAGCGGCCCTCGGGGGCGTCGCGTCGATCGGCACCGGCTGGCTGCTGCTGATGGTGTTGCTCGACGCCGCGGCGTGCGCGTTCCTGTGGCGGTTCCGGGCGCGTGTGGGGTCGTCCGACCGCTTCGGCGTGCACGGCGTGCGGGTCGCCTGGTGGTGGCTGCTGTTCCTGCTCGCGCTCGGCCCGATCGCGCTCGGTCGGATCGACACCGTCGCGACGGTGTTCGCGCTGGTGGGCGTGGCGTTCGTGGCCTCGAGGCCGGCCGTCGCCTCCGCACTCTTCACCGCCGGCGCGTGGACGAAGGTGTGGCCCGCGGCGCTCGTCGCGGTGCTGCTGCTCCTGCGTCGCGGACACCGCCGGGGTGTGCTCGCCGGAGCCCTGGTGCTGAGCGCCCTGATCGTGCTCGTCGACGTGCTGTGGGGCGGTGCGCCGTACCTGCTGTCCTTCGTCGGTGAGCAGACCGGCCGTGGGCTGCAGATCGAGTCACCGCTCGCGACGCCGTTCATGTGGGCCGCAGCGTTCGGCGTCCCCGGAGCGGCGGTGTTCTACGACCAGGAGATCCTGACCTTCGAGGTGTCCGGTGCCGGCACGTCCGTCGCCGCCGCGGTGTCGACGCCGTTGATGGCCGTCGTCGTGGTGGCCGGGGTCGTGCTCGCGCTCTGGGCCGCGCGCCGCGGTGCCCGTCGGGCCGAGCTCGCGCCGGTCCTGGCGCTGCTGTTCGTCGCGGCGCTCATCGCGACGAACAAGGTGGGGTCGCCGCAGTACATCGGCTGGTTCGCGGTGCCGATCGTCTGGGGCCTCGCGGCGGGTGCCCCGAGTGCGCGCCGGTTCGTGCCGATCGCGGTGCTCGCGCTGCCGATGGCCCTGCTCACGCAGTTGATCTACCCGGGCTACTACGACCAGTTGCTCGGCGTGCAGCCGTGGATCCTCGTGGTGCTCACGGTGCGGAACGTGCTCGAGGTGGCGATCCTGGTGTGGAGCGTCGTCGTGCTGGTGCGGATGGGCCGTCGCGCGGGGTCCGGACGGGTGCCGGCGCGCTCGTCGCCGTCCGTGCGCGACCAGCCCGAGCCGGGCAAGATGGACGCATGATCGTCGCCTTCTCCGTCGCTCCGTCCGGTGGTCCCGCTGCAACGTCCGACGGGTCCGTGCACGACGCCGTCGCGGCCGCCGTGCGCGTGGTGCGCGAGAGCGGGCTGCCGAACCGCACCTCGTCGATGTTCACCGAGATCGAGGGGGAGTGGGACGAGGTCATGGACGTCGTCAAGCGCGCCACCGAGGCCGTCGGAGAGTACGGCACGCGGGTGTCGCTCGTGCTGAAGGCCGACATCCGCCCCGGGCACACGGGCGAGATCGACGGCAAGCTCGAACGGCTCGAGGCCGCGCTCGGCGAGTAGTGGTCAGCGGCGCCGACGCGGACGCCTGCGGCGACGGGGGTCGGTGCCGGCGACCGCGGCGACCGTCAGCAGGACGAGGCCGGCGACCGCGAACACCACGACGACGACGATCCCGAGCGGGTCGGTGACGTCCTCGCAGTTCGCGGGCGCGCCGGCGGCGCAGGAGGCCAGGACGGTCGTGACGGTGGGCACGTCGTCATCCTGCACCGCAGCGTCGCCCGACACGCCGTATCGGTCCCTCGGATGTCGGTGGCCGGGTGTCTCATGGTCTGCATCGAGCCACTTCCGGTGGCCTGCGAGACGACGATGAGGAGCGCGTGATGATGCACGACGGCTGGTGCCCCGACTGCGACCTGCGAACGGTCGTCATCGACACGGACGAACAGGGCGAGAACGCCTGGGCGAGCTGCGCGGAGTGCGGCACCGGGTGGGTGCACCGCGACGAGCTGCCCGAGCAGGCCCCCGCACGGACCCGCACCCCGGAGCGCCAGGCGGCCTGAGCTCCCGCGGGCTTTCGCTGGTCCGTTGGAGCGGTCTACACTCGACGGACCAGGACATCACGGCCGCCCCGTCCGGTGGGGTGCTGCCCCGTCGTCCCGCTCCGCCCGCACGAGAACAGGCCCCATGTCACAGCTCACGCCTGCGCGTCGCACCCTCGCGCTCATCTCGCTCGCCCTCGGCGGGTTCGCCATCGGCTCGACCGAGTTCGTCGCGATGGGACTGCTGCCGAACATCGCGCAGGCCCTGCTCCCCGAGCAGTACGGCATCGACCCCGACGCCGGGATCGCCCACGCCGGCTGGCTCGTCAGCGCGTACGCCCTCGGGGTCGTCGTCGGTGCGCCGACCATCGCGGCGATGTCCGCCCGGTTCCCGCGCAAGGGCCTGATCCTCGTGCTGCTCGTCGGGTTCGTCGTCGCGACGATCGCGAGCGCGCTGCTGCCCTCGTTCGGCCTGGTGCTCGTGGCCCGCTTCGTCGCGGGGCTGCCGCACGGCGCCTACTTCGGCATCGCGTCGATCGTGGCCGGCGACATGATGGGCCCGGGCAAGCGCGGCAAGGGCATCGCCATGGTGCTGCTCGGCCTGTCGGTCGCGAACGTCGTCGGCGTCCCGGCGATCACGTGGGTCGGACAGGTGGCCGGGTGGCGGGTCGCCTACGGTGTCGTCGCCGCGCTGTTCGCCCTGACGTTCCTGGCCGTCGCGGCCTTCGTGCCGAAGAGCGCCCGCGACGAGCACGCCACGATCGGCCGTGAGCTCCGGGCGTTCCGCGTGCCGCAGGTGTGGATCGTGATGGGCCTCGGCGCCGTCGGGTTCGGCGGCTTCTTCGCGGTGTACTCGTACATCTCCCCGCTCGTGCAGAACGTCACCGGGATGCCCGAGTCGTTCGTGCCGATCGTGCTCGTCGTCGTGGGCATCGGCATGGTCGTCGGCGGGGTGCTCGGCGGACACCTGGCCGACCACAGCGTGAAGCGCACGATCTACGTCGGCATGTTCTCGCTCATCGGAGCCCTGCTCATCACCGTCCTGACGGCGCAGTGGCTCTGGGGCATGCTGCTCGGCGCGTTCCTGCTCGGTGCGACCTCGTCGGCGATCCCGCCGGCGGTGCAGTCGCGCCTGATGGACGTCGCGGGGGATGCCCGCACGATCGCGGCCGCGCTGAACCACTCGGCGTTCAACATCGGCAACTCGATCGGTGCGGCTCTGGGCGGCGCGGTCATCGCCGCCGGCTTCGGGTTCCTCGCACCGGGCTGGCTCGGCATCGGCCTCGCGCTGCTCGGCGTCCTGGTGACGATGGTCAGCTACGCGGTCGAGCGGCGGAGCACCCGTCGTGCCGCGGTCCGCTCCTCGTCGCCCTCCACCGGTCCGATCACCGCACCCGTCCCGACGGCCTGACACGCGGGGCGCGCGCACGCACCCACCGGACGGGAGGCCCGTGGCGACGCCGCCACGGGCCTCCCGTCCGTCACGCGGTGCGGCCACCGCACATGGTGAGCAGCAATGGTCGGGTCCCGTGACGGGACCCGACTATTGCTGCTCACGAAGCGCAACGCGCAACGCGCAACGCGCGCTACAGCCCCAGGGGGCTGCCGTCCTGCACGATGATGCCGTCGGTGATCGCGCGCTTCCGGAGCGCCACCTTCGTGCCCACGTCGAAGCCGGCGACGCGGTACTTCTCGCGGATGCGCTTGAGGTAGCTCTTCGCGGTCTCCTCGGAGATGCCGAGCTGGTAGGCGACGCTCTTGACGGGCTCGCCACCGCCGTACAGGGCCATCACGCGACGCTCCTGGGCGCTGAGCTTCGGGACGCCGCCGACGTCGCCGCTGTTGATGGCGAGGTCGAGCTCGGCCGAGACGTACTGCTCGCCGCGCTGGGCGGAGCGGATGGCCTCGACGATCATGTCGGCGTCCTCGCTCTTGACGAGGTACCCGAGGGCCCCGGCTCCGAGGGCCTCGCGCACGACGTTCGGCTCCGAGTACGTGCTCATCACGACGGTCTTGACGCCCGCGGTCTTGAGCGTCGAGATCTTCAGCGACACCGGGATGGAGTCCTTGAGGTCCAGATCCAGCAGCACCACGTCGACCGGGAACGCCGGGCTCGTCAGGAGCTCGGGCCAGGTCGTGACGGCGGCCACCAGGGTGATGTCGTCGGCCGCGTTCCGGATCCACTCCGTGAGCGCGCCGAGGAGCATCCTGTGGTCGTCGACCAGTGCGAGTCGGATCGGTTCCTCTGGAGTCGCCATGCTGGCGTCCTTTCTCGGTGCGGATTGCTCGGCCGATCCTAGGAGGATGCGGGCCGGAAGTCGGTCAGGCGTGCGGGTGTCCGGCAGCTACATCGACGGATGTCGGTTCACGACGCAGTGCGCGACGATGTGCAGCGCGCCGTCGCGGACGGTCTCGGTGTACGGGCCGATGCGCTGCAGGGCACTCCACGCCGTCGGGCCGAGGCTGCGCCGGGGCACCCCGCGGGACTCGATGACGACGGGCACGTCCATGGTGTCGTCGCTGACCGGGTGACCGTCGGAACCGATGGGGCCGAGGGTGACGGAGACGACGGGCATGCCGGGCTGGGCGGTGCGGCCGTCGCCGACCATCTGCCAGATCGCCTGCAGCAGTCCGTCGCGCTGCGTGGGGGAGAGGTGCCCGGCCAGTGCGGTCGGGTCGGCGACGCTCACCGAGCGACCGAGGTGGTCGGACTCGGTGATCGCGTGGTAGAGCCAGGTCTCGCGACGGCCCTCGATCAGGTGCAGGCGGAGCTCGGTGGCGAGCGATGCGGCGACGGAACTCGAGGCGTCGGACAGCGGCAGCGGGTCGGTGCCGTTCGCGACGGCGTCGAGCAGCTTCTCGGCGGCCAGGTCGAGCCGGGCGAGCTCGTCCGAGGCGAGCATGCCGACGGCGAACTGCGGCGCCTGCACGTTGCTCTGCACGAGCACCCGGTCGAGTTCGCGCTGCACGAGCTGGCGGAACCGCTGCACGACGTACAGCGCGAGCGACGGCGGCACCACGACGAGCGACAGCAGGGACACGATGCCGGGCATGGTGTCGTGCGTGATCGGCGTCGACACGACGGCCATCACGATGAACGCGATGCCGAGCGCACCGATGGCGGCTGCGACCTCGCGGGCGGGTCGGAGCGTGGCGATCGGCAGCAGGGCGAACCCGGCGGCCATCGACGCGGTCGCGGTGTGCGCGATGTCGTGCTCGGGCCAGATGCCGATGAAGTCGAGCGTGACCACGCACGCCAGCACGACGCAGATCAACGCGAAGGCCGGACCCGTCAGCCGTTCGCCGTAGGTCAGGACGCTGAGTCCGACCCCGACGGCGGCGACGACGTAGAGCCCCCAGGCGACCGCGGGCAGCCACGGGTCGGAGTACTCGTTCCAGCGCACCAGGAAGAACGCGATGCCGGCGACGGCCTCGATCGCGGTGAGGACCGCGGCGCCGAGGCCGAGGTAGCCGGCACCGAGCGACGCGCCGGGCTTCGCGGCCTGCCGCAGGGACCGGGCACCGGTGGACGTCGACGGGAGCCCTCGGGCCTGGCGCCGTTCGCTCGTGCGGTACCGCTCGCGCGCCTCGCGGCGGGTGCGGGGTGCTGGTGGGGCCGTCTCGCCGGGCAGGCTGCGGCCGATGGTGTCCTCGGGGACGCGGGTCATCGCGGTGCCTCCAGGACGACGGTGGTGCCGGAGCCCGGCGCGGAGAAGAGCTTCGCGTCGCCGCCGACCTCGCGCAGGCGGTTCACGACGCTCTCCTTGAAGCCGAGTCGCTCGGCACTGACGGTGGTGAGGTCGAAGCCGACGCCGGAGTCGGTGACCATCGCACGGACGACCTCGTTGTCGTGGACGATCGTGACGTGGGCCTCGCCGACGCCGGCGTGCCGACGGACGTTCTCGAGGCACTCGCCGAGCGCGAGCAGGAACGCGTCGAGCACGTTCGACGGCAGCAGGACCTGCCCGGTGCCGTGCCAGCTGACCTCGAGCCCCATCCGACCGAAGCGCTGCTTGACCGACTCGAGGGTCTGCCCGAGGGGTGATTCCTCTTCGCGGGTGAGCGAGTAGTCACCGGACTGCGAGGGCTGCGGGGTCGCACCGAGGCGCAGGTGCCGCAGTAGTCGGGCGTCCTCGGCGGCCTGCTCGCGCATCGCCTGCTCGGAGACGCCGACGCCGGAGTGCGCCAGCAGCGTCAGGGTCGCGAGCACGGTGTCGTGCAGCAGGCGGGCACCCTGGCGGCGCTGTGCCTCGGTCTCGCTGGCCTGCCGTTCGGCGCGGTGGGCGGTGCCGATGCTGTAGATGCGGCGGGCGACGCGGGGGATGCTGCGCGAGATCCAGATCGCCACGACGGCCATCAGGATCCACCCGAGCAGTGCGCCGCTGACCGGGGTCGACAGGAGCGAGCCCGAGCCCCAGACCATGAGCACCACCACGGCGCCGCCCCCGGCGATCGTGATGCCAAGACCGACCGGGTGCCCGCGCTGGGCCATCAGCGGTGCCGAGAGCCCGCCTGCGGCCAGGGGCATGACGGCGCTGGCGACGAGGGGCCTCGCCGAGTCGTCGACGCCGGTGAAGAGCAGCACCATCGTGGCGAGCCCGGCGACGACGATGGCGGCGGTCCACCACACTTCGCCGCCGCGGCCGAAGCACACGAGCGCGGTGATCATCGCGGCGATGCAGAGGAGTGCGCCGATGAGGGGCGGCGCGGGCACGGCGGCGGCGGAGAGGATGCCCACGACGCTGACGAGCGCGCAGACGATGCCCACGACACGGGTCGCCGACCGCAGCAAGCGGTCGCGTTCCTGTGCGATGAAGTCCATCGATGTCCTGGTTGGTGACGATCTGGCGGTGCGGGAAACCGAGCGTCGGTCAGTGCCGAGCTCCACGCCATCATTCCACGCGCGCCACCCGTTGGGGGGTCTTCGGCGCGCCGTGGTGGCAGGCGGGCCCGCTCAGGAGTCGAGCAACCGCCGCAGGTGCGCCCCGACCTGCTCGTGCTCGATGAGGAACCCGTCGTGTCCGAACTCGCTCTCGATCACCGCGGCGGAGTCCCCGTCGAGCGCGTCCGGCACGCCCGCGGCGATCCGGTGCTGGTCCTCGACGGGGAACAGCCGGTCGCTCGAGATCCCCACGACCAGTGTCCGTGCGGTCACCAGCCCGAGTGCCGCCGACACCCCGCCGCGCCCGGCGCCCACGTCGTGCGAGTCCATCGCGTACGTCAGTGTCACGTAGCTCGAGGCGTCGAACCGCCGCGTGAACTTGTTGCCGTGGAAGTCGAGGTAGCTCGCCACCGAGAACCGGCCGTCGTCACCGAGCGGGGAGACGTCGCTCTGCCAGGACCGCGCAAAGCGGCTGTTCAGCTCGTCCGACGCCCGGTAGGTCATCAGCGCCATCCGCCGGGCCAGCGAGAGTCCGCGGTGCGGGCCCTCGCCGACGTCGGCCTCGTAGTAGTCGCCGCCCGCGAACGCCGGGTCCATCTGGATCGCCGCCCGCTGCAGCGAGTTCGCCGCGATCTGGTCGGCGGTGGTCTGCGCCGTCGACGCGAGGACCGCCAGCCGCCGCACACGCGCCGGGTGCGAGACCGCGAACTCGAGGGCGTGCATGCCGCCCATCGACCCGCCGACGACGGCCGCGAAGGTCTCGATGCCGAGCCGGTCGGCGAGCTGCGCCTGCACCTCGACCTGGTCGCGCACCGTGACGAACGGGAACCGCGAGCCCCACTCTGCGCCCGTCGGCGACACCGACGACGGCCCGGTGGTGCCCTGGCAGCCGCCGAGCATGTTCGGCGCGATCACGAACCACCGGTCGGTGTCGATCGCCCGGCCGGGGCCGACGACGTCGCCCCACCAGCCGGCGGTGCGGTGGCCCGGGCCGGCGGCACCCGTCACGTGCGAGTCCCCGGTCAGTGCGTGCAGGACGAGCACCGCGTTGTCGCGGGCGGCGTTGAGCGTGCCCCACGTCTCGTACGCCACGCGCACGGACGGCAGGCGGCCGCCGCGCACCCACTGCTCGCCGAGCGACTCGAAGTGGCGTGCACCCGGGTGGTCACCGGGACGCCAGGCACCGGTCACGGGCGGTTTGCCGAGGGTGCCGAGTTCGGTGCCGGGCACCAGGGTGGACGGCACGGAGTCCTCGGGGGTCGTCTGCCAGTCCATCGTGCGTCCAGTCTGCCGGGAGGCGCGGGTCGCCGCCGCCGTGTTACGTCACGCCCGGCGGGTGGCCGGCCTTCGGACCGCGCTCGCCGTTCCGTGCGTGCGCATGTTCCGACGTCGTGCGCGTTGTTCGACTCGTGGATCGTCGCACCATGCGCACGTACCGGATGCGTGTGCAACGAGCGACGTCCCACGCGTCGATCGACACGTGGGACGTCGCAACATGCACGCGCATCGCCAGGCAGGCAGGCCCCGCGGGCTCTACGCGCGCTGGCTCTCCTGCGCGGTCGCCCGGGCCGCGGCCAGCCCGGCCTCGAGGTCCGCCTTCAGGTCGGCGATGTTCTCGATGCCGACCGACAGGCGCACCAGGCCGGGCGTGACCCCGGTCGTGAGCTGCTGCTCGGGGGTGAGCTGCGAGTGCGTGGTCGACGCCGGGTGGATCACGAGCGAGCGGACGTCACCGATGTTCGCCAGGTGCGAGAACAGCTGCAGGTTGTCGACGAACGCCTTGCCCGCGGTCACCCCGCCCTTGAGCTCGAACGACAGCACGGCGCCGACGCCCTTCGGCGCGTACCGGTTGGCGGCCGCGTACCAGGGCGACGTCGGCAGCCCGGCGTAGGCGACCGTGGCGACGTCGGGGTGCTGGTCGAGCCACTCCGCGATCTCCTGCGCGTTCGACACGTGCCGCTCGATGCGGAGCGACAGGGTCTCGATGCCCTGCAGCAGCGCGAACGCCGTGTCCGCGGAGTTCGACGCACCGAGGTCGCGGAGCAGCTGCACCCGGGCCTTCACGATGTAGGCGAGCTCGTTGCCGACCGCCTCGGCGAAGACCGCACCGTGGTACGACGGGTCGGGCGTGTTGAACTCCGGGAACCGGTCGGCGTGCTGCGACCAGGCGAACTTCCCGCCGTCGACGATGATCCCGCCGATGACCGTGCCGTGGCCGCCGAGGAACTTCGTGGCCGAGTGCACCACGATGTCCGCGCCGTGCTCGAACGGACGGATCAGGTACGGCGTCGCGATCGTGTTGTCGACGATCAGCGGGACGCCGGACTCGTGGGCGACGTCGCTGACGCCCGTGATGTCGAGGACGTTGATCTTCGGGTTCCCGATGGTCTCGGCGAAGAACAGCTTCGTGTTCGGGCGGACGGCGCGGCGCCACTCCTCGAGGTCGTCCTGGTCCTCGACGAACGTCGTCTCGATGCCGAGCTTCGCCAGCGTGTACTTGAACAGGTTGTACGTGCCGCCGTAGATCGACGACGACGACACGATGTGGTCACCCGCCCCCGCGATGTTCAGCACCGCGTAGGTCTCGGCAGCCTGGCCGGAGGCGACGAGCAGGGCCCCGGAACCGCCCTCGAGCGCGGCGATCCGCTGCTCGACGACGTCGTTCGTCGGGTTCATGATCCGGGAGTAGATGTTGCCCGGCTTGGCGAGCGCGAACAGGTCGCGCGCTTCGTCCGAGTTCGCGAAGACGTACGAGGTCGTCTTGTAGATCGGCGTCGCTCGAGCCCCGGTGGTCGGGTCCGGCTGTGCGCCGGCGTGGACCTGGGTGGTCTCGAACTGCCACTGCGCGGCGTCGTGCTCGGTCATCTTGGTGCTCCTGTCCGGTGCGGCTGGTCGTCGGGTCGCCCTGCGCTCGGCCTGGAGGCGCGGCGCGGCTGTGCGTCGGGTGTCACGGTACGCAGGTGGCCGGGCCCGCACCACCGCACCCGCCTCGGGACGTAACGCACCCGCCCGACGCGCCCCGGGCCTCCCGTCCGCGGAGCGCGACGCTGGGTCGCACCGTGCGAGGTCACCTGTGGTGCGAGGTTGCGGACTCGGTGCGAGCCTGCGCCCCCTGCACCACGGACGGAACCTCGCACCGTTCGTGGACGGCCCTCACCCGTCGCGGCGGAACAGCCAGTCGACCTTCGGCTCGAGCAGCCACCGCATCCCGCGCCGCACGAAGGGCTGCGCCAGGAAGAGGCTGACGGCGCACGCGATGACGACCATGAGGAGCACGAACGGCCAGGCCGAGTGCTCGCCGGCCAGGACGCCGGACTCCCGGATCGGGTAGAGCACGAACGTGTGGAGGAGGTAGACGTACATCGTCGCCGCGCCGAACCGGGTGATCCAGATGTTCCGACGGGGGATGAGCACCAGGAACGACGCCGTCAGCAGGGTCGCGAGCAGCATCAGGCCGAAGCGCACCGCACCCGCCCACCAGGCGTCCTCGCCGAGCCCCGAGTAGGAGTCGTCGTAGAAGAACCAGTGGTGCAGGTCGAACTCCTTGAACTGCGGGATCCAGACCGCGCACGACACCGCCCACGCGGCGAACACCACGACGGCGGCGATCCGCACGCGGACGACCACGCGACGGGACGCCTCGTACCAGCGGTCGAAGACGCCCCACTGCTTGACCTGCCACCCGAGCAGGAAGAACGGCAGCAGGCTGATCGCGCGGGACAGCGAGAGCGTCGAGTCGACGTTGTCGAAGTAGCCGACGCCGATGCTGAACACGACCGCCCAGAACAGCGGCCACCGCAGCTGCGCCAGGTACGGCAGGATCAGCTTGAAGATGCCCAGGGCCAGCAGGAACCACAGGGTCCAAGTCGGCTGCGTCGGGTTGAAGTCCTTGCCGCCCTCGACGATGCCCTGCACCACGGTCCAGATCGTCTGCATGATGATGTACGGCACGACGATGTCCGTGATCGTCCGGCGCATGCGCTTCGCCGTCGGGGTGTCCGCCGACGAGAAGTACCCGCTGATCACGCCGAACGCCGGCATGTGGAACGCGTAGATGAACGTGTAGAGCGCCAGGGCGTGTTCGCTCGCCGGCGTCTGCCGCTGGATCGCGTGGCCGATGACCACGAGCGTGACCGCGACGAACCGCGCGGTGTCCCACATCGGGATCCGGCGCGGGGCTCGACCGGGCTCGAGCTGCGTCGCCGGGGCCGAGGGGGCGGGAGGGGCGGCATCCGTCGTCATCGCTGGTCACGTTACCGGATCGTGATCTGGACGGCCCGGTGCGGTGCCGGAACCGTCCCGCTCGGTACGGTGGGCGGACCGGGCAACCACGTGCCCCGGTCACCGACGCAGGAGGCAGATCACATGGCAGCACGGCGCGCAGTCGTCACCGGAGCGAGCTCGGGCATCGGGGCGGCCACCGTCCGGCTGTTCCGGTCGCGGGGCTGGGACGTGCTCGCCGTGGCCCGCCGCACCGCGAAGCTCGAGGCGCTCGCCGCGGAGACCGGGGCCGACACCCTGGTCGCCGACATCACGGACGCCGACGACGTGGCGGCGCTCGCCGCGCGGGTCGCGGACCTCGGCGGTGCCGACGTGCTCGTGAACAACGCCGGTGGGGCGTTCGGTTCGGCGAGCGTCGAGGAGTCCGACGTCGACGACTGGCGCGCCATGTTCGAGGTCAACGTGATCGGCACGAAGCGGGTCGTCTCCGCGCTGCTGCCGCACCTGCGCGACCGGGCCCGGGAGTCCGGGAGCGCCGACATCGTCACGGTGACCAGCACCGCCGGGTTCGTCGCGTACGAGAACGGTGGCGGCTACAACGCCGCGAAGTTCGCCGAGCACGCCCTGGTCGGCGCGCTCCGGCTCGAGCTGAACGGCGAGCCGATCCGGGTCGTCGAGATCGCGCCGGGCATGGTGAAGACCGACGAGTTCGCACTCACCCGGTTCCGTGGCGACGAGCAGAAGGCCGCCGCGGTGTACGACGACGTGCCGGAGCCGCTCGTGGCCGACGACGTCGCCGAGGCCATCGTGCACGCGGTGGAACTGCCGGCGCACGTGAACCTCGACCTCGTGACGATCCGGCCGGTGGCGCAGTCGGCGCAGCACAAGCTGGCGCGCGGCCCGCTGACGCCCCGCTGAGCCGACCCGCGCCGGACTCGAGCCCGAACCCGCACCGCCGCGCCGGACCCGCGCAGCGCCCGGGCTGCTGCCGCGGGTCGCGGGCGCGGGCTCCCTGCCGGTACCGTGGTCGGATGCCGATCAGCAGCGAACCCGAGCCCGCGGCTCCGTCCACCGTGACCGTGACGAGCGGGCCCGAGGTACTCGGCTGGCTCGAGTTCGGTGACGCCGCACGCCTGCTCGCCAAGGACGTCCTGTCCAGCGGCTTCGAGCCCGAGGTCGTCGTCGCCGTCGCCCGCGGCGGACTGATCATCGCCGGCGCCGTGGCGTACGCCCTCGGCACCAAGGAGTGCGGCTCGATCAACGTCGAGTTCTACACCGACGTCGAGCAGCGGCTGGAGGAGCCGGTCGTGCTCGCCCCCGCCCTCGACGCCCCGAGCCTGTCCGGCAAGCGGGTCCTCGTCGTCGACGACGTGTCGGACTCCGGCCGCACCCTGCGCCTGGTGGTCGACATCATCCGGAACGCCGGTGCCGACGTCCGGAGCGCCTGCCTGTACTCGAAGCCCGGCACCGTCCTCGAGCCCGACCACGTGTGGCGCCGGGTCGACGGCTGGATCACGTTCCCGTGGAGCGCCCTCGCCCCCGTGACGGCCGAGTCGTGAGCATCCACCTGGTCGGCGGCGGTCTCTTCGCCGCCTCGGACGCCGCAGCACCGTTCCTCGCCGAGGCCACCGCCCGTTCGGCAGCGGTGGGCCGGAGCGCCCCGCGCATCGCCCTGCTCTCCGTGGCGGGCCCGGACGGCGGCAGCCCGTCGTCGACCGCCGACATCGCCGAGGTCCTCGGCGGCCCGCGCACGGCCGAGGTGCTCGTCACCGAGGTCGCGGCCGGTCAGGTCTTCGACACCACCGTCCTGAGCGACGTCGACGCCCTGGTGGTCGGTGGCGGCGTCACCCCCGACTACCTGGCGGCGATCGCCCCGCTCGTCGACCAGCTCCGGCTGCTCGTCTCCGACGGGCTGCCCTACCTCGGCTACTCGGCCGGCGCGATGATCGCCGCCGACCGTGCCCTGGTGGGCGGCTGGCGCATCGGCGGCGTCGAGATCTGCCCCGAGGCGGCGTCCGAGGGGCTGGACGAGGTCGAGCTCCGCGAGGGCCTCGGCCTGGTCGACCTGACCATCGACGTGCACGCGGTGCAGGCCGGCACGCTCGCGCGGCTCATCGCCAGCGCCGAGGCCGAGTTCGTCACCGCCGGACTCGCGATCGACGAGGACACCACGCTCGTCGTCGGCGAGGGCGCGCTCGAGGTCCGCGGGACCGGCAGCGTCTGGCGTGTGATGGCCGGCGAGGAGTCGGTGGCCGTCGCCACCATGGGCGCGTAGCCGACGTGGAACCACGGCCGCTCGCCGACCTGGTCGACCCCGGCTGGGTCGATGCCCTCGCGCCGGTCGAGCCCGACGTGCACCGGATCGGCGCGTGGCTGCGGGACGAGACCGCTGCGGGCCGTCACTACCTGCCCGCGGGCGGCGACGTGCTGCGCGCGTTCACGACTCCGTTCGACGCCGTCAAGGTGCTGGTCGTCGGGCAGGACCCGTACCCGACGCCCGGCCACCCGATCGGGCTGTCCTTCGCCGTCGACCCGGCCGTCCGTCCGGTGCCGCGGAGCCTGGCGAACATCTACCGCGAGCTCGCCGACGACCTCGGCGTGACGCCCCCGCCGCACGGTGACCTGCGGGCGTGGTCCGACCAGGGCGTCCTGCTGCTCAACCGGGTGCTCACCGTGCAGGCGGGCGAGGCCGGCAGCCACCGCGGCAAGGGCTGGGAATCGGTGACCGACCAGGCCGTCCGTGCCCTGGTCGCCCGTGGCACCCCGCTCGTCGCCGTGCTCTGGGGCGCCCAGGCCGGTTCGGTGCGACCGCTCCTCGGCGACACCCCGGTCGTCGCGTCGGCCCACCCGAGCCCGCTCAGCGCGTCGCGCGGGTTCTTCGGCAGCCGCCCGTTCTCGCAGGTGAACGCGCTGCTCGAGTCGCAGGGCGCACCGCCCGTCGACTGGACGCTGCCCGCTCAGTAGGCTCGGCACGTGCTCGAGGAGGAATACCAGCGACGGCGGGTCCTGCCGCGACACCTGCGTGCCCCGGCGGCGACCGAGACGGCCTTCGAGTACCGCATCCGTGCGGCCGAGGTGGGGGACCTGCCCCACGTGCGCGAGATCCACACGCACTACGTCCGCAACTCGTCCGTGACCTTCGACCCGGCGGCGTTCACGTACGCCGCGTGGAAGAAGCGCTACGACGACATCCGGAAGCGCCGCCTGCCGTTCCTGGTGGCGGAGAACCCCGCCGGGCAGATCCTCGGGTACGCCCTGGTCGACGCGTGGAACCCGCGGGACCGCTCGAACCACGTCGTCGAGGACTCGATCTACCTCGGCGCCGCGTCCGGTGGCAAGGGGCTCGGCCGCGCGCTGATGGAGGCGCTGCTCGACGAGTGCCGGTCGGCCGGCGTGCGCGAGGTCGTCGCCGTCATCGCGGACCGCCAGGCCGAGGCGTCGATCCGGCTGCACGAGCGGCTCGGCTTCGAGGAAGTGGGCCGGATGGGCAAGGTCGGCTACAAGTACGACCGCTGGCTCGGCACCGTCACGATGCGGCTCCGCCTGCGCGGCCCGCGGCTGTTCGCGCGACGACGCTGACGGAGCCGACGCGGTCGACGCGCGTCACGCTCGAGACGCGGCCGCAGGGCGGACGGGAGGCCCGTGGCGGCCCCGGCACGCGCCTCCAGGCCCGTCGCCCGGTCGCGTCAGCCCGCCGGCGCCTCGGTGATGAACTCGTCGCGCGTCACGCGGAGCAGCGCGGTGGCCGCCGCCGCCGCGGCGTCCGCGTGACCGTCGACCGCTGCGCGCCCGACCGCCTGGTGCCGGAGTGCCGCCTCGCGCGTCCAGCGCGTGATGGGGTCCCGCGACTCCGACGTGCGGGTGCGCAGGAGCGCCTCGACCGTGCCGGCGAAGTGCGCGAACACGGCGTTCCCCGACCCGGTGAGCAGTGCACGGTGGAAGCGGACGTCGGCCTCCAGGTAGGCGCGGCTGTCCTCGCGTCCGCAGGCGTCGAGCATGTCCTCGGCGGCGGCGAGCACGGCGTCTGCGCCCGCGGAGCCGGCGGTCAGGGACGCCGCGACCGGTTCGACGCCGAGCCGGAGTTCGACGAGCTCCCGCTGCTGCACGAAGTACGCCGGTGAGGTACCGCGCCACCGGATCACGGTGGGGGCGAGCAACTCCCACGCGGTGATGTCGCGGACGAGCGTGCCGACCCGCTGCCGGGGCTCGACCAGGCCGAGGGACTGCAGGACGCGCAGCGCCTCGCGGACGACCGAGCGGGACACCCCGAACTCGTCGGCGACCAGTTCGGGTCGGACGACGGAACCCGTGGCCAGGTCGCCGTCGACGATCCGCTGGCCCAGGGTGTCGAGCACGTGGGCGTGCAGTCCGCGTGCGGTGGGCATCGTTTCCTCCGTGCAGTACGGGTCACGCGGTCGTCGTGACGCCGGTCCCATCGAAGCGGCAGACTCCGGGGACGGGCGGTTGGCGCGCGGGACGACGTCGTATAGTCTGATTAATCAGATTATTGAGGGTCGGCGTTCGTCGCGCCAGTCCACCCTCGACACGAAGGCGACGGAGCCGCGCAGCAGCGACTCCAGGAAGGGGCGCTGATGCCTCACGCTCTCCCGGACCACCTGCTCGCCGCAGGTGGCACCACCGAGACGGTCGATCCGTCCGGTTCGATCCCGCAGCTGATCATCGCGGCGCTCGTCGGCATCGTGGTGATCATCGCGCTCATCACCTGGCTCAAGGTGCACCCGTTCATCGCGCTCACGATCGGCGCGCTCGGCGTCGGCATCGGCGCGGGGCTCGCTCCCGACAAGGCGGTCACCAGCTTCGGTGACGGCTTCGGCGCGACCATGACGAGCGTCGGCATCCTCGTCGGGCTCGGGGCGATGTTCGGCAAGATGCTCGTCGACTCCGGCGCAGCGGACCGCGTCGTGGACACCCTGGTGCGGAAGTCGTCGAAGGCGGCGCTGCCGTGGACGATGGCCCTGATCGGTGCGCTCATCGGGCTGCCGATGTTCTTCGAGGTCGGCCTCGTCCTGCTCATCCCGATCATCGTGCTGGTCGCCAAGCGGAGCGAGGTGCCGATCATGAAGATCGCCGTCCCCGCGCTGGTCGGCCTGTCGACGATGCACGCGTTCGTCCCGCCGCACCCCGGCCCGCTCGTCGCGATCTCCACCGTCGGCGCGAACCTCGGCACCACGCTCGCCTTCGGCATCGTGCTGGCGATCCCGGTGATCATCCTGGCCGGGCCGCTCTTCGCCCGCTTCGCGGCCCGCTGGGTCGACATCCCCGTCCCCGACATGTTCGGGTCGCGTGGGGCGGTCGCCACCGCCGGCCCGGGTTCGGGGTCGGGTTCCGGGTCCGCCGCCTTCGCCGACGACCCGGCACACCCCGGACGGGAGGCCCGGCGCGGCCCCGCCACACAGGACACCGCGTCCCTGCCCAACGGCAAGAGCGACTTCACGCGCGTCATCAGCGAGCCGCGCAGCCCGTCGTTCACCGTCGCCCTGATCGGCATCCTGCTGCCGGTCGTGCTCATGCTCGCCCAGGCGATCCGTGAGGCCACCGCCCCCGACGCTGCCGGCTCGTGGGTGAGCCTGCTCGACTTCCTCGGTTCGCCGATGATCGCCATCGGCATCGCCGCCGTCTACGCGATGGTCTTCTTCGCGATCGGCGGCGGCATGGACCGCTCGGCGGTGTCGAAGTCGCTCGAGAGCGCGCTGCCCCCGATCGCCGGGGTGCTGCTCATCGTCGGTGCCGGCGGTGGCTTCAAGCAGGTGCTCATCGACACCGGGATCGGCGGCGTGATCGCCGACGCCGTCAAGGACTCCGGCGTCTCGGTGCTGCTCGTCGCCTGGGTCGTCTCTGCCCTGGTCCGCGTGGCGACCGGGTCGGCCACGGTCGCCACGGTGACCGCCGCCGGCATCATGGCGCCGATCGCCGCCGACCTGTCGACGCCGATGACCTCCCTGCTCGTACTCGCGATCGGCGCCGGCTCGGTGTTCCTGTCGCACGTGAACGACGCCGGGTTCTGGCTGGTGAAGGGGTACCTCGGCACCACGGTGGGGCAGACGTTCAAGACGTGGACGGTGCTCGAGTGCCTGATTTCGGTGTTCGGTCTGCTCGGGGTCCTGCTGGCCGGGGTGTTCATCCGATGAGCGGCGCAGACCTCGGTGCGGCCGCTGCTGCCAATGCGTCCGACGCCGGGCTGGATGCCCGCGTCCTGGTCGTGATGGGGGTCTCCGGGTCCGGCAAGTCGACCGTCGCCGCCATGGTGGCGGAGCAGGTCGGGTGGGAGTTCGCCGAGGGCGACGCGATGCACCCGCCGGCGAACGTCGACAAGATGCACGCCGGCACCCCGCTCACCGACGAGGACCGCTGGCCGTGGCTCGACGTCGTCGCCGGCTGGATCCGCGGACACCTGGACGCCGGCACGAACGGCGTCGTGACCTGCTCGGCCCTGAAGCGCTCGTACCGCGACGTGCTGCGGGCCCCCGGGGTGGTGTTCGTGCACGTGGCCGGTGACGGTGCGCTCATCGAGGAGCGGATGTCGCAGCGTTCCGGGCACTTCATGCCGACGTCGCTGCTGCAGTCGCAGCTCGCCACGCTCGAGCCGCCGCAGCCCGACGAGGCCCACCTGACGATCGCCGCCGACCGCACCCCGGAAGAGGAGAGTGCCGAGGTCGTGGCGCGGCTCGGACTGGTCCGGATCCCGAGAGCCTGATCGGTGGTACCGAGGCTCAGCTGAACCGGATCGGGGTGCCGACGGGCAGCGCCGCGAGCGTCTTCGTCATCTCCGCCGAGATCCGGACGCAGCCGTGCGAGCTGCCCGTCGGATCCGGGTAGTAGTGCAACGCGGTCAGCGCAGCGTTGCCGCCGTACGACGGGATCCGGGACGAGTGCGCCCCGGTCAGGATGATCGGGTTGCCCTGCGTGTACGCGACGCGGGTGTCGACGTACGCCGCCTCGACGTAGGTGGCGGTGTCGGTCGGTGTCGGGTCCTCCGGCGTCCCGAGCCGCGCGGCCTCGGTGGCGGTGACCTTCCCCTTCCGGGTGACGACGGACACCGTGCTCGCCGCGACGTCGACCGTGATCATCCGGTCGGTGCGCGTCACGGTGAAATCGGCGGCCCGGGCCCAGGCGAACGTCGCGCTCGGGGCGTCCGGGTCGCCGCCGTCACCGGGGGTGCGGTTGCGGGACGGCGTCGACACCAGGAGCATCCCGCCGTCCCGGCCGGGGGAGCGACCCCACACCGCGGTCGCCGCGGGTCGGTTGATCGTCGACACCAGGTGGGACAGGGTCGCCACCGGCCGGGCGCGGCTCGACGGGCTCGCGTACAGGGCGACGAGCTGCGTGCGCGGGGTCGCGATCTGCCACGTGTCCTCGGGCTCGACGTCCCCGCCGTCGAGCAACTGCGGCACGACGGCGTCGTGGAACGCCAACGGCAGCGCGGCCAGGGTCGCGTCGGACGGTGCAGCGGGGACGGCCGCGAGCGTCGGCTTCGGGGACGCGGTCGGCGTGGGGCTCGGGGTCGGTGTCGTCGTGGCCCGGGCCGCACGGGTCGGCTCCGGTGCCGGCGACCCCACGGTCACCCCCACCACGACGGCTGCGACGGCGAGCACCACCACCCCGGCGGTCGTCGCGATCCAGGTGTTGCGTCGCATGGTGCTTCCCCCTCGGTCGATCCGTCAGCGTTCGGTGACGGTGCCGCCCTCGACCCGCCACTGCCGGTCGAGTCGGACGGTCTCCAGCATGCGCCGGTCGTGTGTGACGAGCAGCAGGGTCCCGTCGTAGGACTCCAGCGCCTGCTCGAGCTGCTCGATCGCGGTGAGGTCCAGGTGGTTGGTCGGTTCGTCGAGGACGAGCACGTTCACCCCGCGGGCCTGCAGCAGCGCGAGTCCGGCCCGGGTGCGCTCGCCGGGGGAGAGCGCCGAGGCAGGTCGGCCGACGTGGTCCGCCTTCAGCCCGAACTTCGCGAGCAGCGTCCGGACGTCGGCGGTCGTGTACTCGGGGACGATCGCCTCGAACGCCGCTGCCAGGGGCTGGTCACCGGTGAACGCCGCACGCGCCTGGTCGACCTCGCCGACCGCGACGCTGGACCCGAGCGAGGCCGTGCCCGTCGTCGGCGCCTGCTTGCCGAGCAGCGCCCGCAGCAGGGTGGACTTGCCGGCGCCGTTCGGGCCGGTGATGCCGATCCGGTCACCGCCGTCGACCTGCAGCGAGACCGGGCCGAGGGTGAAGTCGCCCTGGGTGAACGTGGCGTTCGACAGCGTCGCGACGACCGCCGACGACCGGGGTGCGCTGCCGATCGTGAACTCCAGCTGCCACTCCTTGCGCGGCTCCTCGACCTCGTCGAGCCGGGCGATGCGGGACTCCATCTGCCGGACCTTCTGCGCCTGCTTCTCGCTCGACTCCGAGGCGGCACGACGGCGGATCTTGTCGTTGTCCGGGCTCTTCTTCATGGCGTTCCGCACACCCTGGCTCGACCACTCGCGCTGCGTCCGTGCCCGCGAGACCAGGTCGGCCTTCGTCGACGCGAACTCGTCGTACGCGTCACGCTTGTGCTGCCGGGCGATCTCGCGCTCCTCGAGGAACGAGTCGTACCCGCCGCCGAACAGCCGGTTCGACGACTGCGCCAGGTCGAGCTCGAGCACCGAGGTCACCGAGCGCGCCAGGAACTCGCGGTCGTGGCTGACGAGCACCACCCCGCCGCGCAGCCCGCGCACGAACGCCTCGAGCCGGTCGAGGCCGTCCAGGTCGAGGTCGTTGGTCGGCTCGTCGAGCAGGACGATGTCGAACCGCGACAGCAGCAGCGCGGCGAGCCCGACGCGGGCGACCTGCCCACCGGACAGCGCGGTCATCAGGGAGTCCGGGCCGACGCCGTCCGCACCGGAGTCGCCGGTGCCGGGTTCGAGGCCGAGGTCGGCGAGCACCGCCGGGATCCGGTCCTCCATGTCCGCGGCCCCCGCGGCGAGCCAGCGGTCGAGCGCCGCCGAGTACCGGTCGGCCGCTGCGTCGCCGGCATCGGGGTCCCCGAGCGCCGCCGCCGCTGCGTCCATCGTCACCGTCGCCTCGGTGCAGCCGGTCCGCCGCCCGAGGTACGCCGCGACGGTCTCGCCCGCGATGCGCTCGTGCTCCTGGGGGAGCCACCCCACGAACGCGTCCGTCGGGGCCAGGGAGACCGTGCCAGCCAGCGGCTCGTCGACCCCGGCCAGCAGCCGGAGCAGCGTGGACTTGCCGGCACCGTTCACGCCGACGACCCCGATCACGTCACCGGGCGCCACCGTCAGGTCGAGGGAGTCGAACAGCGTGCGAGCGGCGTACCCGCCGGACAGGCCCTTGGCGACGAGCGTGGCGGTCATGCGCCCATCGTCCCACGCGGAGCGGGCACCCCACGTGCAGCAGACTGGGCCGATGGACTCCTGCGTCTTCTGTGCCGTGATCGCCGGTGACGAACCCGCCGTCTGGGTCGAACGCGAGGAGCACGCCGTCGCCTTCGCACCCCTGCCCGACTCGGCACTGGCTCCCGGCCACACCCTGGTCGTGCCGGTCGAGCACACCGCTGACCTGCTCACCGCCGGGCCCACGGCACTCGCCGCCACCACGGCACTGGCGCAGCGCGTCGCCCGTGCGATGAAGGGGGCGCTCGGCGCGACCGGGACCGTCGTGCTGCAGGCATCGGGTGCGGACGCCGGCCAGAGCGTGCCGCACCTGCACCTCCACGTCGTGCCGTGCTGGCCGGACGACGCCACGACGCACTGGCCGGAGCGACGATCGGCGCACGTGGTCGACGGTGACCCGCACGCTCTCCTCGCCGAGATGTTCGAGTAGCCGCCCGAGCAGACCCTGCCCGGCCCGGCGCGACCCTCAGCCCCGGGGCACCAACCGACCCGCACCCACCGGCAGCAGCCCGCCCCGGTACTCGAGCGCCGTCGCACCGCCGACCGACACCGATGCCGCCCCGAACCGCCACGCTCGGTTGAACAGGTACACGCCGATCACCGTGCCGCCGTCGTCCGGCACCGCCCACGTGCCGGTGCCCCACTGCGCCGGGTGCCCCACCCCGTCGACGGTGACGGTCGGCCGGGCGAACCAGGCGAACATGGGTCGGACGAGCCGGAGTTCGATCCGGCGCTTCGTCGTGCCGGAGGGGAGAGTGGTGTCCACCGTCGAAGGATACGGGCCACCGCCGCCTAGGCTCGGAGCCGTGTTCGAACTCCACCACCTCTCCGCACAGGAACTCTGGGACTGGATCCGCCGGGGCGAGGCGACCGCCCTCGAGGTCACCGAGCACTACCTGTCCCGCGTGGAACGCCTGGACGCCGGACTCGGTGCCTTCGTGACGGTCACCGCGGACGCGGCCCGGGCCCGAGCCGATCGCCTCGGCCACCTGGTGCCGACGTCGAGACCGTTGTGGGGCCTCCCGTCCGCCGACAAGGACCTGTACGACCGCGCCGGCGTCCCCACGCGGAACGGCACCGCGAGCCTGCCGGAGCGGCCCGCGTCGGCCGACCACCCGCTCGTCGCCGCGCTCGACGCGGCCGGCACCGTCAGCATCGGCAAGACGGCGTCACCGGAGTTCGGCATGTCCTCGTCGTCCGAGACCCGGCTCGGCGTGACGCGGAACCCCTACGACACCACGCGCGCGCCGGGCGGGTCGTCGAGCGGAGCGGCCGTCGCCGTCGCCGCCGGACTCGTGCCGGCCGCGGTCGGGTCGGACGGCGGCGGATCGGTGCGGATCCCCGCCGCGGCGACCGGACTCGTCGGCCTGAAGCCGAGCCGCGGCCGCGTGCCGTCGATGCCCGGCCGCTCCGGCGTCGGCGGCCTGTCCGTCGCCGGGCCGCTCACCCGGTCCGTCGCCGACGCGGGCATGCTCCTCGACGCGCTGGTCGCGCCGACCGGACTGCCCGAGCCGTCGCCCTACGCGCTCGTCACCCCCGACGTCGGCGAGGGGCCGTTCACCGCGGCCGCCGTCCGCGGCGAGGGCCGGTTCGTCGTCGGGGTGCTCGACGGCTCGCCGTGGGACGACACCGTCGACGTGGTCGTCGACCCCGCGGCCCGGGCCGCCGTGGAGACCGCCGTGCGGGTGCTCGGCGAGGTCGGGCACGGCGTCGAGGACGTCCGGATGCCCCGCGTGCCGTACGCCGACGCGTTCCGGGTGGCGTGGGAGAGCTCGGCCGCCCGCCTGCCGCAGGTGCCCGGCATCGACCTGTCGTCGCTGACCCCGCTCGTGGCGTGGCTCGTGGCCCGCGGACAGGCGCTCTCCGGCACGCAGGTCCTCGAGGCGATGTCGACGCTCGACACCTTCTCGACGACGCTCATCGGCGCGTTCGACCGGTTCGACGCGGTGCTCACGCCGACCCTCGCGATGACGCCGCGGCCCCTCGGCTGGTACGGCGACGACCCCGACGAGGACTTCCGCCGCCAGTGCGCCTACTCGCCGTGGACGTCGATGGCGAACGTGTCCGGGCTCCCCGCGATCACCCTGCCGGTCGGCATGACCGACGACGACCACCCCGACGGTGGCGGGCTGCCGATGGGCGTGCAGCTGATCGGACGCCCCGGCGGCGAGCGCGTCCTGCTCGCGATCGGCGCGCAGCTCGAGCGCCGGTTGCGCTGGCAGCGGCGGCACCCGGCTGCCTGGACCGCCTGACGAGAGGCCCGGGGCTGGGTCGCGTGGACACGCGTTCCCCGACAGACCACCAGTCGAACGACGCGTGGATCGTCGCAGAACCCGCCCCGCAGCCGCCGCCTACGGCAGCGTCGGCGCCGCCGCCACCAACGCCCGCGTCACCGGATGCTGCGGCGCATCGAGGAGCGACACCGGCCCGTGCTCGACGATGCGGCCGTCGGACATCACCGCGACCGTGTCGCACAGCCGCTGCACGACGCCGATGTCGTGCGACACCAGCACGAGCGTCAGCCCGAGGTCGTCGGCGAGCGATCGGAACAGCTCGATCACCCGGGCGCGGACCACCACGTCGAGAGCGCTCATCGGCTCGTCGCCGAACAGGATCCGGGGCGAGTGCACCACGGCCCGGGCGATCGCGATCCGCTGCCGCTGCCCGCCGGAGAACTCGTGCGGGTACCGCTCGACCGCGTCGGTGGGCAGGTCGACGCGCTCCAGCACGGCACGCACGAGCTCGTCGTGCGACCCCGGCACCTGCAGGGCCCGCAGCGGCTCGGCGACGATCGCGCCGACGCGCATCCGCGGGTCGAGGGACGCGTACGGGTCCTGGAACACCACCCCGGTCTCGCGACGGAACCAGCGCAACGCACGCGCGGACCGGGATGCGACCACCGGACGGCCGGAGGCGGCGACGGTGCCGGCGGAAGGGGCCTCCAGGCCGGCGAGCAGCCGGACCAGCGTGGACTTGCCGGATCCCGATTCGCCCACGATGCCGAGCCGTGCGCCGGGGGCGACCGTCAGGTCGACGCCGTCGACGGCGGTGCGGACCGGACCGGGCTCGAACGGGCCGCGGCGGGGGAGTCGGTAGGTGCGGTGGAGACCGGTGGCCTCGAGGACGGGGAGGGTCACGGGGCGGTCCTCCTGGCGGTGGCGCGGGCGGCGTCGACGAGCGCGACCGTGGCGGGGTGCCGCGGTGCGGCGAGCAGGTCCGCGACGCGACCCTGCTCGACCACCCGGCCGGCGTCGAGCACCACGGCGGTGTCGGCGATGCGCGCGAGCACGGCGAGGTCGTGGGTGACGAACACCATGCCCGCCGGCAGGCGCTCGAACAGGTCGAGGATGCGGGCCTCGGTCGTGACGTCGAGCGCCGTGGTCGGCTCGTCGGCCACCAGGTACGACGGCTCGCCCGCCATCGCCATCGCGATGCAGATCCGCTGCCGCTGTCCGCCGGACAGCTGGTGCGGGTACTGCCGCAGCAGCGACTCCGGGTCGGGCAGGCCCACGGACGCCGCCAGGTCGACGGCCGCCGCGCGGGCCGCGCGACGGTCGAGCCCGCGGTGCAGGCGCAGCGGCTCGGCGACCTGCGCGCCGACCCGTCGCAACGGGTCGAGCGCGGTCCCCGGCTCCTGGAACACCATCGCGATGCCCGATCCGCGGTGTCGCGCGCGCTCACGGTCGGGCAGGCCGACGAGTTCGGTGCCGTCCAGGCGGACGCTGCCGGTCACGACGGCGCCGGTGGGCTCCAGGCCCATCAGGGCGAGCGAGGTCATCGACTTGCCGGATCCGCTCGCGCCGATCACGCCGACGCGCTGGCCGGGAGGCACGGTGAAGGTGACGTCGTCGAGGATCGTCCGCCCCGTGATGCGGACCGACAACCCGCGCACCTCGAGTCCGGAGGTTGCGGTGGCGTGGGTGGTGCCGGCTGCGCCGGTGGGGCCCGGGGCGTGGTCGGTCATGCGGTCACCCCCGGCGTGGTCGTCACCGGGTCGGCGCTCCGGTCGCTCGTCGTCAGCCGCGGGTCCGAGGCGTCACGCACCGCGTCGCCGAGCAACGACAGTGCCGCGACGACGAGGGCGATGGCGGCTCCCGGCCAGGTCGCACTCCACGGGTGGACGCCGATGTAGGTCTGCAGGTCGGACAGCAGGCTGCCCCACGACGCGGTGTCCGATCCGGCGCCGTAGCCCAGGTAGGACAGCCCGGCCTCGGCGAGCACCGCCGTGGCCATCGCGAGCGACAGCTGCACGGTGAACAGCGGCGCCGCGTTCGGCACCAGGTGACGGAAGAGCACCCCAGCACCGCCGACGCCGGACGCCCGCGCCGCGGTCACGTAGTCGCTGCGGGCGATCCGCCGGATCTCGCCGCGGGCCACGCGGGCGATCGTCACGCCGAAGGACAGCCCGACGCTGACGATGACGACGCCGAGCGACCCGCCGAACACCGCGGTCAGGAGCATCGCGGTGAGCAGGGTCGGGAACGCCACCAGGATGTCGAGCAGGACCGCGGTGCCCTCGCGCACCCAGCGGGCGGTGAGCGAACCGATCGCGGTGAGGACGATGCCGACGACGCTCGCGATCACCCCGGAGCCGACGGCGACGAGCACGGTGGTGCGGGTGCCGGCGAGCAGGTAGCTCGCGATGTCGCGGCCGGCGGCGTCGGTGCCGAACCAGTGCGCGGCGCTCGGCCCCTCCCACTGGTGGAACGGGTCGGCGCGGAACGGGTTCTGCGGTGTCCAGACGAGCGACACGGCGGCGAGCACGAGCAGCAGGCCCAGCACGACGACGGCGAAGACCCCGGTCGGGCGGGACACCAGACGGCGGATCATCCCTGCACCTCGCGCTGTCGGGGGTCGAGGGTGCGGTGCACGACGTCGACGGCGAACCCGACGAGCAGCACGAGTCCGGTGAGCACGAGCAGTTCCGACTGCACCTTCGTGATGTCGCGGCGGCCGACGTCGGTCACGAGCATCCGACCGACCCCGGGCAGCGAGAACAGCTGCTCGACGACGACGGCCCCGACGAGCAGCCCGGCGATCTGCACCCCGAGCACGGCGAGCACCGTGAGGGCGACGCTCGGCAGGCCGTGGCGGAGCAGGGCCTGCGTGCGGGTGAGCCCGACGGCTGCGGCGGTGCGCAGGTGGTCGGCATCGAGGACGGAGAGCGTGGCGGACCGGGTGAACCGGAGGATCACGGCGCCCTCGACGGCACCGATCGTCAGCGCGGGCAGCACGAGCGACGCGAATGCCCGCCCGGGTTCGGACCAGCCGTCGAGCGGGAAGCCCTGCGTCGGCAGCCAGTGCAGCGTCACCGCGAAGAGGGCGACGAGGAGCATGCCGGCCCACACGACGGGCACGGCGGCGACGGCCTGCGCCGCGAACCCGATCACCGCACCGCCCGGGCGGCGACGGAGCACCGCGGCGACCACCCCGAGCGGGACACCGATCACCAGCGCGGTCGCCAGGGACATCGCGGCGAGCGGCAGGGTGATCGCGAGCTTCTGCGCGATCTCCGGTGCGACGGCACCGTTCGTCACCAGCGAGCGGCCGAGGTCACCGCGGAACACCCCGCCGATCCAGTCGAGGTACTGCACCACGACGGGCCGGTCGAGTCCGAGCTGCTGCCGGAGCTGCTCCACCTGCGCGGGGGTCGACTGCGTGCCGGCGACGACCTGGGCGACGTCACCGGGCAGCACGCGGAGCGTGGCGAAGATGATGACGCTCGCCACGAGCAGGCCGACGACGAGCAGGAGCACCCGCCCGATGAGGAACCGGGTCACGACACCGATGCTACGGGGACGGACACCCCGCCGCGGCCGCTCCGGGTCACTTGACCGCGAGCTTCGCCAGGTCGAGGCGCGAGTTGCCGCCGTCGACCGGGAAGCCCGTCACGCCGGAGCGCACCGCGGTGATCTCGGTCGCCGTGTAGAGCCACTCACCGGCCGCGTCCTCGCTGACGATGCGTGCCGCCTTCCGGAGTGCCTCGGTCTTCGTGGCCTCGTCGGTCGCCGCGATCGACTGGGCGTAGAGCGCCTGCACCTTCGGGTTGTCGTAGCCGAAGTAGTAGTCCGGGTTCGCCCAGTTGCCCAAGTCACGGGCCTCGACGTGGTCGACCATCGACAGGTCGAAGTCCCGCTCGCCGGACTTCGGTGCCTGGAACACCGAGGACAACCAGGTGGCGAAGTCGACACGCTTGACCGTCAGGGTGATCCCGACGTCGGCGAGCTGCGACTTCAGCACGTCGCCGATCGTCGTCGGGTAGATGTTCGCGTAGGTGAGCGTCAGCTTGAGGTCCTGCTGCCCGGCGGCGGCCAGGAGCTTCTTCGCGTTCGCGGGGTCGTACGCGTCGATGTCGGTCAGGTCCTCGTAGCCGGGGTCGAGCTCCGGGATCGGGCCGCCCTGCTCCACGCCGGTGCCGCCGATCGCCTTGATGAGCGCCTTCGCGTCGATCGCCTGCCGGATGGCCCGGCGCACGCGCTCGTCCGTGAAGGGTTCCTTGCGGTCGTTGAACGCGAGCGTGTACTTGTCGGTCGTCTTGCCGCTGTGCAGCGCGATGTCGGCGTTGCCCTGCAGCTGGCTCTTGAGCGTGCCGTCGACGGGGTTCAGGACGTCGAGGTCACCGTTCGCCATCGCGTTGACGGCGGTCGACGGGTCCGTGATGTACCGGAAGACGATCTTCGCGACCTTCGCCTTCGTGCCCCAGTAGTCCTCGTTGCGGTCGAAGGTGAGCGAGTCGCCCTGCTTCCAGCTCGCGACCTCGAACGGGCCGGTGCCGTTCGCGCTGTCGGACAGGTCGTTGTCCGCGGCCTTCTCGAGCACCAGGCCCGAGCGGCCGGTCAGGTTCCAGAGCAGGTCGGAGTCGGGCTTCGCGAGTTGCAGCACGACGGAGTCGTCCGACGGCGAGGTGATCGACGTGACGCCCGCGAGCTTGGCCGAGTCGACGTACGAGTCGTTCGACTTGACCTGCTCGAGCGACCACACGACGTCGGCCGCGGTGACCGGCTTGCCGTCCTGGAACGTCGTGCCGTCCCGCAGCGTGAACGTGTAGGTCAGGCCATCCTTCGAGACCTCGTGCGACGAGGCCAGCACGTCACGGATCTCGCCGTCGGCGGTCCGGCCGACGAGCCCCTGGTACACGTTGTCGATGAGCACCTGGTCGAGCGCCGCCCCGGACTGGGTGCGGATGTCGAGACTCGTCGGCTCGAGCACCAGCCCGACGCGCACCGTGGCGTCCTTGCCCCCGGTGGTGTCGGACGAGCCGGAGCAGCCGGTCAGCGCCAGGGCGGAGACGACGGCGACCGCGGTGGCGGCGAGGGCAGCGCGCCCGATGCGCGAGGTGCGCGCGGTGCGACGGGGCAGGAGCGGACTCATGGGGTTGTGGGTTCCTTCCGGGCACGAGGGCTGGGATCGGGCCTCGCGCTCGCACGAGGGTACCGGCGGCTGGTGCCGTCCGGCGACGGTTCTTCGATCGGGTGCAACAATCCGTGCCGCTCCGCCCATGCCCGGATCGCCGAAGCCAGTTCGAGGGGTGCCTGGTTCTGCACCGCGTGCCGCGAGGTGACCGTCACGATCTCGGCGTCCGGCAGGCGTTCCGCGAACCCGGCGTGCAGCTTCGGGGAGACGTACCCGCGGTCACCGCGGACGAGCAGGATCGGCACGCGCAGTGCCTCGAGGTCCGGCCACGCATCGGCGAAGCGCCCCACCGACGACGTCCGCCCGGCGGGCAGGTGCGGGAAGTGGTGGCGGCGAACGAGTCGCCCGTCCGCACCGAGGGCCGTCGTGTGCCGGGCCTCGCGCAGCAGCACCTGCCGGTCGTCGCCGACCCGCGCCTCGATCGCCCGGTCGACGACCTGCTCGAGCGACTCGAACGGCTCCTCCGCCTCGAGCGCGCGAGCGATCCGGTCCACCGCACGCTGCGCGAAGTCCGGCGACATGTCGACGAGCACGAGTCCGGTCACCCGCTCCGGCGCGGTGGCCGCGAGTCGAGCGGACAGGATGGCGCCGAGCGAGTGGCCGACGACGATGCCCGGCGGCACCGCGAGTGCGTCGAGCGCGGCGAGCACGCTCGGCGCCGTCGCGGCCGCCGCGTAGTCCGCGTCCTCCCGCCACGACGACCGGCCGTGGCCGGGCAGGTCGAGGGCGACCGCCGGCTCGCCCACGGCGAGTGCCGTGGTGTCGAAGCTGTGTGCGTCGATGCCGAGCCCGTGCAGGTAGGTGATCCGGGCCTCCTGACCGTCGTCGCCCCACCGGATCGCGGAGGTCTCCTGCCCGTCCGCGGTGCGGACCACCTGTCTGGAGGCGCGGAGCGGCGTGACCACGCCGCTCGCGCTGGCGAGGGCGGGCAGGTCGGCGAATTCGTCGTCGGGGGCTTCGGACACGGGGACGATCCTCGCACCGTTCCGGGGGCCTGGAGACGTTAGGTAAGGCATGCCATACTCGATCCCGTGGCAACCCGGTATCGCGTCTTCTCCGTCCGCGTGGCCGCCGTCACGTCGCTCACCCCGAACTTCGTCCGGGTCACGCTGACGGGCGACGCGCTCGCCGACTTCTCCTCGGTCGGTCTCGACCAGCGGATCAAGATCGTGCTGCCCCTGCCCGGCATCGGCTTCTCCGAACTGCCGGAGGACGAGGACTGGTACGCCGCCTGGCGCGCGCTGCCGGACGACGCCCGCAACCCGCTCCGCACGTACACGGTCCGCTCGTTCCGGCCGGACGCCCGCGAACTCGACATCGACTTCGTCGCGCACGGCGACACCGGTCCGGCGTCGCGCTGGGTGTCGTCCTGCCGCGTCGGCGACGAGCTGCGCATCGTGGGGCCGCGGGTCCCCGAGTCGCCGGAGGACCTGCCGACCGGGGCTGCCGAGTTCGCTCCCGGGCACGCGAACCGGATCCTGCTCGCCGGGGACGAGACCGCCGCACCGGCCATCTGCGCCATCCTCGAAGCCCTCGACGTCTCGACCGTCGGCCACGTCTTCATCGAGGTGCCCACCGACGCCGACCGGCTGCCGGTCACCGCGCCCGCCGGGGTCGAGGTCCGCTGGATCGCCCGCAACGGCGCCACCCACGGGGTCCGGATGACCGACCAGGTGCACGCCTGGGCGTCCACCGTCGCGCCGTCCGCCGCCGCGTGCGAGCCGGCCGCCGAGCTCACCGACGTCGACGTCGACGATCAGGTGCTGTGGGACGTCCCCGCGCCCGTCGACGAGCGCCCCGTCTACGCGTGGATCGCGGGCGAGGCCGGCTGCGTCAAGGAACTCCGCCGCCACCTGGTGCGCGGCGTCGGCATCGACCGCAAGCAGGTCGCGTTCATGGGCTACTGGCGGCACGGCAAGGCCGAGCACTGATGCCCACCTCGGGCACCGCGCTCGGTCCGGTCCCGACCACCGCGCTGGGGGCCCGTGGGCTGACCCTGGCCTACGATGACCGGGTCGTGGTGGACACGCTCGACGTCGACATCCCCGACGGCGAACTGACGGTCATCGTCGGGCCCAACGCCTGCGGCAAGTCGACGCTGCTGAAGTCCTTCGCCCGCACCCTGAAGCCGCGCGCCGGCACGGTGTTCCTCGACGGGGCACCGATCGACTCGTACCGCCCGAAGGCCGTCGCCCGGCGGGTCGGCATGCTCCCGCAGACCCCGATCGCCCCCGACGGCATCACCGTGCGTGACCTGGTGTCCCGGGGCCGGTTCCCGCACCAGGACCTGCTGCACCCCTCGTCCGGATCTGACCGGCAGGCCGTGCAGGCCGCACTCGAGCAGACCGACACGGCTTCGCTCGCCGACCGGAGCGTCGACGAGCTCTCCGGCGGGCAGCGGCAGCGGGTGTGGATCGCGATGGTGCTCGCGCAGCAGACCGACATCGTGCTGCTCGACGAGCCGACGACGTTCCTCGACATCGCACACCAGTACGACGTGCTCGAACTGGCCTCCACGCTGCACGCCGCCGGTCGCACGGTCGTCGCGGTGCTGCACGACCTGAACCAGGCCGCGCGCTACGCCACCCACGTCATCGCGATGCGCGACGGGGCGATCGTCGCAGCGGGGAGGCCGTCGTCGGTGCTCACCGCGGACCTCGTCGAGGACGTCTTCGGCCTGCCGTGCGTCGTCGTCCCCGACCCCGAGACCGGCACGCCCCTCGTGGTGCCGCGGCGGCGCGCGGCCTGACGCGCGGGCCGGCTGGCGCCGGGCCGGGCCGAGGTCGCACGATCTGCCGCTTGCTCGGCGTCCGGACGACCGTTCGCGCGACCACGACGATGCGCACGCGGCGTGTCGCGCGACTTCGGTCACGTGCCGCCGCCGAGTGGTCACGACTCGTCGTCGGCCGGGCACCGAGCGGTCACGAACTGTCGGCTGGCGGCGCCGCAGGCGACGGTCTGCGACCGCTCGCCGCGTGCCCGGCGGGGTGTTGTGACCGGCGGGCGCGTGCAGTGGGCGTGGGGCGCGGCGGCCTGGAGGCCCGGGGCGGCGCCGGCACGCGCCTCCAGGCCGTCGACTGGTCGCGTCCCGTCGCCTGGCCGGCCCGCGGTCGAGTGGTCACGACTCGTCGTGGGCCGGGCGTCTCGCGGTCACGAACTGTCGGCAGGCGGCGCCGCAGGCGACGGTCTGCGACCGCTCGCCGCGTGCCTGGCGGGGTGTTGTGACCGACGGAGCCCCGGTCGGCAGACGCGCCGAGGTCGCACGATCTGCCGCCCGGCCGGAGTCGGGGCGACAGTTCGCGCGACCACGACGACGCGCACGCGGCGTGTCGTGCGACCGCAGCTCACCCGCCCCGCCCCGCACCCGCACCCGCCCCCGTCAGCGGTAGCCGCCGTCCTCCAGACCGGCCTCGACCTCGAAGCGGTTCCGCAGCGGATCCCGCCCGGCCACGGCGTAGAGCAGCGGCATGAGCATGCCGTACCGGCGCCACTGCTCGACGTGCACCCGCTCGTGCCGGAGCACCCGCGGGCCGTCGTTGTCGCGGGTCAGGTACACCGACCCGACGCAGGTGCCGCCGCGCCGGAACACCCAGCGCGGCAGCCCCGTGCAGACGACGAGCCCGTCCTCCACCCGGATCCGCCCGGACGACAGGGGGACGCCCACGGCGAGCCCGACGGCGGTCGCGAACACCCACCCCGCGCGGGAGACGGGGGAGTCGAGCAGCGGGTTGCGCACGCTCAGGCCGGGCGGCCGTACGTCTCGAGCAGGCGGAGCCAGATCTCGTTCATCGTCGGGTAGGCCGGCACCGCGTGCCACAGGCGGTCGATCGGGACCTCGCCCACGACGGCGACGGTGGCACCGTGCAGCATCTCGGCGACGTCCTGGCCGACGAACGTGACGCCCACGACGACCCCGCGGTCCTCGTCGACGACCATCTTCGCGCGGCCCGTGTAGCCGTCGGCCTGCAGGGAGGACCCGGCGATCGCACCGAGGTCGTACTCGACCGCGCGGACGTTCAGCCCCTGCTCGCGGGCCTTCGCCTCGGTCAGGCCGACGCTCGCGACCTCGGGGTCGGTGAAGGTGACCTGCGGCGAGGCTGCGTGGTCGGCGGTGGCGACGTGTGCACCCCACGGCTCGGTGTGCAGCGGCGTGCCCTGGTACCGGGCCGCGATCGCCTCGCCGGCGGCACGCGCCTGGTACTTGCCCTGGTGGGTGAGCAGGACGCGGTGGTTGACGTCACCCACGGCGTACAGCCAGTCGGTGCCGTGCACGAGCATGGTGTCGTCGACGTCGAGCCAGTCGCCCGCGGTCAGGCCGACGGTCTCGAGCCCGAGGTCACGCGTGTGGGCGGCGCGGCCGGTGGCGGCGAGCACCTCGCTCGTGATGACCGTTGTGCCGTCGTCAAGCTCCGTGGTGACGAGACCGTGCTCGTCGCGGTCGACCCGGACCGGGTTGACGCCGGTGCGGACGTCGACACCGAGTTCGCGCAGGGAGTCGGCGACGAGTTCCCCGGCGAAGGGTTCCATGCCGCCGAGCAGACCGTGCCGGGCGACGAGGGTGACCTTCGCGCCGAGGGACGCCCACGCGGTCGCGAGCTCGGAGCCGGAGACGCCGCCGCCGATGACGAGCAGGCTCTCGGGGACCTGCTGGGCGCTGGTGCCCTCGCGGGTGCCCCACGGCTTCGCCTCGGCGAGACCGGGCACCGGGGGCAGCGTGTGCAGGGATCCGGTGACGACCGCGACGGCGGCGCGCGCGGTGTGCGTCTCGCCGTCGACGTCGATGGTCTTCGGGCCGGTGATGCGGGCGTGCCCGCGGATCAGGTCGATGCCGGCGGACTCGAGCCACGAGACCTGGCTGTCGTCCTTCCAGTCGGAGGTGAACGAGTTGCGGCGGGCGAGCACGTGGGCGGCGTCGAGCGTGCCGGTCACGGCCTGCTTCGCACCGTCGAGCCGCTTGGCGGCGGCGAGGGCGTGTCCGCTGCGCAGGAGCGCCTTCGAGGGCATGCACGCCCAGTAGGAGCACTCGCCGCCGACGAGCTCGGCCTCCACGATCGCGACCGACAGGTCGCGCTTCCTGGCGTAGTCCGCCACGTTCTCGCCGACAGCGCCGGCTCCGATCACGATGAGGTCGTAGTCCGTCATGTTGCCGAGCGTACGCGGACCGGCAGGGGGTCCGCCGGTCGCGTCGTGAGCGTGGTCAGCCCACCCGGGAGGCGCTGGTCACCGCTCCGACGACGCGCAGGATCACGCCGAGGTCGTCCACCGCCCGGTCCGGGTCGACGGGGGCGAATCCGGTGAGCGCGGCGCCGACGAGGCGGCGGCCGCGGGTCGCGGCCTGGATGCGCTCGACGAGCGCTGCGCCGTCGAGGCCGAACGGCACGGGTTCGAGCAGCCCGTCGACCTCGGACGGGTCGAGGACGTCGAGGTCGACGTGCACGAAGACCGATGCGGCACCGGTCCGCTCGACCGCTGCGGCGACGGCGTCCGGGGTGGCGGCGTCGACGTCCAGGTGCACGATCCCGGCCTTGTCGAGGGCGGCCCGTTCGGCGTCCTCGACGCCGCGGACCCCCGCGACGACGACCGAGGACGCCGGCACTACCGGCAGGCCGGGGAACAGGTCGTCGGGGCGGTCGACCAGCAGGCGCAGGGCGGCGGTCTCGGCGGCGACGGGCTGGGCCCGGTTGAGCGCGCGGTACCCGCTGGACCCGGAGATCCGGACGAACGCGGTGTCCGGTGCGAGGGCGGCGGTCGCGCCGAGGACACTGGCGCCGTCACCGCCGACGACGAGCACCGGTTCGGTGGCGACGGCGGTCTCCTCGGCGACGCGTTCCGAGACGGCGAGCACCGAGGTGTAGCGGGCGACGGCGGTCTCGAGGCGGTCACCCGCTCCGGCCGGGACGTCGACCACGGTGGTGGACGCCCGGGGGAGGTCGGCCGCGATCGCCGACGCACCGTCCCCGAGGCGCATCGCGCGTGACGACGCCGAACCCTGCCACTGACCGACCACGAGGAAATGCATCGTCTCAGTCTGTCAGCTGGGGTCCGGCGTCGTCAGGGCGTTCGTCAGATGCTCGAGGATCCGCCGGACTTCAGCGCGGCGAGCCGTGCCTCGACCTCGGCGTCCTTGCCGACGTCCTCGAGGCTCTCGAACTGGGCGTCGAGGCTGGACGACTGCAGCTCCTGCTGGCCGAGCACCTTCGCCTCTTCGCGGCGGACCTTCTCCTCGAAGCGGCCGAGGTCGCTCGTCGGGTCGAGCACGTCGATGTTGCCGAGGGCGTCGTTGACGCGGGACTGCGCCTCGGCGGTCTTCGAGCGGGCGACGAGGTTGTCCCGCTTCGCGCGGAGCTGCTCGAGCTTCTGCTCCATGCCGGCGAGACCGGTCTTGAGCTTCTCGACGGCTTCGTTCTGCGACGCCAGGTTCGGCTCGGCGTCCTTGACCTCCTGCTCGGCGGCGATCTGCTTGCCGATCGCGATCTTGGCGAGGTTGTCGAACTTGTCCGCCTCGGCCGACTTGCCCTCGGAGCGGTACTTGTCGGCGGCGGTGGAGGCGTTGGCGGCCTTCTGGCCCCACTCGACCGCGGCCTTCTTGTCCTCTTCGTGGTCCTGCTCGAGCAGGCGCACGTTGCCGATGGTCTGCGCGATCGCGGTCTTCGCGTCGGCGATGTTGTTCGTGTAGTCGCGGACGAGCTGGTCCAGCATCTTCTGCGGGTCCTCGGCGTCGTCGATGATCTGGTTGATGTTCGCGCGCACGAGGGTGGAGATGCGTCCGAAGATGGTCTGCTTGGCCATTGCTGTTCCCTTTCGTGGAAGTCCTGTGGACGGTGTTGTCGGGTCGTGTCTGGTTCTGGGTGCCGGGGGAGTGCGTCGGGTCAGAAGCGGCCGCCGCCGGAGAAGCCGCCGCCGCCCCCACCGCCGCCTCCGCCGAAGCCGCCACCGCCGCTGAAGCCCCCGCCGCCGCCGAAGCCGCCGCCCCCGAAGGAGCCGCCGCCGTAGCTGCCGCCGCGTCCGCCGAGCAGGCCGCCGAGGACGAGTCCGGTGACGAGGCCGCCGAGCTGGGCACCACCACCGCCACCGCCCTGGCCGCCGCCCCAGCCGCCGAGGTCGTCGTTGGCGGCATCCATCGCGGCGGCCGCGTACTGCTCGGCAGCGCGGGCGGCGTTGAGTGCCTGGCCGGGGTTGCTCGGGGCGAGCTCGACGGCGTCGTCGTAGGCGCGCTGGGCCTCGGACAGCCGGGTCCGGGCGGTCGGGCCGATGCCGCCGCGGTGCAGGGAGACGTAGTCGCGGGCCTGGCTGATCCGGTTCCGGGCATCGCGCAGGGCCGCGTCGAGCGCCTGGGTGGCCCGCTGGCGCTGTTCCTCGGCACCCCGCGCCGCGGCGATGGCCTGGTCGATCTCGGTGTTCGCCCGGGTCAGCGCGTCGACGGCCGCCACGGGGTCCTTCGGGTCGAGCCCCTGGCGGAGCACGGCCTCGGCGCGGGTGACCGCGGCGGCGAGGTCCGGCCCGCCCGAGCGCAGGCTGCGGGCGGCGGCGACGTCGCCCTGGATGTCGATGCGCATCGCCTCGGCGCGGGCGGTGGCCTCGTCGAAGGACTGCTCGGCGGCGAGTGCGCCGTCGGTGAGCTGCTGCACCTGCGCGAGCGCGTGCTGGGCGTCGCGCACGGCGACGACCGCCTCGCCCTTGTCGCCGGCCGCGATGGAGGCGGTGGCGGCGTTCGAGCGTTCGGTGGCGAAGGCGAGCACCTGGTGGGCCTGGTCGACGTTGTTCGCCACGGTCGCGAGGGTGCGGCCGGTGTAGCGCGCGCGGACACGGTCGAGCGCAGCGGCTGCGGCTCCGACCGAGGCCGGCGCGGCGGCGACGGCCTGGGCGAGCGACGCGGCGGCGTCCTCGATGCCGTCCTCGAGCGAGCGGAGCTGGTCGAACGCCTCGGTCTGCTCCTCGATCGCGGCGTGCGCCCGTTCGCAGATGACGATGATCTGGTTCGCCCACTCGGCGCGCTGCTGGGGGGTGTCGGGGATGTCGTCGTCGAGCTGCTGCCGGATCGTGAAGGCCTTGCGGACCTCGCGCTGGGCGGCCTGCACGGCGTCGGCGAAGGGCTTGGCGGCGTCGGGGCCGAACTGCGCGCTCGCGAACCCGACCTCTTGCTCGGCGGTGCGGAGTTCGTCGTCGATGGTGACCAGGGCGCCGCCGGCGGTGCGTTCGAGGTCGGCGAGCGAGGCTTCCTGCGCCTCGGTCGCTGCGGCGGTGCGGCGCTTGTTGCGGGTCCGGATGACCAGGACCACGACGACGAGCCCGACGACCACGACGAGCAGCAGGATCCACAGCCAGGTCAGGTCCACCGGGGCCTGCGACTGGGTCAGCCCGTCGGCGAAGGCCACGGCGGCGCCGGACCAGTCGCCCTGCTTGAGCTCGGGGAGCAGCGCGTCGTTGACGGCGTTCTCCACGTCGGACGAGGAGATCGCGGTCTCGTTCGTCTGCTGCACGTCGTAGTTGCGCTCGGTGACCGCGACCGAGAGCAGGATGCCGTCGCTGTCGATCTGGTTCTGCTCGAGCACCGCCCGACCCCACTCGGTGTGGTCGGTGGGGTCGGTGAAGGACGGCACGAACACGACGTACAGCTGCGTCTGCGTCTCGGAGTACAGGTCCTGCACGGCCTGCTCGACCTTCGACTGCTGGGATGCGGTCAGCGCGTCGGCCTCGTCGAGGACGTACGCGCCGCTCAGGTCGACGGGCGCCGTGGCGTGGGCGGTCGCTGCCGGAGCCAGGACGATCAGCATCGCGACGAGGGCGGCCGTCACACGGCTCCACAGCCGCGTTGTCCCCCTGTGCCCGCTCGATCCGTCCGTGCCCGATCCGTGCTGGACCGCTCGCATCCGTCCTCCGTCCGTCGCCGGTCGGTACCCCGTGGCACCGCACCGGACCGCGCCACGAGTGCGCTGTCGCCCGGAGTCTATCCAGGCCACGCAGGGGCACCGCCAGACTCTGGGGGAACGCTCCGGACCGTGCTTCCTGTGGACGTCTTGTCCCCCGTACCGGGGTATGCTGGCGCCACTGTTCGAGGATGAACGGAAGGGGAAGAACGATGGAACGCACCACGAGCACCGAGGTCGTCCCGCTCGAGGACGGCTACCACCGGGTGTCGACTCCGGCGACGGGCGTGATCGGTTTCGTGCGCGAGCACGACGGCCGCTACGAGGTCCTGCGCGGACGAGTTCGCCAGGCGACCCGCTCCGAGGGGCAGTACAGCACCATGAACGTCGCGCTCATCGCGCTGACGCACGCCTGATCCGCTCTGGGCGCGACCACACGACCGACGGGCGCTGCCCCGGTCGGTGGGTCGCGCCTCCAGACCGTCACGGTGACGCTCCGGACGCCGGCTGCTGACCGCGCGGACGACCGGGAGGCCCTGGTCGCCGCCGTCGCGTCGGCGACCGGCGTCGAGCCGGTCGTCGTGCGCGCGGGGCGCGTCTGTCCGCACTGCGCGGGGACCGACCACGGTCGTCCGTGGGCGACCGTCGCGGGCGTCTCGGTCGGTGTGAGCCTGTCGCGCGCACCGGGCGTCGTCGCCCTCGCGGTCGGACCGTCGGCACTCGGTGTCGACGTCGAACGAGTGTCGCGGGTCGCCGCCGCGCCGCTCGATGCCTTCACCCCGGACGAGCTCCGTCGCGCCGACGGGGACCCGGCGCTCCTCGCCACGGCGTGGGCGGCGAAGGAGGCCGTGCTGAAACGCGACGGACGCGGGCTGCGCGTCGACCCGCTCGCGGTGGAGGTCGACGTGGCCGCCGGCACCGCCCGGTTCGAGGGTGCCGAACAACCGCTCACCGTGTTGTACCCCGCACCGGACGTCGTGCTCGTCGTCGCCGCGGGTGGCCTGCCCGTCGAGGTCGTCGGGGCGGTCAGCGGGGGAGCGTGAGCACCTCGGCGCCGTCCTCGGTGATCGCGATGGTGTGCTCGGTGTGGGCGGTCCGCGCTCCGGTGGCACTCCGCAGGGTCCACCCGTCGGCGTCGGTGACCAGGGCGTCGGTGTCCGCCATCACCCACGGCTCGAGGGCGAGCAGGAGCCCGGGTCGGAGCGTGTAGCCGCGGCCGGGGCGCCCGGTGTTCGACACGTGCGGGTCCTGGTGCATGGTCGAGCCGATGCCGTGCCCGCCGAACTCGACGTTCACCGGGTAGCCCGCGGCTTCGAGCACGGTGCCGATCGCGTGGGACAGGTCACCGATGCGGGCGCCCGGTCCGGCCGCGGCGATGCCCGCGGCCAGCGCGCGTTCGGTGGCGTCGATGAGTGCGAGGTCCTCGGGGCGTGCGGTACCGACGACGAAGCTGATCGCGGCGTCGGCGGCGATGCCGTCCAGGGACACCGCGAGGTCGAGGGTCAGCAGGTCGCCGTCCTGCAGCACCTGGTCGTGCGGCAGCCCGTGCAGGACGGCGTCGTTCACGGCCGTGCAGATGTGGTGGCCGAACGGGCCGCGGCCGAACGAGGGTGCGTAGTCGACGTAGCAGGAGTCGGCACCGGCGGCCTCGATCATCTGCTTCGCCCACCGGTCGATCTCGAGCAGGTTCGTGCCGACGCGGGTGCGTTCGCGCAGGGTCTGCAGGATCGTGCCGACGAGGGCTCCGGTGGCGCGGCCCTTGTCGACCTCGGCGGGGGTCAGGATCTCGATCACGCCGATGATCATACCGGTATTACTATGTGGTCATGGTCCGTCTACCACTCCGCCCCGACGAGGTCGCGCGCGGTCGTCGCCTCGGTGCGTTGCTCCGTCGTGCCCGTGGTCCGCGGTCGATCGTGGACACCGCCCTGGCCGCGGGGATCTCGCCGGAGACGCTCCGGAAGATCGAGACCGGCCGCATCGCGACGCCGGCGTTCTCGACCATCGCGTCGGTCGCGGGTGTGGTCGGGCTGTCGCTCGACGCGGTGTGGTCCGAGGTCAGCTGCGACCCGGCCGACGGCGAGCTGGCGGGCTAGCCGACGCGGCGGGGGAGCCTGCTGACCGACGCGGCGGGGGAGCCTGCTGACCGACGCGGCGGGGGAGCCTGCTGACCGAC